>NZ_CP032616.1:2400000-2745000 GCF_003626975.1 Pseudomonas sp. DY-1 | reverse complement strand
CCCCGGTCGGTGTTTCCGGCTTCGTCACCAGCGACCTCGGCATGGGCCATGCCGTACTGCCGGCACCGGCCTTCGACCGCTGCCTGGATTTCTACGAGCGCGTCATGGGCTTCGGCCTTTCCGACCTGATGAAGGTGCGCTTCACCCCCGATCCGGCCGAACCGGAAAAGCGCATCCACTTCCTCCATTGCAACAACGGCCGCCACCACTCCCTGGCGCTGTTCGAGTGTCCGATCCCGTCGGGCTGCGTGCACCTGATGGTGGAAGTGCACGAACTGGATGACGTCGGCCGCGCGCTGGACCGCATGCACGCCAGCGGTGTGAAGCTCTCCGCCACCCTCGGTCGCCATACCAACGACGACATGACCAGCTTCTACATGCAGACCCCGGGCGGCTTCGACCTGGAGTACGGCTGTGGCGGCAAGGTCATGGACTGGGAGCGCCATACCCCCTTCGAGAGCACCGTGGTCAGCCACTGGGGCCATGACTTCAGCGTCGGCCGTCAATAAGGAGCCGCCCCATGGACAAACGCATGACCGCTGCCGACGTGGTCGGACAGCTACGCGACGGCATGACCATTGGCATCGGCGGTTGGGGCCCGAGGCGCAAGCCCATGGCCCTGGTCCGCGAGATTCTGCGCTCCGGCCTCAAGGACCTCACGGTGGTCGCCTATGGCGGCGCCGACGTCGGCATGCTCTGTGCCGCCGGCAAGGTGAAGAAGCTGGTCTACGCCTTCGTCTCGCTGGACTTCATCCCGCTCGAACCCTACTTCCGCAAGGCCCGCCAGGAAGGCGCCGTGGAAGTGATGGAGATCGACGAAGGCATGCTACTGCTCGGCCTCAGGGCCGCCGCCATGAACGTGCCGTTCATTCCCACTGCCGTGGGCCTGGGCACCGACGTGCTGAGCATCAACCCGGAACTGAAGCTGGTCAGTTCCCCCTACGACGACAGTCGCGACTGGGTTGCCATGCCCGCGCTGAAGCTCGATGCGGCGCTGGTTCACGTCGACCGCGCCGATGTCCGCGGCGTCTGCCAGATCGCTGGTCCCGACCACTATATGGACGACCTCTTCGTGCGTGCCGCACAGAAGGCTTTTGTCAGTTGTGACGAGCTGGTCGACAGCGCCTGGTTCCATGAGGACCCGGCCCGCGCCCGCCAGGTGTTCTGGGAACGCAACCGCACCAGTGCCGTCGTTCATCTGCCAGGCGGCGCCCACCCGTCGTCCTGTGCGCCGCTCTACGGCTTCGACACCGCTCACTTCAAGGCCTACAACGCCTCGGCCGCCGAGCCAGAAGGCTGGCAGGCCTACATGGAGCGCTACGTGAACTGCGGGGAAGCGGAGTACCTCGCGCGCGTAGGTGGCCTGGACGCCATCCGCCAACTGCCGCTCCCGGTTTTCTGAGGACGCTGAGATGACTGCCACCAAACAACCCTACAGCCTCGCTGAACTGATGATCTGCGCCGCCTCCGAAGCGTTCGCCGGTGACGGTGAAGTGCTCGCCACTGGAATCGGCGTGCTGCAGCGCCTGGCCGCGTCGCTGGCGATGCTCAACTGCAATGCCGAACTGATGATGACCGACTCCGAAGCCTTCATGGTCGCCGAGCCGGTGCCGGTCGGGTCGCGCGGCGGCTACCAGCCGAAACTCGACAGCTGGATGGGCTTTTCGCGCATCTTCGACAATGTCTGGAGTGGCAAGCGCCATGCCCTGGTGGGACCGGTGCAGATCGACCGCTTCGGCCAGGCCAACATTTCCTGCATCGGCGAACACGCCAAGCCCAAATCGCAGATGCTCGGCGTACGTGGCTTCCCCGGCAATTCCATCAGCCACGCGAACTCGTTCATGGTGCCCAGCCACAACAAACGTGTGTTCGTCGATGGCGAAGTGGATGTGGTGGCCTCCGTTGGCTACAACCCCGAGCGCCTCGCCCGTGGCTGGTCGCTGGACGAGATCGATATCCGCATGATCGTCACCGACCTCTGCGTGCTCGACTTCCAGGGTCCCGGTCGGCAGATGCGCATCCGCTCCCTGCACCCCGGTGTCAGCGTGGAAGAGGTACAGGCCGCCACCAGCTTCCCGCTGCATGTGCCGAACGCGATTCCCACCACCGCCGCACCGACCCTCGAGCAACTGATCCTCATCCAGCAGCTGGACCCGCACAACCTGCGCGCCAGCCAGCTCAAGGACAATCCGCCGGGCGTGCGCGCCCGGGCCATGACCCACTGAGGCGGAGCCGCCCACATGAGCCACGAACAGGCCGCAGAAGCAGACGTGGTGCAGTACGAGGTTCAGGGCCCGCTGGCCCTGGTCACCATGCACCGCCCCGAGTATCACAACGCGCAGAACTCGCGCATGACTTACGCCCTGGACGCCGCCTTCCGTCGCGCCTGCGATGACGACGCGGTCAAGGTCATCGTCCTGCGCGGTGCCGGCAAGCACTTCTCCGCCGGGCACGACATCGGTACGCCTGGTCGCGACGTGAACCAGAGCTTCGAACGCACCAGCCTCTGGTACGACCACGTGAACAAGCCAGGCGGAGAGTTCCTCTACGCCCGCGAGCAGGAGGTCTATCTCGGCATGTGCCGGCGTTGGCGCGACATGCCCAAGCCGACCATCGCCATGGTGCAGGGCGCCTGCATCGCCGGCGGACTGATGCTGGCCTGGGTCTGCGACCTGATCATCGCCTCGGAGGACGCCTATTTCGCCGATCCGGTGGTGCGCATGGGGATTCCGGGGGTCGAGTACTTCGCCCACGTGCACGAACTGAATCCGCGCATCGCCAAGGAGTTCCTCTTCCTCGGCGAGCGCATGGGCGCCGATCGTGCCTACCAGATGGGCATGGTCAACAAGGTGGTGCCACGCGACGTGCTGGAAGACGTGACCCTGGACGTAGCCCGGCGCATCGCGCAGATGCCGCGCCTGGGCCTGCAACTGACCAAACAGGCGGTGAACAACGCCGAGGACCTGATGGGCAAGCGCGCCACCATGGACATGGTGTTCGGCCTCCATCACTTCGCCCATGTGCACAACGAACTGGTCAGCGGCGACAAGCTCGGCGGCTACGACGCCCGCGGCATGGCGCAGTCCCAGCGCAACTCATCGGAGGCGTGATGGCGATTTCACTCGATACTCGCCTGACCCGACTGCTGGGTTGTCGCTATCCGATCATCCAGACCGCCATGGGCTGGGTGGCCGATCCGAAACTGGTAGCGGCCACCGGCAACGCCGGCGGCTTTGGCTTCCTGGCCGGCGCCACCATCGAACCGCAGCGCATGGAAGCCGCCATCCTCGAAACCAAGGCGCTCACCGATCAGCCATTCGGCGTCAACTTCCACATGTACCAGGCCAATGCCGGCGAGATCGTCGAGCTGGTGCTCAGGCACGGTGTGCGTGCGGTGAGCTACAGCCGTTCGCCCGGCAAGGCGATGATCACCCGCCTGAAGGATGCCGGTGTGGTTTGCATACCCACGGTGGGTGCGCTCAAGCATGCAGTGAAGGCGGTGGAGATGGGCGCCGACGCCGTCACCGTGCAGGGCGGGGAGGGTGGTGGCCACACCGGCTCGGTGCCCACCTCGATTCTGCTCGGCCAGGTGGTGGACGCCGTCGATGTTCCGGTGGTCGCCGCCGGCGGCTTCAAGGACGGGCGCGGCCTGATATCGGCCCTGGCCCTCGGTGCCGAAGGCATTGCCATGGGCACGCGCTTTTTGATGAGTGCCGAAAGCCCGGTGCCGCCAGCCACCCTGGAGCGCTACCTGAAAGTCCGCGACCCAGCCGCCATCATCATCAGTCGCGCCATCGATGGCATGCCGCAACGGATGATCCGCAACGAATTGCTCGACAGCCTGGAACGCTCCGGCGGCCTGAAACGCCTGTTGCTGGCCCTGCGCAGTGCACTGGCCTACCGCCGTCACAGCGGCGCGAGTATCGCCCAGCTGCTGGGCAGCGCGTTGAAGCTCGGCGGTAGCGACGGTCTCAGCGCCGCGCAGATGCTGATGGCCGCCAACGCGCCGATGGTGATCCAGAAGGCCATGGTCGAGGGCCTGCCGGCGGCAGGCGTACTTCCCGCCGGGCAGATCGCCGCCAGCATCGACAGCCTGCCGGGCTGTGCCGAACTCATCGAATCCATCGTGCAGCAGGCCGAGCAACGGCTCGCCGAGCTGTGCCGCCGCGTGACCGACAAATCGAACAACTAAGGGGTAGCCGGATGAGCAGTCCATTTCACGTGAGCATCGATAACGGCATTGCCGAGATGGTCTTCGACCATCCGCCGGTGAACGCCTTCGACAGTAAAGGCTGGGCGGCCATCGCCGCCGAGCTCGAGCACCTGGGCGAGTCGCCCGAGGTTCGGGTCATCATCATCCGCGCCGAGGGTCGTGGCTTCTGCGCAGGCGTAGACATCAAGGAACTGGCCGCTGACGGCAACCTGATAGTCGCGGTGAACAAGGGCAACTACGACAGCTTCAAGGCCGTCCACCGCAATCCCAAGCCAGTGATCATCGCTGTGCACGGTTTCGTCCTCGGTGGCGGCATCGGCCTGTGTGGCGCAGCGGACATCCTGGTCGCCTCTGACTGCGCGCGTTTCGGCGTACCCGAGGTGGACCGTGGTGCCATGGGCGGCGGCGCCCACCTACAGCGCCTTTTCCCGGTGCAGAAGGTGCGCCACATGTACTTCACCGGCGAGATGATCGACGCCGCCGAGGCCTATCGCCTGGGTGCCGTGGAACGTGTTGTACCCCGCGCCGAGTTGCGCGAGGCGGCCCTGGAGATCGCCCGCAAGATCGCCGCCAAGAGCCCGGCCATGATCGCCCTGGCCAAGGAGGCGCTGACCGGCATCGAAGACGGCAACCTCGAAGACAAATACCGCTGGGAGCAGGGCTTCACCCTGCAGGCCTACCGCTCGCTGGATTCCCAGGAAGCCCGCGATGCCTTCGTCGACAAGCGCACCGCCACCTTCAAGGGATGAGCCCATGGACCTGACCTACACACCTGAACAGCAGGCCTTCCGTGAGGAGGTCCGCGCCTGGCTGGCGGCCAATGTGCCGGCTGAACCGCTGCAATCCTTCGACTGCGAGGAAGGCTTCCGCCAGCACCGCGTCTGGGAAGCGAAACTCAACGAGGGTCGCTGGGGCATGGTGACCTGGCCAAAGGAACTCGGTGGACGCGGCTGCGACCTGATCCAGTGGTTGATCTTCGAAGAGGAGTACTACCGCGCGGGCGCACCGGCACGGGTCAACCAGAACGGCATCTTCCTGCTCGGCCCAACCCTGATGGAGTTCGGCACCGCCGCACAGCAGGAGCGCTTCCTGCCGAAGATGGCCACGGGCGAGGAAATCTGGGCCCAGGGCTGGTCGGAACCCAACGCCGGCTCGGACATGGCTGCCATCCGCTGCCGGGCCGAGCGCAAGGGCGACGTCTATGTGATCAACGGCCAGAAAACCTGGTCCACCCGCGCCGTCTGGGCCGACTGGCTGTTCGGCCTGTTCCGCAGCGACCCGCAATCCAGCCGCCACCACGGACTGACTTTCATCCTCCTGCCGCTGAACAGCCCCGGTATCACCGTGCGCCCGATCCCGCAGCTCAACGGCCTGCCGGGCTTCGCCGAAATTTTCTTCGACGACGTGGAAGTGCCTGTGGATAACGTGCTGGGCGGGGAGGGCATGGGCTGGCACGTGGCGATGTCCACTGCCGGCTTCGAACGCGGCCTGATGCTGCGCTCGCCGGCCCGCTTCCAGGAAACCGCGCGGCGCCTGGTGCAACTCTACCTGGCCAACCGGGAACAGGCGGACCTGGACCCGGCCATCGGCGAAGCGGTGATGCGGGCCTGGATGGACGCCGAGGCCTACACCCTGAACACCTACATGACGGCGTCGCGGCTGGTGAAGGGCGGCAAGATCGGTCCGGAATCCTCCACCAACAAGATCTTCTGGTCCGAACTGGACCAGCGAATGCACGAGACGGCGCTGTCGATCCTCGGCCTGCGCGGCGAGTTGCTGCCGGAAGCACCGGATGCGGGTGATGTCGGGCACTGGCTGGACGGCTTCCTGTTCGCCCAGGCCGGGCCCATCTACGCCGGCACCAACGAGATCCAACGCAACATCATCGCCGAGCGCATGCTCGGCATGCCGCGAGCCTGAGGAGCGCGCCATGGACTTCACCTTCAGCGATGACCAACTGCTGTTCCAGGACAACGTGCGCGCCTTCCTTACCAACGAAGTGATCCCGGAGCGCATCCGCGAGTTATGGCAGACCGGGAGCGGCCGCAGCGACGAACTCTGGGGCCAACTTACAGAACTCGGCCTAACCGCCCTGACCGTGCCGGACGGCTTCGGCGGCCTGGACATGAATGAGCTGGACTTCATCCTCCTCGCCCAGGAGTGCGGCTACGCCGGCCTGCCCGAGCCCCTGGTGGACACCATGCTCATCGGCGTGCCGCTGCTTGCCGCCCTGCCGAACCAGCTCGACCTGCAAGGCGAATGGCTGACCCGAATCGCCGAAGGCAAGGCCCGCCTCGCCGTCGGCGAGCCGGGCAACCCTCTGGTGGCCGACGCCCATGTGGCCGGTCTGCTGTTGCTACCCCACGGCGATGAAGTGCACGCCGTGTTGCCCGAGCAGGTTCAGCTTACCCGCAACGAATCAGTGGACCCGAGCCGGCAGCTGTTCCGCGTCGACTGGAAGCCGACCGCGGGGACCCGCGTGGCCGAAGGCGAGCAGGGCAGGGCACTTTGGGCCGCCGCGAAGAACCGTGGGGCGCTGGGAACCGCCGCCCAACTGCTGGGCCTGGCAAAGCGCATGGTGGATTTGGCGGTGGACTACAGCTTCGAGCGCAAGCAGTTCGGCAAGCCGGTGGGTTCCTTCCAGGCGGTGAAGCACTTGATGGCCAACGTCGCGGTGCAGATCGAGTTCGCCAAGGGCCCGCTCTACCGCGCCGCCCATGCCGTCGCGCAGAACCTGCCGGAGCGGGACGTACAGGTTTCCCACGCCCGCATCGCCTGTACCGAAGCGGCACTGCTGGCCGCCAAGAACGCCATCCAGACCCACGGCGCCATGGGATACACCTGGGAAGTGGACCTGCAACTTTTCATGAAACGCGCCTGGGCCCTGGACAAGGTCTGGGGTGATCGTGGCTGGCACAAGGCACGGATTCGCCAGGCGCTGTTCTCGGGCACCGTCCAGCCGGGGGCGGGGAATACGTTCTGATTGATAGCGCCCTCTCCCCCCGGCCCCTCTCCCTGAAGAGGAGAGGGGTGACTCGCGCCTGCCATACCGTGCACGGACAGCCCCCTCTCCCTTCAGGGAGAGGGCTGGGGAGAGGGCTACCGACTTCAACCTTACAAAGAGACCACCTAATGCCCGAAGCCTACATAGTCGACGCCCTGCGCACGCCCACCGGCCGGCGCAAGGGTGGCCTGAGCCAGATCCACGCCGCTGACCTGGGCGCCCACGTATTGCGCGAACTGGTCGCCCGCAACTCCATTCCCGACGCCGACTACGACGATGTGATCTTCGGTTGCGTCGACACCATCGGCCCGCTGGCTGGGGACATCGCCCGCACCTGCTGGCTTGCCGCCGGCCTCGACCAGGCCGTGCCCGGCACCACCATCGACCGCCAGTGCGGTTCTTCGCAGCAAGCGGTGCACTTCGCCGCCCAGGCCGTGATGAGCGGCACCCAGGACGTGGTGATCGCCGGTGGCGTGCAGACCATGACGCAGATTCCGATTTCTTCGGCCATGACCGCCGCCGAACCGCTGGGCTTCACTGACCCATTTTCCGGCTCCGAAGGCTGGGTGAAGCGCTATGGCAAGGTGCCGCCGACCCAGTTCCGCTCTGCGCAGATGATCGCCGAACGCTGGGGCCTGTCCCGCCAGGCGCTGGAGGCCTACGCCCTGGAATCTCACCGCCGCGCCTTGCGCGCCATCGAGCAGGGCCGTTTCGCCCGCGAGATCGTGCCACTGGCCGGCGTCGAGCACGACGAAACCCCGCGCCAGACCAGCCTGGACAAGATGGCCGAGCTTGAAACCCTGTTCGGCTGCGACCGCGTCACTGCAGGGGTTTCCAGCCAGACCTGCGATGGCGCCAGTGCGCTGCTGGTGGTCTCCGAGGCGGCGCTCAAGCGCTACAACCTCACACCCCGTGCGCGCATCCACCACATCAGCGTGCGTGCCGACGACCCCGTATGGATGCTCACCGCGCCCATTCCGGCCACCGCGTACGCGCTGAAGCGTGCCGGCATGAAGCTGGACGACATCGATCGGGTGGAAATCAACGAAGCCTTTGCCTCGGTCGCGCTGGCCTGGCTGAAGGAAACCGGCTACCCCCATGAACGCACCAACGTCAACGGTGGCGCTATCGCCCTCGGCCACCCTCTGGGCGCCACCGGCACCCGGCTGATGTGCACGCTGCTGCACGAGCTGGAACGCAGCGGCGGCCGCTTCGGAATGCAGACCATGTGCGAAGGCGGTGGGCAGGCGAACGTGACCATCATCGAGCGCCTTTGACCTCGCTCCCCTCTCCCCCGGCCCCTCTCCCTGAATAGGAGAGGGGAGCAACGCAGTCTGTGCCGAACTCGACCACTGCACGGACCGCCCCCTCTCCCTCTGGGAGAGGCTTGGGGTGAGGGCCGTCACCACCATTCGAACTCACCGGAGAACCCCAAATGCCAATCTGCCAGAACCGCTCCGTCATCATCACTGGCGCCGGCGGCGGGCTGGGCCGTGCTTATGCACTGGCCTTCGCCGCCGAAGGCGCCAACGTACTGGTCAATGACATCAACCTGCCGGCCGCCGAAGCGGTGGTCGCCGAAATCCGCGCCAAGGGCGGCGAAGCTGTCGCCAGCAACGGCGATATCACCAACTACGCCGCTGCCGGCGAAATCGTGCGCCAGGCCATCGAAGCCTTTGGCGACCTTCACGTGCTGGTGAACAACGCCGGTATCTGCCGCGACCGCATGTTCGCAAGCCTCACCGAGGCCGACTGGGACGCCGTGATGGCGGTACACCTGAAGGGCCATTTCTGTCTCGCCAGCCATGCCGTGAAGCACTGGCGCGAACAGGCCAAGGGCGGTGTCGCGGTCAAGGCCCGAATCATCAACACCAGTTCCGGCGCCGGCCTGCAGGGTTCCATCGGCCAGTCCAACTACGCAGCTGCGAAAGGTGGCATCGCTTCCCTGACGCTGGTGCAGGCGGCCGAACTGGCGCGCTACGGCATCACCGCCAATGCCCTGGCCCCGGCCGCCCGCACCGGCATGACCGAGGAAGTGTTTGCCGAGGTGATGAAGAGACCGGACGAAGGCTTCGACCACTTCGCCCCCGAGAACGTCGCCCCGTTGGTGGTGTGGCTGGGCTCAGAGGACTCGCAGGCCATCACCGGGCGCATGTTCGAAGTGGAAGGCGGCAGGCTCTCGATCGCCGACGGCTGGCGCCGTGGCCCCGAGTTCGACAAGGGCGCACGCTACCAGCCGGAGGAAGTGGGCGGGGTGGTCGAACGCCTGCTCGCCGAAACGGTGCCGGCGCAGAAGGTGTACGGCAGCTGAGCCCCGCACGTCCCTGCTGCTTTCTTTTCTTTGTGGGAGCGAATTCATTCGCGATTGGCCGTGCAGCGGCCTCTGATTCTGCTTGGCGAATGAATTCGCTCCCACACCCTCCTTCAACCCACCTGCCTGCTTCGTCCATCCGGACGATTCCCCGCCTTCCGCAACTCGCCAGACTCCTTTCCAGCCCTGGAATCACAAGAAGGCAGCGTTATGGAATTCGCATTCAGCGATGAGCAGGAGATGATCCGCGAGTCCGCCGAGAGTTTTCTCGCGGATGTATCTGACTCCGCCGCCGTGCGTGCGGCGATGGCCAGCGATCTAGGCCACGACCCGGTGCTCTGGCAGCGCGTGTGCAGCGAGATGGTCTGGCCGGCCATCCACATTCCCGAAGCCTATGGTGGCCTTGGCTTGGGCTTCGTGGAACTGGCGATCCTGCTGGAGCAAATGGGGCGTCGTCTGTTCTGCTCGCCCTTCTTCGCCAGCGCCTGCCTGGCCACCCCGGCCCTGCTGCTGGGAGGGAGCGAGGAGCAGAAAGCGAAATGGCTTCCGCAACTGGCCGAAGGCCGCCTGACCGCCACCCTGGCGTACACCAGCAGTACCCGTAACGGGCTGGATTCGGTACAGGCCAGCGTGCGCGACGAGGGTAAAGGCTTTGTCCTCGACGGCAAGTTGCGCCAGGTGATCGATGGTCACAGTGCTGGTCTGCTGGTCGTGGCGGCACGGGGTAGCGAGGGCATCGGCCTGTTCGCCATTCCGGCGGACACGCCCGGCATCAGCCGCAAGCTGGTTCCGACACTGGACCAGACCCGCAAGCTGGCCGAAGTCGAACTCAACCACGTGTATGTCGGTGCCGATGCCGCGCTGGGCACGCCGGGGCAGGGCGGTGAGTTGCTGGAGAAAATCCTGCAACTGGCTTGCGTGGCCCTGGCCGCCGAGCAGACTGGCGGCGCCCAGCAGGCCCTCGACCTGACGCTGGCCTATACAGCTGAACGGCAACAGTTTGGTCGCGCCATCGCCAGCTTCCAGGCCATCAAGCACCGCGCCGCCGACATGATGCTGGAGGTGGAGTGCGCGCGATCGGCCGCCTTGTACGCCGCTTGTGTGGCCGAGGAAGTCCTGGCCGGTAATGGCGATCCCGAAGTCGCCGCCGAACTGCCTCTGGCCGCTGCCCTGGCCAAGTCGCGTTGCTCTGAGGCGTTTTTCCATTGCGCGGCGGAATCGATCCAGATGCATGGTGGCGTCGGCTTCACCTGGGAGTACGACCCGCACCTCTACTTCAAGCGCGCACGGGCCAGCGAGGCCCTGTTCGGCGCGCCGTCCTGGCACCGCGAGCGCATCGCCGTGGCCCTCCTTGGGGAATACGCATGAAGATCAGTTTCAGTGAGGCGGACGAAGCCTTCCGCCGCGAGGTGGCCGGCTGGCTGGCGGACAATCTCCGGGGCGATTTCGAGCCGCTGCGCTTTCGCGGTGGGCCGGGCGATGAGCACAGCTTTCCCGAGGAGCGCAAAGCCTGGGAGCGCAAGCTGGCCGAAGGTGGCTGGACCTGCGTGGGCTGGGCGCCGGAACATGGCGGGCGTGGCCTTTCTATCAATCAGCAGGTGATCTTCCACGAGGAGTACGCCCGCGCCGGTGGCCCCGGCCGCATGGGACACATCGGTGAAGGCCTGGCAGGGCCGACCATCGCCGCCTTCGGCACCGAGGAGCAAAAGCGTCGCCTGTTGCCGGGGATAGTCGCGGGCACCGAGTTCTGGTGCCAGGGCTACTCCGAGCCGGCCGCAGGCTCGGATCTGGCCAATGTGAAGACCCGCGCGGTGCTGGAGAACGGCCAGTGGCGCATCAGCGGTCAGAAAGTCTGGACCTCGCTCGCCCACGAATCCGAATGGTGCTTCGTCATCGCCCGTACCGAGGCGGGCAGCGTTGGCCACCAGGGGCTGTCATTCCTGCTGGTGCCCATGCACCAGCCGGGTATCACGGTGCGCCCCATCGAGCAGCTCACCGGTACCTCCGAATTCAACGAAGTGTTCTTCGATGACGCGCTGACCGACGCCGATAACATCCTCGGCGTGCCGGGCGATGGCTGGAAGATCGCCATGGCCCTGCTGGGCTTCGAGCGTGGTGTCTCCACCCTCGGCCAGCAGATGCTGTTCCAGAACGAACTGGAAGAGATCATCCAGATTGCCCGCGCCAACGGTGCCGCCCGTGACCCATTGCTGCGTCAGCGCATCGCCGAAGCCTGGGGTGGGTTGCGCATCCTGCGCTACAACTCCCTGCGCATGCTCTCCGGTGCACAGGATGGCGCGCTGCGTCGCGAGGCGATGATCTACAAGCTGTGCTGGGCCAATTGGCATGTCGAGCTGGGCAAACTGGCCATGGACGTCCTCGGCCCCGACGCTGAATTGCTGGAGGGCGCGCCCTATGAACTGGGCCGTCTGCAGTCGATGTTCCTCTTCAGCCGCTCCGATTCCATCTACGGCGGCACCAACGAAATCCAACGCAACATCATCGCCGAACGCGCCCTGGGCATGCCCCGCGAACCGCGCGTGCGCGCCTGATCCGAGGACCTTGCATGACCATTCCAACCTACGTTCCCGGCCACGGCCTGCTGCGCGGCAAATCGGTTCTGATCACTGCCGCGGCTGGTGCTGGTATCGGCTTCTCTGCCGCCTTGCGCGCTGCCGAGGAAGGCTGTCGCGCACTGATGATCAGCGACATCCATGAAGGACGCCTGCAGGAGGCGGTGGCGAAGATTCGCGAGGCCACCGGACTCGATCAGGTCCATGGCCAGGTCTGCAACGTCACCATTGAGGAGCAGGTGCAGGCCCTGGTCACGGCGGCCGAGCGCGAGCTGGGCGGAGTCGATGTGCTGATCAACAATGCTGGCCTGGGTGGATCGCGCCTGCTGGTGGAGATGAGCGATGAGGAATGGAACCGCGTCCTCGACGTAACCCTCACCGGCACCATGCGCATGACCCGCGCCATGCTGCCGAAGATGATCGAGCGCCAGGCCGGCGTGATCGTCAACAACGCCTCGGTACTCGGCTGGCGCGCGCAGAAGGAACAAAGCCACTACGCCGCCGCCAAGGCCGGTGTCATGGCCTTGACCCGCTGCGCAGCGGTGGAGGCGGCCGAACACGGCATCCGCATCAACGCGGTGAGTCCGAGCATCGCCCTGCATGACTTCCTGAAGCGATCCGCACCCAAGGAGTTGCTGGACCAGCTCGCCTCCCGCGAGGCCTTCGGCCGCGCCGCAGAAGTCTGGGAAGTGGCCAACGTGATGATGTTCCTGGCCAGCGACTACAGCTCCTACATGACCGGCGAAGTGCTGTCGGTTTCCAGCCAGAGGGCCTGAGCATGAAGGTGATCTTCGAAACCCCGGCTGCCTTGCTGGAGCGGGTGGGCGAACAACTGGGTCACAGCGAGTGGTTGAGTGTCGAGCAGTCGCGCATCGACCAATTCGCCGATGCCACCGGCGACCACCAGTGGATCCACGTCGACCCGGTTCGCGCCGCCAGCGGCCCCTTCGGTGCCTGCATCGCCCACGGCTACCTGACCCTGGCCCTGGTCAACCTGTTCCTGCCGCAGATAGTCGAGGTGCGCGGCATCTCCATGGGGGTGAACTACGGCTGCGAGAAGGTCCGTTTCCCCAATGTGGTCCGCGCCGGCAACCGTGTGCGCGGCAGTGCGCAACTTATCGCCGCCGAAGCCGTGAAGGGCGGAGTCCAGGCCACCATCCGCATCAGTGTGGAGATCGAGGGGGAGGATCGTCCGGGCTGCGTGGTGGACACCATCAGTCGGTATTACCCGGCGTGATCTGAGGTGCGCTTTTCCTGTGGGAGCGAATTCATTCGCGAAAGGGCAGCGCAGCTGCCCCCTTCAGGCCACGCAGGGCAGACCTGCGGTCTGCATAGCGAAAGAATTCGGCCCCACAAAGTCTCCCCTTGCCCCGCGCGAATCCAGAGGACAACAGAATGAAAGAAGCCGTAATCGTATCCACCGCCCGAACCCCCATCGGCAAGGCCTTCCGGGGAGCGTTCAACGACACCGAGGCGCCGCTGATGGGCGGCCATGTAGTGCGTGAGGCGCTGCGTCGCGCCGGCGTCGAGCCAGGGGAGGTGGATGACGTGATCATGGGCGCCGCCGCGCAGCAAGGTACCCAGGCATACAACCTCGGTCGCCTCTGCGCGGTGGCCGGCGGGCTGCCTTCCAGCGTGGCCGGCATGGCGGTAGAGCGCCAGTGTTCGTCCGGTCTGATGAGCATCGCCCTGGCGGCCAAGAGCATCATCTGCGACGAGATCGACATCGCCATCGCAGGTGGCCTGGAGTCCATCTCCCTGGTGCAGAACAAGCACAAGAACAGCTACCGCAACCAGTCCGAAGCGGTGCTGGCGCACGACCCGCGCGCGTATATCCCGATGATCGAGACGGCGGAGATCGTCGCCGGGCGCTATGGCATTTCCCGCGAGGCGCAGGATGAGTACAGCTACCAGAGCCAGATGCGCACGGCCTTGGCGCAGAGCGCAGGGCTGTTCGATGCCGAGTTGGCGCCGTTGGCGGTACGCAAGCTGGTAACGGACAAGGCCACGGGTGAGAGCCGCCACGAATCAGTCACCCTGACTCGCGATGAGTGCAATCGCGTCGACACCACCCGCGAAAGCCTGAGCGCCCTGGAACCTGTTTGGCAGGGCGGTCAATGGTCCGGCGCCGGGCGCTTCATCACTGCCGGCAATGCCTCGCAGCTATCCGATGGCGCCAGTGCCTCGTTGCTGATGAGCGCGCGCGAGGCCGAGCGCCGGGGCCTGGAGCCCCTGGGGCTCTATCGTGGTTTGGCGGTCGCGGGCTGTGACTCCGACGAGATGGGCATCGGCCCGGTCTTCGCTATCCCCAAGCTGCTCAAGCGCTACGGCCTGACCATGGATCACATCGGCCTGTGGGAGCTGAACGAGGCGTTCGCCTGCCAGGTGATCCACTGCCGCGACACGTTGGGCATTCCCGACGAGCGCCTGAACGTCAACGGCGGCGCCATCGCCATTGGCCATCCCTTCGGCATGTCCGGCGCACGCATGGTCGGCCATGCGCTCATCGAAGGTAAGCGCCGCGGTGTGCGCTACGTGGTGGTGAGCATGTGCATTGGTGGTGGCATGGGCGCCGCCGCCCTGTTCGAGACCCTATGAGGAGCATCTGATGATCAGTCCGCAACAGGTACAGGAAACCATGGCCCGCTACGTCGAGCTGGTGGACGCCTGCGATATCGATGGCATCGTCGCGCTCTACGCCGCCGATGCCACGGTGGAAGACCCCGTCGGCAGCCCGCCCCATGTGGGCATCGAGGCCATCGACCGCTTCTACCGCGAGGGGCTGGGCCGCGCCAACGCCCGCGCCCGCCGCACGGGTCCGGTATCTGCCAGCCACGCCGGCAGCGGCGCGGTGCCGTTCTGCGTGGACCTGGTATGGAACGGCGCGCCGTGCTCCATCCAGGTGATCGATGTGATGGAGTTCGACGCCGAAGGCCGCATCCGCTCGATGAAGGCCTTCTGGGGCGAGGCCAACCTGGTGGCGAGGAACGCGTCATGAACCTTGAACAGCGCATCGCGCGCCTCGAAGCGCTGGAGGCTGTTCGTCTGCTCAAGCACCGCTATCTCAACGCCTGCGATCTGAAGGACGTGGAGACGATTCGTGCCTGCTTTGCCGAGGGGCCGATCACGATCGACTACGGCCCGGTGGGCACCTTCCAGGAGCGTGACAGCTTTGTCGCGCTCTACCAGTCACTGGCCTGCAACGAACGGGTGATCGACCTGCACCACGGCGCCAATCCCGAACTGGAACATCTGGTTGACGACGAAGTTGCGGGGCGCTGGGCGCTCTACTACTTCAATGTCGATGCCGAGTCTGGTGCTACGCGACAACTGGGCGGGGTCTACCAGGATCGCTATCGCCGCATCGACGGGCAGTGGAAGATCGTCGAGACGGTGTTTCGGGCGCATTCGATGGTTGTAGGCGCCTCGACATCCTCGTAGGTTGGCGCCGAACGAAGCGAGGCCCAACATCGTCAGGTCGACCCGGGTGATGTTGGGCTTTTCAAACGCAGTGCCAACCTACAGGCGCGCGTTCAATTTGCCCCCGCCTGCTCCAGAAACGCCGGCTTCTCTCCCCCGCCATGCACGCAGATATCCGCGCCGCTCACGTAGCTGGAAAGGCGCGATGCCAGGTACAGACAGGCATCACCAATGTCCTCGGGGCTCGCCATGCGCTGCAGCGGAATTCCCGCCGCTACCCGTGCCACACCCTCGGCATCGCCGTAATGCAGCTCCGCCTGTTCGGTGAGGATCAGCCCCGCCGTTATGGCATTCACCCTTACTTTGGGCGCCCATTCCACCGCGAGCGAGCGGGTGAGGTTGAGCAGTCCGGCCTTGGCCGCACCATAAGCGGCGGTGCCAGGGGAGGGGCGGGTGGCGCTGACGCTGCAGATGTTGACGATGGCGCCGCCCTCGGGCTGGGCCTGCATCACCCGGTTGGCCAGTTGGCAGAGGTTGAGCGGCGCCAGCAGGTTGAGACGGATGATGGATTCGGAGAAGCGCGGCGAGGCCGTGGCCGCCTCGGCATGGGGTGCGCCGCCAGCGTTGTTCACCAGTACGTCGAGCCGTCCGAAGCGCTCGACGATGTTGTCCAGCATGCGTTGCAGCTGCTCGATATCGCGCACGTCACACGGCAGGAACAGAGCCTCGCGGCCTGCGTGACGGGGCAATACGTCCGGGGCATTGCGGCCGCAGATCACCACCTCGGCGCCACCGGCGAGAAAGCGCTGGCTGATGCCCCGGCCCACACCCTTGCCGCCACCGGTTACCAGAACCACCTTGCCGCTGAAATCCAATGCATCGCCCATGGTCGTTTCCTCTGAAATGTCGATGGGCAGAGGCTAGGGCGGGCAGGACGGGCCGCCTACGTCCGGGAGGACTAGGGCTTCCACGTTTGGGGCCCATTTCTGCAGGGGCGAATGAATTGGCTCTTTCTGCATGACGTGTTGCAAGTAGATGCATGGCCTGTAGGAGCTGGCTTGCCAGCGAATGGCCCCGTTTCGCTGGCAAGCCAGCTCCTACAAGGCTCTTGGCCCGATTGTAAATCGCTCGCAAAAGCTAACGCTGCAATAGCGAATGCGTTCGCACCTACAAGTACTTCATCCCAACCCGGCGCAGTGTCTGCTAGTCCTCTCGGACGATGTTGGCCTGCCGGCCCGCCCGAATAATCCCGGCAAACAACAAGCCGAGGAGAGTCCCATGGACGCGCGATTGCCAGGGCGTTTCGTCACGCTGCCCGATGGCCTGCGACTGCATTACATCGAGGCGGGAGAAGGCGAAACGGTGGTGTTCATCCATGGCAGCGGCCCCGGCGCCAGCGGCCATAGCAACTTCAAGCAGAACTATCTGGAATTCGCTGACGCCGGTTACCGCGTCATCGTTCCCGACCTGCCGGGCTATGGCGCCTCTGACAAGCCGGAAACCACTTACAGCCTGGACTTCTTTGTCGCCGCCCTGACCGGCCTGCTGGACGCCCTGGATATCCAGCGCTGCGTGCTGGTGGGCAACTCCCTGGGGGGTGCCATCGCCATCAAGCTGGCGCTGGATGCGCCCAAGCGCGTCAGTCGCCTGGTACTGATGGCACCCGGCGGGTTGATGGAGAAGGAGCAGTACTACCTGCAAATGGAAGGCATCCAGAAAATGGGCGCGGCTTTCGCCAATGGCGAGCTGAACGATGCCGATGGCATGCGTCGCCTGCTCGGCCTGCAGCTCTACGATGCCTCGCTGATCAGCGACGAGACCGTCAACGAGCGCGTTGCGGTGGTCCAGCAGCAGCCGCGTTGCGTACTCAGCACCATGCAGGTGCCGAATATGACCGGGCGCCTGTCCGAGCTGACCTGCCCGATCCTCGGTTTCTGGGGCATGAACGATAAGTTCTGCCCGTCTTCCGGTGCGCAGACCATGCTGGAAAACTGTCGCAATGTCCGCTTCGTGATGCTCAGCGAGTGTGGGCACTGGGTGATGGTGGAACACCGCGAGCTGTTCAATCGCACCTGCCTCGGCTTCCTCGCGGAGGGGCGGCCATGAGCGAAGTCCGGCAACGTGAATTTGGCGAGGAGCTCTACCAGGCCCTGCTCGCCGGTCGCACCCTGGCGCCGCTGACCGAGCGCTGGCCTGAGATCACGATCGAAGACGCCTACCGCATTTCTCTCTACAGCATCGAGCGTCGTGTGGCGGCGGGCGATGCCATCGTCGGCAAGAAGATCGGCGTCACCTCCGAAGCCGTGCAGCGCATGCTCGATGTGCACCAGCCGGACTTCGGTTTCATCACCCGTGACATGTGGTTCGACGACGGCGACAGCATCTCGCTGGCCGGGAACCGCCTGATCCAGCCCCGCGCCGAGGGCGAGATCGCCTTCAAGCTCAAGCACGATCTGATCGGTCCGGGCGTCACCGAGCAGGACGTGCTCGATGCCACCGAGTACGTGATGCCCTGCTTCGAGATCGTCGACTCGCGCATCCACGACTGGAAAATCCGCATCCAGGACACCGTGGCCGACAACGCCTCCTGCGGTGTCTTCGTACTCGGCCGCGAGCAGGTGGACCCGCGCGAGCTGGACCTGCCCAACCTGCGCATGAGCGTATTCAAGAACGGCACGCAGATCAGCCAGGGCCTGGGCTCGGCTGTGCAGGGCAATCCGCTTACCGCCGTGGCCTGGCTGGCCAACACCCTGGGCGCCTTCGGCATCCCTTTCAAGGCCGGGGAGATCATCCTCTCAGGCTCCCTGGTTCCTCTGGAGCCGGCGCGTGCCGGCGACCAATTCGAACTGACCATCGACGGCCTGGGCAGTGCCCGGGTGTCCTTCCGCGACTGACTCCGGGGGAATGAACATGAGCAAGAAACTCAAGGCGGCCATCATCGGGCCGGGCAATATCGGTACCGACCTGCTGATCAAGATGCGTCGGTCGGAATGGATCGAACCGGTATGGATGGTGGGTGTTGACCCGACCTCCGAAGGCCTCAAGCGCGCCGCCGAGTTTGGTCTGAAGACAACCTCAGACGGCGTCGACGGTCTGTTGCCGCATGTGCTGGACGACGATATCCGCATTGCCTTCGATGCCACCTCGGCCTACGTCCACGCCGAGAACAGCCGCAAGCTCAATGAGCTGGGCGTGATCATGATCGACCTCACCCCTGCGGCCATCGGTCCGTACTGCGTGCCGCCGGTCAACCTCAAGGAGCACGCCGAGACGCTGGCGCTCAACGTCAACATGGTCACCTGCGGCGGCCAGGCCACCATTCCCATGGTGGCGGCGGTGTCCCGCGTGCAGCCGGTGGAGTACGGCGAAATCGTTGCCACGGTGTCGTCCCGCTCGGTGGGGCCGGGTACCCGGCAGAACATCGACGAATTCACCCGCACCACCGCCGGTGCCGTGGAGAAAATCGGCGGCGCCAAGCGCGGCAAGGCCATCATCGTCATCAACCCGGCCGAGCCGCCCCTGATGATGCGCGACACCATCCATTGCCTCACCGAAGGCGAGCCGAACCAGGCGGAGATCCGCACCTCGGTGCTGCACATGGTCAAGGAAGTGCAGCGCTATGTGCCGGGCTACAAGCTGATCAACGGCCCGGTGTTCGACGGTCGCAAGGTGTCGATCTTCATCGAGGTCGAAGGCCTGGGCGACTTCCTGCCCAAGTCCGCCGGCAACCTGGACATCATGACCGCCGCCGGTCTGCGCACCGCCGAGATGTTCGCCGAAGAAGCCCACAAGGGCGCCCTGCAATTGCCCGTCCGTTGAGTGGAGATACCCCATGAACCTGCAAGGTAAGCACGTGCGCCTGCACGACATGAGCCTGCGCGACGGCATGCATGCCAAGCGCCACCAGATCAGCCTGGACGAGATGGTCGCCGTGGCCACCGGCCTCGACGCCGCCGGCGTGCCGCTGATCGAGATCACGCATGGCGATGGCCTGGGCGGCAGCTCGCTGAACTACGGTTTCCCGGCCCACTCGG
Source organism: Pseudomonas sp. DY-1 (assembly GCF_003626975.1). Classification (NCBI taxonomy): domain Bacteria; kingdom Pseudomonadati; phylum Pseudomonadota; class Gammaproteobacteria; order Pseudomonadales; family Pseudomonadaceae; genus Pseudomonas; species Pseudomonas sp. DY-1. The sequence continues at coordinate 2,725,445 of NZ_CP032616.1, read as the reverse complement.
ACGAGGAGTACTTCGATGCGGTGATCCCCAAGCTCAAGCAGGCCAAGGTTTCGGCCCTGCTGCTGCCGGGCATCGGCACCGTCGAGCACCTGAAAATGGCCCATGACCTCGGCGTTTCCACCATCCGCGTCGCCACCCACTGCACCGAGGCGGACGTCTCCGGCCAGCACATTGGCATGGCGGCGAAGATGGGCCTGGACACGGTCGGGTTCCTGATGATGGCGCACATGGTCAGCGCGGAAAAACTCCTGGAGCAGGCGAAGCTGATGGAGAGCTACGGCGCCAACTGCATCTACTGCACCGATTCGGCGGGCTACATGCTGCCGGATGAGGTGACCGAGAAGATCGCCGTGCTGCGTAACGGGTTGAACGCCGGCACCGAAGTCGGTTTCCACGGCCACCACAACATGGGCATGGCCATCGCCAACTCCCTGGCTGCCATCGAGGCGGGTGCCGCGCGTATCGACGGCTCGGTAGCGGGCCTGGGGGCTGGTGCCGGCAACACCCCGCTGGAGGTGTTCGTGGCGGTGTTGGAGCGCATGGGCGTGGCTACCGGTATCGACCTCTACAGGATCATGGATGTGGCCGAGGACCTGGTGGTGCCGATGATGGACCAGCCGATCCGCGTCGACCGCGATGCCCTGACCCTGGGTTATGCCGGGGTGTACAGCTCCTTCCTGCTGTTCGCCAAGCGTGCCGAGAAGAAATACGGCATCCAGGCCCGCGAACTGCTGGTGGAACTGGGCCGTCGAGGTACGGTGGGCGGGCAGGAAGACATGATCGAAGACCTGGCGTTGACCCTGTCCCGCCAGCGCGAGGTGTTGCCGACCTGAGGGGGGCGGGAATTGGATCGAGGGGTGTCAACATCATTTCCGGTCTTGGCGCAATGCTCCTTTCAGCCCAGTGCGCATGGGCTGCATCCCTTCTGGTCGATGGTCTAGAGTCAATGCTTCGAGACCATGACAACAAGAAGGGAGTCCCCCATGCGACTGCGTACCTCGATCCGTTCCATTGCCTTTCTTTCCGCCCTGGCGGCCAGCGCCGCAGCGCTGGCCGCGCCCACCTTCATCAATATTCTCACCGGCGGCACCAGCGGGGTGTACTACCCCATTGGTGTCGGTCTTTCGCAGATCTACGGCAGCGGCATCGAAGGCTCGAAGACCTCGGTGCAGGCCACCAAGGCCTCGGTGGAGAACCTCAATCTGCTGCAGGCCGGGCGCGGCGAGTTGGCCCTGGCCCTGGGCGACTCGGTGAGCGACGCCTGGACGGGCGTCGAAGAGGCGGGCTTCAAGGCGCCATTGAAGAAGCTGCGGGCCATCGCCGCCACCTACCCGAACTACATCCAGATCGTCGCCGCCAAGGAGTCGGGCATCAAAACCCTGGCCGACCTCAAGGGCAAGCGCATTTCGGTGGGGGCGCCCAAGTCCGGTACGGAACTGAACGCGCGGGCGATCTTCGCGGCAGCCGGCCTCAGCTACGAAGACATGGGCAAGGTCGAGTTCCTGCCTTATGCCGAGTCGGTGGAGCTGATCAAGAACCGCCAGTTGGATGCCACGCTGCAGTCCTCTGGGTTGGGCATGGCGGCAATCCGCGACCTGTCCGCGACCATGCCGATCAATTTTGTCGAGGTACCGAAGGAGGTCACGGCCAAGATCGGCAATGCGGCCTATCAGCCGGCGGTGATCCCGGCCAAGACCTATGACGGCCAGGACCTGGACGTGGCGACCGTGGCCATCACCAACATCCTGGTGACACACGAAGGCGTGTCCGATGAGCTGGCCTACCAGATGACCAAGCTGATGTTCGACAACCTTGGTCGACTGGTCACTTCCCATGCCGCGGCCAAGGACATCAAGCTGGAAACGGCGGCGCAGAACCTGCCCATCCCTCTGCATCCGGGCGCCGAGCGCTTCTACAAGGAAGCCGGCGTACTCAAGTGATGGCCCGCGCCGGCGGCGGGGGCCGCCGGCATTCCAGGCAGTAGAGGACGTGTCATGACAGAAGACCATTCGGGGCTCGGCGCCAGCGTGTCGGACTGGCCCAAGGCGTTGTTCGTCGTCGCCTTGCTGTTCACCTGCTTCCAGATCGTAACCGCCGCTTTCCACCCGGTTTCCACGCAGATACTGCGGGCCGTACACGTCGGCTTCCTGCTGATGCTGGTGTTCCTCAGCTATCCCGCCGTTGGCCGGACGCCGCCCTGGCAACCGCTGGCGTGGCTGCTGGCCCTGGCGGGTGCGGCCACCGCGGCCTACCAGTGGATTTTCGAGGTGGACCTTATCCAGCGCTCGGGCGACCTCACCGGCGCCGACATGGCCATCGGCCTGTTGCTGATTGCGCTGGTGTTCGAGGCGGCGCGCCGTGTGATGGGTATCGCGCTGCCGCTGATCTGCGGCGTGTTCCTTGCCTACGGCCTGCTCGGCGAGTACCTGCCGGGCGACCTGGCGCACCGGGGCTACGGGTTGGATCAGATCGTCAACCAGTTGTCCTTCGGCACCGAGGGGTTCTACGGCACGCCCACCTACGTGTCCGCGACCTACATCTTCCTGTTCATCCTGTTCGGCGCCTTCCTCGAACAGGCGGGGATGATCAAGCTGTTCACCGATTTTTCCCTCGGCCTGTTCGGCCACAAGCTCGGCGGGCCGGCCAAGGTGTCGGTGGTGTCTTCGGCCTTGATGGGCACCATCACCGGCTCGGGCGTGGCCAACGTGGTCACCACCGGCCAGTTCACCATTCCGCTGATGAAGCGCTTCGGCTACCGGGCTGCCTTTGCCGGTGGGGTGGAGGCCACCGCGAGCATGGGCAGCCAGATCATGCCGCCGGTGATGGGGGCGGTGGCTTTCATCATGGCAGAAACCATCAACCTGCCCTATTTCGAAGTGGCCAAGGCGGCGTTGATTCCGGCCTTGCTCTATTTCGGCTCGACCTTCTGGATGGTCCACCTGGAAGCGCGGCGCTCCAATCTGGTGGGCCTGCCCAAGGAGCAGTGCCCGAGCGCCTGGGGGGCGGTGAAGGACCGCTGGTACCTGCTGATACCGCTGTTCGTGCTGATCTACCTGTTGTTCTCCGGACGCACGCCGCTGTTCTCCGGCACCGTTGGCCTGGCGCTGACGGCCATCGTCATCCTCGGCTCGGCGATCATCCTGCGGGTGTCGTCATTCGGCCTGCGTATCGCCTTCTGGATCGCCCTGGGGCTGCTCTGCGCAGGGTTCTTCCAACTGGGTATCGGGGTGATCTTCGGAGTGATCGCCGCGCTGGTGGCGGCCTGCTGGTTCGTCAAGGGCGGCCGGGCAACCTTGCGCCTGTGCCTCCATGCGCTGGTGGAAGGCGCACGGCATGCGGTGCCGGTGGGCATCGCCTGTGCCCTGGTGGGGGTGATCATCGGCGTCGTCAGCCTGACCGGCGCGGCCTCCACCTTCGCCGGCTACATACTCGCCATCGGCCAGGAGAACCTGTTCCTTTCCCTGGTCCTGACGATGCTCACCTGCCTGGTGCTGGGCATGGGCATCCCGACCATTCCCAACTACATCATCACCAGCTCCATCGCCGCACCGGCGCTGCTGGAACTGGGCGTGCCGCTGCTGGTGTCGCACATGTTCGTCTTCTACTTCGGGATCATGGCCGACCTCACGCCACCGGTTGCCCTGGCCTGTTTCGCGGCGGCGCCGATTGCCCGCGAGCGGGGACTGCTGATCAGCCTCTGGGCCGTGCGCATCGCCGTGGCGGGCTTCGTGGTGCCCTTCATGGCGGTCTACGATCCGGCGCTGATGCTACAGGGTGAAAACGGCTGGGCGACGCTCTATGTACTGCTGAAGGCGGTTCTGGCCATCGGCCTGTGGGGCGCGGTGTTCACCGGGCACCTGCAGGTGGGCCTGGCATGGTGGGAGCGTACCCTGGCCTTCGCCGCTGGCGCATTGCTGATCCTCGCCTTGCCGGTGACCGATGAGCTGGGCTTCGTCCTGTCCGTCTTGTTCATTGCCCAGCATGTCTGGCGCGCTCGCCGGGCAGGCGCCGCCACCGCATGATCGGCCTGTGCCTGGGGTTGGCCGGTAGCGTCTGGGCGACGCTACCGGTCACCGAGTTCACCCTGGCCTGGCAGCACACGGTGGAAAAAGTGCGCTGGGAGGAGGACTACCGAATTACCCCGCAGGGCCTGGAACTGCGCGAGGCACGGGTGCGGGGCAGCGGGGCGGGTATGGACATTCCCGACGGCGCCGTACTGCGGGACGGCGCCTGGCATTTCCGGCGCCGGTTGCCACCTCTGAATCCCCTGCGCCTCGGGCGGACGCCGGAGGCGGGGGATTACCAGCTTTGCAACAACGGTCGGTGCCGCGAACTGGCCGAGTGGTTGGGGCCGCCGGATGCCGATCAGCCGATGGTGGAGCTTTGGGCCTGCGAGGATAGGCACACAGCGCCCTTGTAGAAGGGTGCTGAGCGAAGCTCAACAGGGTGTGCATGATGTGTCGACCGGGCAACACCTGGCTTCCCTCACCCCAATTCTCTCCCAGAGGGAGAGGGAGCTTTCCGTGCAAGCTTGGCGTCATCAACGGTGGCCATCAGACCACCCTCGGCCCTCACACCCTGTTCCCACTGCCCCGGCGCCGCGCTTGCGCCAGCAGCGCCGGCCCGATCTCTTCCAGTGCCAGCACCTCTTCCGCAGCACCAATCTCCGCCGCTTCCCGAGGCATTCCGTAGACCACGCAGCTGGCTTCGTCCTGGGCGACGGTGTAGCCGCCGGCCTCGCGGATTTCCAGCAGGCCACGGGCGCCATCCTTGCCCATGCCGGTGAGCAGGGCGGCGATGAGGTTGCGCCCGGCGCAGCGGGCGGCACTGTTGAACATCACGTCCACGGCTGGGCGGTGGCCGTTGACCGGTGGCGCTTCGGACAGGCGCGCGACGTAGTTGGCGCCGGAGCGCGCCACCTCCATGTGCAGGCCTCCGGGTGCGATAAGGGCGGTGCCGGGGAGGATGCGGTCGCCATCGCGGGCCTCGCTGACGCTGATGCGGCAGAGCTTGTCCAGACGCGCGGCGAAGGAGCGGGTAAAGCCCGCGGGCATGTGCTGGGTGATGACCACGCCTGGGCTGTCCGCTGGCAGGCCCAGCAGCACTTCCTTGATGGCTTCGGTGCCGCCGGTGGAGGCGCCGATGGCGATCAGCTTTTCAGTGCCGACGATGGGCAGGCCGCGTTCGACCGGGCGCTCCACAGCGATACGGCGGATCATTCTCGCGCGTGCGGCCACCTTGAGCTTGGCGCGGATTTCTTCGGCGTAGGCTTGCATGCCTTCGGCGATGCCCAGCTTGGGCTTGGCGACAAAATCGATGGCGCCCAGCTCCAGGGCGCGCAGGGTCGCCTCGGAGCCGCGCTCGGTCAGCGAGGAGATCATCACCACCGGGGTGGGGCGGCCCTTCATCAGTTTGTCGAGGAAGGTCAGACCGTCCATGCGCGGCATTTCCACGTCCAGGGTGATGACGTCGGGCGAGTGCTGTTTGATCAGATCGCGGGCGACATAGGCGTCGGGCGCCACGCCCACCAGTTGCAGTTCGTTGTCGGCGCGGACGATCTCACTGAGCAGGCTGCGGATGAGCGCCGAATCGTCCACTACCAGCACCTTTATGGGCACGTGCTCACTCCTTGAACAAGTCGTATGGCCCCAGCGCCTCCCCGCGCTTGAGGTAGAGGATGTATTCCAGTTCGCGTTGCAGGATGGTGTCGTTGTGCAGGCTCTTGAGCTTCTTCACCAGCACCTTGCCGCTAGAGGGGAAGATGTAGACCTTGCGCGCTTCGGCTCCCATCACGTCCTCGGCCAGCAGGGGAATGCCTTCGGTGTCCAGGTAGCTGTGGACGAACTCCACGGTGCGCAGTGTGGCGTCGAAGCGCAGCAAGTCATTGGGCAGGTTGCCGGCGCCAAATACCTTGGCCGCCAACTGATGCCGCCGTGCGCCCTGGCGCAGCATCTCTTCGCTGAGTTGCTCCATGATGCGCACCCCGTGGTGGGTGGCAGCGCTGGCCAGGCCGCTGCCAGGGCCGGGTTCTGGCAGGAGGAACTGGTTCATGCCGCCGACGCCGCGCTGCAGGTCGAAGAGGCACACTGCGACGCAACTGCCAAGCACTGAGACCAGCACCTGGTCCTCGGTGGTGGCGTAGAACTCGCCAGGCAGCACCTTGACCGCCGGCAGCTGGAAATCGGGATCGTAGTAGCGGGTTGCGGCAATGGCGCCTGCAGTTTCCCCTTTCATGATGAGGCTCCCGGTACAGGCTGGTAGACGGTGCGGCTGACCAGTTTCACCACATGGTTGGCCTGCACGAAGCTTTCCGAATGTCCGGCGAAGAACAGGCCGTCTGGCCGCAGCAGTCGCACCATTCGCTCCAGCAGCCGTACCTGGGTGGGCTTGTCGAAATAGATCATGACGTTGCGGCAGAAGATGGCGTCCAGTCCGCCGCTGAGATGCCAGTCGGCATCCAGCAGGTTGATGCGGCGGAATTCCACCATCTGCCGCAGCTCGGGCACTACCCGCGCGAGACCGGCATTGGCTCCAGTGCCGCGCTGGAAGTAACGCTTCTTCACGGCAGGGTCCAGTTGCTCGAGACGCTCCACCGGGTAGACGCCGCGCCGTGCGGTTTCCAGTACGCCGGTGTCGATGTCCGACGCGATGATCTGCACGCCCTGCGCTCGCTCACCCAGGGCCTGGTGCAGGGCGATGGCCATGGAGTAGGGCTCTTCCCCGGTGCTGGAGGCGGCCGACCAGAAGCGCAGCGGCCGGCTCCGGCGCGAGGGATCCTTGGCCAATGCAGCGAGTTGGTCGAAGTGGTGCCGTTCACGGAAGAAGGCGGTGATGTTGGTGGTCAGCGCATTGATAAAGGGCTGCCATTCCTCGGGATGATGGTCGAGGTAGGCCAGGTAGCTGGAGAAGGTGCGCAGTTCGAGTTGGCGTAGGCGCCGTGCCAGTCGGCTGTAGACCATCTGCTGCTTGCTGGTGGCCAAGCTGATGCCGGCACGACGATAGAGCCGCTCGCGCACCTGCTCGAAATCGCGGTCGTTGTAGCCGAACTCGTGTTCGCCCAGGACGTGCGCATTCATTGCGTTACCTCAATGACCCCCGGCGCCAGGGCGCCGGGGGTTACGGGGCTAGAACTCTTCCCATTCCTCTTCTTTACTGCGCGCGCTTCGCCCTGCACGTGTCGGGCGTGCGGCCTGGGGTTGGCGTGCGTTGCTGCGGGCAGCTGCGGGCTGGCCAGCGTGGGCCGGGTCCAGCTTGAATACCGCAACCGACTGCGCCATCAGCCCGGCCTGCTCCTGGAGGGCCTCGGCGGCTGCGGCGGCCTGTTCCACCAGCGCGGCGTTCTGCTGGGTCATCTCGTCCATCTGGTTGACCGCTCCGTTCACTTCCTCGATGCCCCGGCTCTGTTCGGTGGAGGCGGCGGCGATCTCGGCCATGATGTCGGTGACCCGCTTGATGGCGATCACGATGTCGCTCATGGTCTGGCCGGCCTGGGCCACCAGGGTGTTGCCGTTCTCCACCTTGCTCACCGAATCGGAGATCAGTGTCTTGATTTCCTTGGCCGCCGCCGCCGAGCGCTGTGCCAGCGTGCGAACCTCGGCGGCCACCACGGCGAAGCCGCGACCCTGCTCACCGGCACGCGCCGCTTCCACCGCGGCGTTGAGGGCGAGAATGTTGGTCTGGAAGGCGATGCCATCGATGACTCCGATGATGTCGGAAATCTTCCGTGCCGAGTCGTTGATGGCGGTCATGGTGCTGACCACCTTCTGCACCACGTTGCCGCCTTCCGTGGCCACTTCCGAGGCATTCACCGCCAGGGAGTTGGCCTGGCGCGCGTTCTCGGCGTTGAGTTTCACCGTACTGGTCAGTTCTTCCATGCTGGAGGCGGTTTCCTCCAGGCTGGAGGCCTGCTGTTCGGTGCGGGTGGAGAGTTCGGCGTTGCCACTGGCGATTTCACTGGCGGCGGTGTTGATGGTGTCGGCGGACTCGCGGATCTGTCCGAGCATGCGCGACAGGCTCTGCGCGGTTTCGTTGGAGTAGTCCTTGAGTTCGCCGAAGGTGCCCTGGTAGTCGGCACTGATGCTTTGCGACAGGTCGCCCTGGGCGAGTGCGCCGAGCATCCGCGAGACGTCCTTGAGGCCCTTGTCGGCGGTTTCCACCAGGCTGTTCAGGCCGGTAGCCAGGTTGAGGATGAAGCCGCTCTTGCCGCTTTCATCGATGCGCTTGGAGAAGTCACCCGCTGCGGCTGCGCCGACCAGCGCCGCGACCTCACGTTCGACCTGCACCTCCAGGGTCCGGTCGGCCCATTCGACTACCGAGCCGAGGCGTTCACCGGCATCGCTGATGACCGGGTTGGCCACCAGGCCGAAGGTCCGTCCGCCCACGTCGATCTGGGTGCGGAAGGTGCTGGTGAAGGTGGCGAGCAGGCGCTTCTGGTGCTCGGGGTTCTTGTGGAACTGGTCGATCGAACCGCCCAGCAGCTTGTTCACGGAGAACGACGGCAGTGCCTTGCGCAGGTCGGCCTCGGCGTTCTGCAGCATGCTGGTGACGGTCTTGTTCATGTAGATGATGTTGCGTTCGCCGTCGGCGATCATCACGTTGGTACTGCAGTTGTCCAGCGCACTCTTGATCCGGGTGTTCTCAGCGGCGGCCTGGGCCGCAGCCTTGAGACGGTCGCGCACACCGTCGATGGCGTCGGTGATCTGCGCCTTCTTGCCCGGCAGGCGCTCCATGTCCTTGCTGAAGTCGCCACGGCCATAGGCGGTGACCACTCCCACGACCTGCATCTTCACCGCGATATGGGCGGCCACCAGTTCGTTGACGCCCTTCGCGATGCGCGCGTGGGTACCAGTGAAGCGGTCTTCCGGTATGACCTGGTCGATCCAGCCGTCAGTGTGCTGGCGGGTCATCTCCACCAGTGCCTGGCTCAGTGCCTCGGTGCTGGCACTTTCTACGTGCTGTTGGCGCAGGCCCTTCTGCAAACGGGCGAGGCTGTCGTAGACCGATGTCCAGATCGGGTCGTCACCGGCGCCGATGGATTGGTCGAGATTACCCTCGGCCAGGCCCTGGATCAGGCTGGCCAGGTGCTGCGCGCGAAGCTGTGCTTGTGCTTTTCCGTTGAACAGTCCCATGGATTATCCCCTTGCGTGTCAGGCTGCGGCTGCTTCGACCAGGGCCATTTCGCGGCTGGTCATCAGCTTCTCGATATCCACCAGGATCAACATCCGCTCGGCCGCGGTGGCAAGGCCCAGCAGGTACTCCGTATCGAAACTGGCGCCGAACTCCGGCGGCGGCTTTATCTCGTCACCCGACAGGGCGATCACGTCGGACACCGAATCCACCACCACACCGACGATGCGTCGGCCGATGTTGAGGATGATCACCACGGTGAACGGGTCGTAGGTGACGTCGGCGAGGTTGAACTTGATGCGCAGGTCGACGATGGGAACGATGGCGCCGCGCAGGTTGATCACGCCCTTGATGAAGGCCGGGCTGTTGGCGATGGCGGTCACCTGGTCATAGCCGCGAATTTCCTGCACCCGGAGTATGTCGATGGCGTACTCCTCGCGACCGAGGGTGAAGGTCAGGTACTCCTGGGCCGGCTGTCCGGCCTGTTCCGCACTAGGTGAGTTCATGCAGTACCGCTCCTTGTTGTTGGGCCAGGCCCGGCAGGGCGTCGACATCCAGGATCAGGGCGACGCTGCCGTCGCCCATGATGGTGGCGCCGGCGATGCCTTCGATCCGGCGGAAGTTCTGTTCCAGGCTCTTGATCACCACCTGCTGCTGGCCCACCAGGTCATCCACCAGCAGGGCGAAGTGGCGCCCGTCGGCTTCGAGGATGACCACGATGGACTGCTCGGCCGGCAGCGGCGGGGTGGATTCGCCCAACAGGTCGTGCAGCGAGAGCAGCGGCAGGTACTCGCCGCGCACGCGGATCACCGCGCCTTCCTCGCCCCCCAGGCCACGGATGTCCTCTGCCTTGGGCTGCAGCGATTCGACGATGTAGGTCAGTGGTATCACGTAATGGGTGCGCGCCACGGCGACGATCAGGCCGTCGAGGATGGCTAGCGTCAGCGGCAGGCGGATGTTGATGCGGGTGCCCAGGCCCGCGGCCGAGTCGATGTCGATGCGCCCGCCCATGGCCTGGATGTTGCGCTTGACCACGTCCATGCCGACGCCGCGTCCCGAGAGGTCGGTGACTACTTCGGCAGTGGAGAAACCGGGCATGAAGACCAGTTGCCAGACCTCGGTGTCACTCATGCCGTCGTGCACCGCCAGGCCCTTCTCGCGGGCTTTGGCGAGAATGCGCTCGCGGTTCAGGCCACGGCCGTCATCGCTGATCTCGACAACGATGCTACCGCCCTGGTGGAAGGCGCCCAGGCGCACGGTGCCGCTGGCCGGTTTACCGGCGGCCAGACGTGCCTCGGGTTGCTCGATGCCATGGTCGATGCTGTTACGCACGATGTGGGTGAGCGGGTCGCTGAGGCGCTCGATGACCCCTTTGTCCAGCTCGGTGTGTTCGCCCTGCAGCACCAGTTCCACTTGTTTGCCGAGGCGCGATGAGGTGTCGCGCACCAGGCGCGGGAAGCGGCTGAAGATGAAGCTGATGGGCAACATGCGGATCGACATCACCGATTCCTGCAGGTCGCGGGTGTTGTGCTCGAGCTGCGCCAAGGCCTGGTGGATACGCTCGTGCTGACTCGGGTCGAGCGCACCGCCGAGCTGGCCGAGCATGGCCTGCGTGATGACGAGTTCGCCCACCAGGTTGATCAGGCTATCGATTTTCTCGACGCTGACACGGATCGAGCTGGACTCGTTTTCGCTCGTTGCAGGTTTGCTGGCGGGCGCTGCAGCTGCAGGAGTCGGCTTAGGCGGGGAGGCGATGGCCGCGGCGGGTGCGCCAGGGGCTTCATCGAAAAAGCCGAAGGCGCCGGATGCGTCCTGGGTAGGCACGCCAGGCGCATCGTCGAAGAAGCCGAAGTCGTCGGCGGCCGCTGATTCGGGCAGGCCGGGTGCGTCATCGAAGAAACCGAAATCCGCCTCTTCGACAGGCGTCGGCGTGGTGTCCAGCAGCCCGCGCAGGCGGGTCACCGTTTCTTCAACCGGCACGCTCGGGTCGGGGCACTTCTGGCGGTGGGCATCCAGCAGACGCATCAGCACGTCGCGGGCTTGCAGGAACAGGTCGACCATTTCCGCACGCAGAGCCATCTGGCCGCTGCGGATTCGGTCGAGCAGAGTTTCCAGCTCGTGGGTCACGGCGGTCAGGTCATCGAAGCCGAACATGCCGGCGGAGCCCTTGATGGAATGCGCGGCGCGGAAGATGCCGTTGAGTTCTTCCGCGTCAGGCTGCTGCAGGTCGAGACCGAGCAGCAGTAGTTCGAGGCTTGCCAGGTGTTCTTCTGTTTCCTCGAAGAAGACCTGGAGGAACTGATTCATCCCTTCACTCATGGGAGGCGCCTTGTGCTGGGGTCAGGGGAGGACCTTGCGGGTGACTTCCAGCAGTTTTGGCGGATCGAAGGGCTTGACCAGCCAGCCAGTGGCGCCGGCGGACTTGCCTTGCTGCTTCATGCTGTCACTGGATTCGGTGGTCAGCATGAGGATGGGGGTGGCGCGGTAGCCGGGCAGACCGCGCAGACTGCGAATCAGGCTGAGGCCATCCATGTTGGGCATGTTCTGGTCGGTGAAGACCAGGTTGTATGCCTTGCTCTGCGCCTTGCCGAGGCCATCCTTGCCATCTACCGCCTCGTCCACGAGGTATCCGGCGGCTTTGAGAGTGAAGCTCAGCATCTGCCTTATGGATGCTGAGTCGTCAACGATCAGGATCTGCTTGCTCATCAGTGCCGCTCTCCTTGCCGCTTTTTCTGGGGTGATGCCTCTTCTTCCTTGTAGGGGCGATTTCATTCGTCCCTACAGAATCCCGCCTCGCTGCATGGCCACTGGCCATGCTTATGTGTAGATGGGCGCCTTGTGAGCGTCCAGCTATTGACGTCATCCATTCGTCGCACGGATAGGTGGCGAATGCATGACGCCCATCGGTTCAGAAAAGCTCCACCTCGCCGGCACATACGCTGCTCTGGGCGACGGGATTGGCGACAGGTTTGCGCAGCTCGAGGGTTTCCTGGTCGACGCATTCGGCCCACTGCTCCGGCGTCACTGTGCGCAGCCCGCCAAGCGCTGCGGCGAATCCGCCAAGTTTGGCGAAATGCTTGCGCATCTGGCCGATCAGCTGGCTGCTCATGTCCTGGAACTGCAAGGCGGTAATGGCCTGGTCGACGCCTGAGCCCACCTCCAGAGAAATGCGATCCAGTTCCTGGATCACTTTCAGCGTGTGCCGGTTCATGCCTTCCAGGTCTTCCAGCATGTGGTGCAACTGCTGTTTGGATTCCAGGGCAATTCCCATGTCCTTGTCTGCCAACTGGGAGATGGCCGACTCGGCGTCCTGGATTTCGCGGTAGACCACGTCCACATGCTTGCGAATCTGCTCCGAGAATCCGGTGGAGCGGGTGGAGAGGGCGCGTACTTCGTCGGCGACCACGGCGAAGCCGCGACCGCTTTCACCGGCGCGGGCGGCCTCGATGGCGGCGTTCAGCGCCAGCAGGTTGGTTTGTTTGGCGATGGCGTCCATATCGTGGGTGGATTTAAGGATATCGGCGATTTTCTGTGTCACCCGGTCCATGCGCTTGACCAGTTCCTGGGAGGTCTGGCTGGTTTCCAGTGTGGCCTCGACGAACAGGCCCAGGGTGTTACGGGTGGTGGAGATGAACTCCTGGAAATTCATGCCGTCATCGGTGCCCTGCTGGTTGCCGTAGCGCTCGATCAGAGAGTGGGAATGGGCACGCTGCTGGTCGATGCGGGCGGCCAGGCCCTGGAAGCTGTCGCCCAAGCGAGCGATGGCGTCCTGCAGCAACCCGTCGACCTGCCCAGCATGTGCCTGCAAGGTGCCAAGGTGTTCGTCCACGGCATTCTGGGCCTGCTGCCAGTCGGGTGCCACGATGGGGTGGGTAGTGGCCTGCGTGGCACGTGGGCGCGACTCTCGCTGCAACCAGGTCAGCAGCAGGCTAGCCAGCCAGCCTCCGCCCAGGACCAGCCAGACCGGCAGGTCAACAGCGACCATGCCGGCACAGGCCAGCCAGATCAGGGAGTGCAGGGCCAGGCCCTTGATTGGGTTGGCGGACGACGGATGCGACATGGAGCACTCCCTTGCCAAGGTTGTCTGGCTGATGGCTTCTGAAAAGGCCATCGGCAACGCTGGTTAAAACTAGAGGGTTGCGGTGTGCTGTCAAATGGCTATCCGTCGGATTCGTTTGCCTTTCAACCCGCTGTTTCAGCCTCCTCTTCGGGCGGGCTGAGATAGCGATGGGTGCCGCAACGCAGGCAACGCTGGCAGATCATGGGAACAGCGCCGACTTCTGTACGAAAACCTTCGGTCCATTGGCAACCGAGCAGGAAGCAACGAATACGCATGACTCCTCCCGGGGGCGCACCCCCTGGTTCGATCCGGCAGTGGTGGGATGAACTGCACTCGCCTTGTTCTTGTTGGAGGCATGGGGCGCCGTGAAGGATCGGCCGACCGCTCTAGAGTCGGCAACCTAAAAGGGCGAGCGGTGGGGCCGTTGGTCGGGGAATGGAGGGAGCAGGGAAGGGTTACGCTGCATCCACGCGCGGTCGGCGCGGATGCTCCGGTTTCAGGTAATGAGCCAGACGCGCTTTCTGGCTGGGGCTCATGAACAGACCGAGCTTGGTGCGGCGCCAGAGGATGTCCTCGGCGCTTACCGCCCATTCCTGCTGGCAGAGATAGTCCACTTCGCGGGAATAGAGGCCGGCGCCCAGATGCTCGCCGAGGTCAGCCAGTTCCCGTACGCCGCGCAACAGATGCCAGCAACGGCTGCCATAGAGGTTGGCCCAGCGTCTGGCGATATGCGTGGGCAACCAGCCGAAGCTCGAGCAAAGGGCTTCCACCAGGGCGCTGCGGCATTCCATCTTTTCGCCGCCGGGCAGCGGCGCGCTGGCGGTCCAGGCGCCCTTGGCGAAGGGGAACCAGGGCGTCAGTTGCTGGAGGGCGGTCTCGGCCAGTTTGCGGTACGTGGTCAGCTTGCCGCCGAACACCGAGAGCAGGGGAGCCTCGCCGGGATGGGCTGAGAGGGCGAGGGTGTAGTCGCGCGTCACCGCTGACGGATCGTCCGACTCGTCATCACACAGCGGGCGCACGCCGGAATAGCTGTGGAGGATGTCCTGCTCGCTCAACTGGTGCTTGAAGTGGCGGTTGACCACGTCCAGCAGATAGTGGGTTTCTTCGGCGGTGATCGCCACTTCCGCCGGGTCGCCGTGGTATTCGCGGTCGGTGGTGCCGATAAGGGTGAAACGCTCCAGGTACGGAATCGCGAAGACGATACGGCGATCCTCGTTCTGCAGGATGTAGGCCTGCTCGCCGTCGTGCAGGCGCGGCACGATGATGTGGCTGCCCTGGATGAGACGGATGCCATAGGGCGTCGCCTGCTTGAGGTCCTGCTGGATGAAGCGCGCCACCCAGGGGCCGGCGGCGTTGACCAGGGCACGGGCGCGGATCGACAGCAGGCTGCCGTCGACGCGTTCCAGGTGGATATGCCAGAGGCCCTTGCTGCGCCGGGCGCTGACGCAGCGGGTGCGGGTATGCACATGGGCCCCGCGCTCGCGGGCGGCCATGGCGTTGAGTACCACCAGGCGCGCGTCGTCGACCCAGCAATCGGAGTATTCGAAACCCTGGGTGATTTCAGCCTGCAACGGGCTGCCGGCGCCGAAGCGCAGGCTGCGGGAGGCGGGTAGGCGCTTGCGCTTGCCGAGGTGATCGTAGAGAAACAGGCCGGCACGGATCATCCACGCCGGCCGCAGGTGCGGCCGGTGCGGAAGAATGAAGCGCATCGGTTTGACGATGTGCGGCGCCTTGGCAAGCAGCACCTCACGCTCGGCCAGGGCTTCGCGCACCAGGCGGAACTCGTGGTGTTCCAGGTAGCGCAGGCCGCCGTGGATCAGTTTGCTGCTGGCCGAGGAGGTGTGCTGGGCGAGGTCGTCCTTCTCGCAGAGGAAGACCGACAGGCCGCGTCCGGCCGCATCAGCGGCAATGCCGACACCGTTGATGCCGCCGCCGACGATTGCGAGGTCATAGACTTCCGCGATGGGAGAATGGTTGTGGTTCATTGGCAGGCACCAAGGTCGAAACCGAACTTTCAGTGTTCATTTTCGAAAATAGCCTAGATGAGCGCGTACGAAATGACTAGCCCAATGCGCGAAATCGCGCCGGGTGGTCATGGAAAATTCACACAGGGGAAGAGCAGCTCAGACCCGGTCGAGGTGCACCTTGTGCTCGGCGAGCAGGCGGGTCAGGGCGGGGGAGGGCTGGTGGTCGGTGAACAGCCGGTCCACCAGGGAAATGGCGCCCAGGCGTACTACGGCGTTGCGACCGAACTTGCTGGAGTCGGCGGCGAGGAACACCTGGCGGGCGTTCTCGATGATGGCTTGGGAGACGCGCACTTCCTGGTAATCGAAGTCGAGCAGGCTGCCATCTTCGTCGATCCCGCTGATGCCTACGAGTGCGTAGTCCACTTTGAACTGCTGGATGAAGTCCACCGCTGCCTGGCCCACGATGCCACCGTCGCTGCGCACTGTGCCTCCGGCCACCAGTACTTCGAAGTCCGGCTTGTCGGCCAGTTGCGCCGCCACGTGCAGGTTGTTGGTGATCACCTTCAGGCCCTTGTGGCCCATCAGTGCGCGGGCGATGGCTTCGGTGGTGGTGCCGATATTGATGAAGAGCGAGGCGTGGTCCGGGATGTATTCGGCCACTGCATCGGCGATGCGCTGTTTTTCGTCGCGGTTCTGCCCGGCGCGCATGGCGTAGGCGGTGTTCTGGGTGCTCGAGCCTTCGCTGGCAGCGCCGCCGTGGGTGCGTCGCAGCAGGCCGTGTTCGGCGAGTTGGTTGATATCGCGCCGGATAGTCTGCGGGGTGACGCCGAAGGCCTGGGCCAGTTCGTCGATGCTGACGTAGCCACGCTCGCGAGTGAGGTCGAGGATGTCTTGTTGTCGTGGGCCCAGGATCATGCTGGCTCCTTGTTTTGCGCGGCATTATAGCGGCGGGCTGTCGAATCACCGCTTTTCCGTTAAGGTACGCCGAATCTGCCGCAGGATTTTCACAATCGAACATGACTCCCGCCATCGATCTGCTGAAGAAAGCCAAGGCTGAGCACAAGGTGCACAGCTATCACCACGATCCCAAGGCGCCGTCCTATGGTCTGGAAGCCGCCGAAAAACTCAACCTGGACCCGGCGCGGGTATTCAAGACGCTGCTCGCCGCCACCGAGAAAGGCGAATTGCTGGTGGCCGTCGTGCCGGTGGCCGGCAGTCTCGACCTCAAGGCCCTGGCCCATGCTGCCGGTGCGAAGAAGGCCGAGATGGCCGACCCCACCCAGGCCCAGCGCTCCACCGGCTACCTGGTGGGCGGCATCAGTCCGCTAGGGCAGAAGAAGCGCCTGCGTACCTTCATCGATGGCACTGCGCGGAACTTCGAGAGTATCCATGTCAGCGCCGGTAGGCGCGGGCTGGAGGTCGAACTTTCCGCCGATACCCTGGCGACTCACACTCAAGGCCAGTTCGCCGATATCGGTCGCCCCTGAACCCAGAACAAGAACAAGGAAGCATCGCCATGGCCCAATACCTGCTCGCCATCGACCAGGGCACCACCAGCAGCCGCGCCATCGTATTCAGCGCCCAGGGGCTGCCAGTGGCGCGCGCCCAACAGGAGTTCAAGCAGTACTTTCCCAAGGACGGTTGGGTAGAGCACGACGGTGAGGAGATCTGGCTTACGACGCTCAAGGTCTGCCGTGAAGCCATAGAGCAGAGCGGGCTGAATCCGGTCGAGATTGCCGCCATCGGCATCACCAACCAGCGTGAGACCACGCTGGTATGGGATGCGAAGACCGGTACTCCGATCCATCCGGCCATCGTCTGGCAGGACCGTCGCACTGCGGATTATTGCTCCACGCTCAAGGCCGACGGCCATGAAGCCGACGTGGCCAATCGCACAGGACTTCTGATCGACCCCTACTTCTCCGCCACCAAGCTGCGCTGGGTGCTGGAGAACGTGCCAGGGGCCCGTGAGCGCGCTGAGCGCGGCGAGCTGCGCTTCGGCACGGTAGATTGCTTCCTGCTTTGGCGCCTGACCGGCGGCAAGGTGCACCGCACCGATGCCACCAACGCCTCACGTACGCTGCTATTCAATATCCACAGCCAGCAGTGGGACGCGGAGCTGCTGCGTCTGTTCGACATCCCCACCAGCCTGCTGCCGGAAGTACTGGACTGTGCCGCCGAGTTCGGCGATACCGACGCCGCGTTGCTCGGTGCCAGTATTCCCGTGCGCGGCATGGCGGGCGATCAGCAGGCGGCGTTGATCGGCCAGGCCTGCTTCCAGCCGGGCATGGTGAAGAGCACGTACGGCACCGGCTGCTTCATGATCCAGAACACCGGCGACCAGCCGGTGGTTTCCCGCAACCGACTGCTGACCACCGTTGGCTACCGACTGAATGGCAAGGTGAGCTATGCGGTGGAGGGCAGCATCTTCGTTGCCGGAGCCGCCGTGCAGTGGCTGCGCGACGGCATCAAGCTGATCAGCCACGCCCGTGATACGGAAGCCCTTGCCGAGCAGACCGGCGACGCCTGTGGTGTTTACCTGGTGCCGGCCTTCACCGGCCTCGGTGCTCCGTACTGGGACCCGCGCGCCCGCGGTGCAATCTTCGGCCTGACCCGCGATACCGGTATCAAGGAGATCGTCACCGCGGGCCTGCAGTCGGTCTGCTACCAGACTCGTGACCTGCTGGAAGCCATGGCGCAAGACGGCGCTGCCGCGCCCAGTGCCCTACGGGTGGATGGCGGCATGGTGGAGAACAACTGGGTAATGCAGTTCCTTTCGGACATCCTCGGGGTCCCGGTGGAGCGCCCGGAGGTGACGGAAACGACGGCTCTGGGTGTGGCCTATCTCGCAGGTTTGCAGGCGGGGCTCTACCGCGATCTGGACGAAGTGGCCAGTCACTGGCATCGTCAACAACGTTTTGTTCCGCGCATGGCCGACGAGCACCGCAAGAAGCTCTACGACGGCTGGCTGGATGCCGTGCAGCGGGTGCGCAGCGGCGCATGACAGGGCTGCATGGATGCTGGGAGGCGGAATGGGGAGAGGGCGAGGGTCGCTGAAACGCGGTTGGCAGGCTCTGGCCCTGCTGGTCGCATCTTTGCTCTTCCCATCGGCCCACGCCGAAACCCTGGTGATCGCCGGGGACATCTGGTGCCCGATCAATTGTGAGCCCGGCTCCCGAAAACCGGGCGTTTTCGTCGAGCTGGCGCAGGAAATCTTCGGAGAAGCAGGCATCGACGTGGAATACCGCCTGGTGAACTGGGCGCGCGCGGTGCATGACACCCGCAACGGCCGGCTGGACGCCCTGATCGGCGCCGGCATCCAGGACGCTCCCGA
The DNA here is from genome assembly GCF_003626975.1 of Pseudomonas sp. DY-1. NCBI lineage: Bacteria > Pseudomonadati > Pseudomonadota > Gammaproteobacteria > Pseudomonadales > Pseudomonadaceae > Pseudomonas > Pseudomonas sp. DY-1. The sequence goes on along the minus strand of NZ_CP032616.1, from coordinate 2,706,958 downwards.
CTTCGTCTTCACCGCCACACCGCCCGGCGTGTCGCGCATGTGTTTCTACGTCGCACCCAACAGCCAATGGCGCTACCGCGGATTGGAGTCGCTAGCCAATGTCCGGCTGGGAAGCATCAACAGTTACAGCTACGGCCAGGAACTCGACACCTATATCCGCATAAAGCGGGACGATCCGGCGCGGGTGCAGGTTGTGTCCGGCGACCAGGCCCTGGAAATGAATGTGGAGAAAGTCCTGCTCGGACGCATCGATGCCACCATCGAGAACGCCTGGGTGATGGATGCCTGGCTTGCCGAAAGTGGTCAACAGGGCAAGCTGGTGAAGGCCGGCTGCCGCTTGCCGGACGTGCCCATCTTCCTGGCGTTCTCTCCAGCCCTCAAAGGCAGCGCACGCCATGCCGCGCTGTTCGACACCGGGCTCAAGCGCTTGCGTGAGTCCGGGCGAATGAACGCGTTGCTGCAGCGCTATGGCCTGCCTCCGCTAGACTGATCAGGCTGTTCCACCGATATCGACCGGCCACTGTATCGCGCAAGGAGCGCTGGTGGCTGGCATGCTTGTGTTGCCCCCACCCCACATCAAGGAGCGAGTCATGCAGCTGGACTTTCATCAGGTCGATGCCTTCACCCAACGGCCTTTCGGCGGCAACCCGGCGGTGGTCTATCGCCTCGACGCCTGGCTCGATGACCAGCTCATGCAACGCATCGCCTCCGAGCACAATCTGTCGGAAACCGCATTTCTGGTGAAGGAGGGTAGTGCTTGGCACATCCGCTGGTTCACACCCAAGGCCGAGGTGCCACTCTGCGGCCACGCTACCCTGGCCAGCGCCCATGTGCTGTTCGATCTCTACCAGGAGCCGGGCGACCGCCTGGAATTCACCAGCAAGTCCGGCGAATTGCGTGTCACGCGCGAAGAGGAGGGACGTCTGGCCCTGGACTTCCCTGCGCAGGTGCCACAAGAGGTGGGCGTCACCCTTGACCTGGAACACGCCCTCGGCATCGCCCCGGTGGATGCGCTGGGCGCCAACTTCCTGATGGCAGTACTGGAGTCGGAGCAGGACGTGCGCGCGTGCGCACCGGACTTCAAGGCGCTGGCCAAGCTGCCTTGGTCAGGGGTGATCGTCACGGCGGCGGGGATTAAACATGACTTCGTTTCGCGCTTCTTCGCCCCGGTGATCGGGATCGAGGAAGACCCGGTGACCGGTGCTGCCCACTGCGCCCTGATTCCCTACTGGGCCAATCGCCTCAACAAGAGAGTGCTGCGGGCCCAGCAGTGCTCCGCACGAAGCGGCGAGCTCTGGTGCCGCCTGGATGGTGAGCGGGTGAGTATTGCCGGGCATTCGGTGCTGGTGGCCAGCGGGCGGCTTTGGGTGTAGGGCGACCTCTGTCAGAGGCAGCTGTGCTGTTCTTGCTGTTGAGATCGCCCCTACAGGTTTCAGAGCGCGCCGCTGATGCGACGCACGCCGGATTCCTGGGGGGTGAAGTGGGCGGCGACGCTGCCCTGGGCGGGGAAGACCACCAAGTGATCGGCGGCGATGCGGATGCCGACCTCCTGGCCTGGCTGGTGATCGGCGTGGCTGGGAAAGATCGATTCCAGCTGGCTGCCGGTGGTCAGTTGCAGGCGATAGAGGGTGGCGGCGCCGAGGAACGTCTTGCCGATGACGATGGCGCGTAGCTCGCTCTCCGGTGCATGGACTATGTCATCAGGGCGTAGCAGCACGTCGACTGCGGAGCCTTGCGGCAAGGTGTAGGCGCGATTGCCACGGATTATGCCGAGTTCGGTGGTCACGGCATCGGCTGAAATAAGCTGGCCGCGAATGAAGTAGCCCTGGCCGACGAAGCTGGCGACGAAGGGAGTCAGGGGCTCGTGGTAGAGGTTGTAGGGGGTGTCCCACTGCTCCAGCAGGCCATTCCTGAATACACCAACCTGATCGCTGACGGCGAAGGCTTCTTCCTGGTCGTGGGTCACCAGAATGGCACTTGTGCCGCGTACCTTGAGGATCTCGCGGACTTCCTGGCTGAGGCGCCGACGCAGCTCGCCATCGAGATTGGAAAAGGGTTCGTCGAGCAACAGCAGGCGCGGTTCCGGCGCCAGGGCGCGGGCCAGCGAAACGCGCTGTTGCTGGCCGCCGGACAGTTCGTGGGGATAGCGTTTGGCCAGATGGTTCAGCTTCACCAGTTCCAGGAGTTCACCGACCTTGCGTTCGCAGTCGGGCTCCTTGCGGATGCCGAAGGCGACGTTGTCGGCCACGGTCAGGTGAGGGAACAGGGCATAGTCCTGGAACACCATGCCGATTCGCCGCTTCTCCGGTGCCAGGGTGAAGCCGGCGCGCGAGATGACCTCGCCGGCCAGCTGGATTTCGCCTTCCAGTACCGGTTCGAAACCGGCGATGGCGCGCAGGGTCGTAGTCTTGCCGCAACCCGAAGGGCCGAGCAGGCAGCCGATGTCACCGGCATTGAGATGGAGGTTCAGGCCTCGCACAACCTGCTGTTCGTGATAACCGCAGCTGAGGTTGTGGAGGCTGAGGAGCAGTTCGCGAGTCATGCGTGATGGGCGTGTTCGACCAGCAGTTCCAGCAGGGCCTTCTGGGCGTGAAGGCGGTTTTCCGCCTGGTCCCAGGCTACCGAGCGCGGATCGTCGAGCAGATCGACGCTAATCTCTTCGCCGCGGTGGGCCGGCAGGCAGTGCATGAATATCACGTCGTCCGCGGCCAGGTCGAGGAGCGCCTTGTTCACCTGGTAGGGGGAGAACAACGCCAGGCGTCTGGCGGTTTCTTCCTCCTGGCCCATGGAGGTCCAGACGTCGGTGCTGACCAGGTGCGCGCCGGCCACGGCTTCGCGCGGGTCACGCACGACCCTGACACGGTCTCCGGCCTGGGCGAGGAATTCCGCGTTGGGCTCGTAGCCTTCTGGGCAAGCGACGCGCAGCTGGAAGTCGAACTGGATCGCTGCCTCAATATAGGTGTTGCACATATTGTTGCCATCACCGATCCAGGCCACGGTCTTGCCCTGGATGCTGCCGCGATGTTCGAGGAAGGTCTGCATGTCTGCCAGCAATTGGCAGGGGTGCAGGTCGTCCGACAGGCCATTGATGACCGGAACCCGCGAGTGAGCGGCGAACTCGGTGAGGGTGCTGTGGGCGAAGGTCCGGATCATCACCGCGTCGAGCATGCGCGACATGACGATTGCGCTGTCGCTGATCGGTTCGCCTCGACCGAGCTGGGTATCACGCGGGGACAGGAAGATCGCCTGGCCGCCGAGCTGGATCATGCCCGCTTCGAAGGAGAGACGGGTGCGGGTGGAGGCCTTCTCGAAGATCATGCCCAATACGCGGCTTTTCAGGGGCTCGTAACGCACGCCTCGGTTGCGCAGATCCTTCAGCTCGGTGCCTCGACGGATCAGGCTGTTCAGCTCCTGGGGAGTGCAGTCCATCAGGGAGAGAAAATGCCTAGCGCTCATGGTTACTACCTTTCTTCTTTTGTCACTGGCCGCGTGTCCTGGCCGGGTATTGCGGGAACAAAGCAGGCGGGACGCGCGGTCGAAGCCGCACGTGGCGACGATTCTAGGGAAAGGCGCGATCTTATAAGGAAATGTCGCGGTTTTCCAATACGTGCCAGAAACCTCGTCGTTCGTGGCTATACGCCTGGCGCCCGGGGCTTTACGGCGCAATCCGGTGGACCGCTCTGGCGTGCTGTTTGCGTGAGGTCGGGCGTTGTACAACGGCCCTGGGACCGGCGGCAAATGTCCATCATTCCAGATTGTTTCGGCACAGTCGCTTGTCTAAGGTGAGCGCAGGCACGGGCAGTGAGGAGTGTGCGGATGGCTGGAACCGGTCCGGAACCCGTTCAGGGCTACCAGGGAACGCGACGTTCACTGTGGTTGGCGTACGCGCTGCTGCTGTTGGCGGGTCTGGGAGCCATCCTGATGAACCTGGCCCAGGTGCTGGATTCCAAGCAGGTCTACCTGAGGGAAGCGGACAAGGCCAACGCCAACCTGGCCTATTCCATTGCCCAGCATGGCCAGGAGTCCATCAAGGAGGCCGATATCATCCTCGGTGGCCTGGTGAATCTGCTGGAGCGGGGGGAGAGCAGTCCCGAAACCATCAATCAGTTGCTGGTGACCTACAAGCAGCGAGCCTCGCAACTGGCCGGACTGTTCGTCTATGACGCCGAAGGGCGTTGGCTCTACTACACCAATCCGCCGCCAGCAAACGACGCGAACAACTCGGATCGCGCCTACTTCCAGCATCACCTCCATTCCGTGAGTCGCGATACCGAAGTGAGCAACCCGATTCGCAGCCGTTCCACCGGTGAGTGGATTCTACCGGTGTCGCGCCGCTTCAATGACAGGGACGGTCGTTTCGCCGGGGTAGTGCTGGCGACCATCCGCATCGATCACTTCCGCGAGTTCTACAAGCACTTCGACATGGGCGTGCAGGGTTCCCTCCTGGTTGCCATGAACGACGGCACGATCGTCTACCGCCGGCCTGAAACCTCCGGCGCTACGGGCGAGAGCATGGCCGGCAGCTACATGTTCCAGTCTGATCTCAAGCGTTCGCCAGTGGGGCTGGGGGCGAGCATTTCCGTGCTCGATGGGGTGGACCGCATCTACGCGTACCGCGCCCTGGATCACTTCCCGCTGGTGGTGGCGGTGTCCATGTCCCGCCAGGAAGTGCTGGCCGAGTGGGGGCGAAAGACTGCGGTGGTCGCCTGCCTGGTGGCGATGCTGGTGCTGGCGCTGATCCTTGTCGGCGGTGGATTGGCTACGCGGATGCGCAAGCGCATGGCTGCCGCCCAGAGCATTGCGCGGGAAAACCGCGAACTGTTCCGTCTAGCCAACCGTGACAGCCTGACCGGCATCTCCAATCGACGGCAGTTCGATCAGGCCTTGCAGGTCGAGTACCACCGCGCCGCTACGGTTGGCTCGCCACTGGCGCTGGTGATGATCGACGTTGATTTCTTCAAGGCCTACAACGACCGCTACGGCCACCAGGCAGGCGACGTCTGCCTCAAGGCGGTGGGCGACGTGCTACGTCGTTTCAAGGTGCGCGCCGGAGACACGGTGGCCCGTTATGGCGGCGAGGAGTTCGCCGTACTGCTGCCCCATACCGATGTCGCCGGCGCACGCTTGGTGGCGGAGCGGATTCGGCAGGCGGTCTACGAGCAGGGCCTGGTGCACTCCGGCAATCCCTTTGGCGTGGTAACGGTGAGCGTGGGCGCGCACAGTGAGGTGCCGGCGCAGGACGACCGCCCCGAACACCTGCTGGAGCAGGCCGATGCAGCACTCTATCGGGCCAAGAGTGGGGGGCGTAATCGGGTCTGCCTGGCTGAGCCTACGCCCTGAGATGTGGGCCTACTCCATCTACCGCCACTCGGCGGGAAAATATCTGAAGGTCTTTTCGGAACGCGTGAACTGATGCCGCGTGAAGCGGATTGATAGGTTTGCGCGTCCCCGGATTCGGGTGTTTTCCGGGGACGGCTACCGCGCATGGAAATCCAGCGGAGCCGTTCAGACTTTCTATGATCCATGGAGATCGCAATGAAGAAGTTCCTTGTACCCACTGCCCTGGCTGTCACCTTCGCTGCCATGACCGGCTGCAGCAGCTACAACGTCAGCCAACCGACTTCACCGCTGAACGGCAACGTGAAGACCGACCTCAAGGCCGATATCAAAGTGGGCGAGCAAATCACTGGGCAGTCCGAGGTGAACATCCTGTTCAGCTTCCTGCAGTTCGGTGGGGACGCGGAGTTCGCTGATGGCGTGGCCTATGGCGGCGACAGTGGTGGCGGCCTGCCTTTCGGTCCGGACCCCATCTCCGCCGTCAAGTCTGCTGCGGCCTACAAGGCTGTCAAGTCTTCGGGGGCAGACCTGATCGTCGCTCCGCGCTACGAGCTGAGCGTGAAGGATTACGTCGTATTCAAGAAGGTGACCGCCAAGGTGACCGGCAACAAGGGCACCATCCAGTCCATCCGCTGACGGGGCTGGTGAATCGGCAGGCATGATGCCTGCCGATTCACGGCGATGACGCTGCTGGCCGAGCGGCACTTCTGGTTCCATAGTCTCGTTCTTGCGACCTGACCGGTCGTCTCGAACAAGAATGAGGCCAGGCAATGACCAAGACCCTTCATCACCGTGCGTGCCATCTCTGCGAGGCCATCTGCGGCCTGACCATCGAGACCGAAGACCAGGAGGATGGCAGCCGGCGCATCCTTTCCATCAAGGGCGACGCCCAGGACAGCTTCAGTCGAGGCCATATCTGCCCCAAGGCGGTGGCCCTGCAGGACATCCAGAACGATCCTGACCGTATTCGCCAACCCATGCGCCGAGCCGGCAACGAATGGTTGCCCATCGAGTGGGATGAAGCCTTTGCGCTGGTGGCCGAGCGTCTGGCGGATATCCAGGGACGTCATGGCAACAATGCGGTGGCCGTCTATCAGGGCAACCCAAGCGTGCACAACTATGGGTTGATGACTCACAGCAACTACTTCCTCGGTTTGCTCAAGACCCGCGGACGCTTTTCGGCGACTTCGGTGGACCAGTTGCCCCATCACCTGATCAGCCAGCAAATGTACGGTCACGGCTTGCTGATTCCGATTCCGGACATCGATCAGACACAGTTCATGCTCATCCTGGGCGGCAACCCACTGGCTTCGAACGGCAGCATCATGACCGTGCCGGATGTGGAGAAGCGCCTGAAGGCGCTACAGGCGCGGGGAGGAAAACTGGTGGTAGTCGACCCCCGACGCAGCGAAACCGCGGCCATGGCCGATCAACACCTGTTCGTGCGTCCGGGGCAGGATGCGGCGCTTCTGTTCGGCTTGCTCAATACCCTGTTCGAAGAGCGCCTTGGTCGCGCCACCCATCTTGAGATCGAAGGTCTTGAACAGGTGCGGGAGGCCATCGACCGATTCACGCCAGAGGCCATGAGCCAGCGTTGCGGCGTTCCGGCAGAACACATTCGCCAACTGGCCCGGGACTTCGCGGCGGCCGAGAGTGCGGTTTGCTATGGCCGAATGGGCGTATCGACCCAGGCCTTCGGCAGCCTCTGCCAATGGCTGATCCAGCTGATCAACCTGGTTACCGGCAACCTGGATCGGGTGGGTGGTGTGCTCTGCACCGAACCGGCGGTAGACCTGGTAGCCGCCACGTCGGGCGGTCATTTCAATCGCTGGCAGAGCCGGGTATCCGGCTTGCCCGAGTACGGCGGAGAGCTGCCGGTAGCGGCACTGGCTGAAGAAATGCTCACTCCTGGCGAGGGGCAGGTGAGGGCGTTGGTGACGGTTGCCGGCAATCCGGTGTTGTCCACGCCCAACGGTCGTCAGTTGGAACAGGCGCTGGATGGCCTGGAGTTCATGCTCAGCATCGACCTCTATATCAACGAGACTACCCGCTATGCCGACCTGATCCTGCCGCCCACCTCGCCCCTGGAGCACGAGCACTACGACACCACCTTCAACCTTTTCGCCGTCCGCAACGTCACCCGCTTCAACGAGTCCGTACTGGCCAAGCCAGCGGGGGCGCTGCACGACTGGGAAATCTTCGTCGGGCTGGCCAAGGCCTTTGCCGCTCGCACCGGTATCGAACTGAAGCCCACCATGGCCCCCGAGCAGATGATCGATCTGGGGCTGCGTGCCGGTGCCTATGGTGACCGCTCCGAGCTCAAGCTTTCCGTGGCGCGGTTGCGGGAACATCCCCACGGCGTTGACCTCGGCCCGCTAAAGCCCAATCTGGCCGGTCGGCTGAAGACGACCAGCCGCAAGGTCGAGGCAGCTCCGTCGATTCTCCTGGCCGATCTCGAACGCTTCGCGGCACAACCCACTCCCCGGGAGGGCGAGCTGGTGCTGATTGGTCGCCGCCATGTGCGCAGCAACAACTCCTGGATGCACAACTACCACCGCTTGGTGAAAGGCAAGCCGCGTCATCAGTTGCTGATGCACCCGCGCGACCTGGAAGCACGTGGACTGGTAGATGGGCAACGGGTAAGGGTGCGTTCGCGGGTTGGGATGATCGAGGTAGAGGTAGGCGCCAGCGAGGACATGATGCCGGGCGTAGTCAGCCTTCCCCATGGTTGGGGGCATGCACGGCCCGGTGTGCGCATGGGCATCGCCAGCGAGCAGCCGGGCGCCAGTGCCAACGATCTGACCGATGAACGCCAACTGGATGCGGTTTCTGGTAACGCCGCACTCAATGGCGTTCCTGTGGAAGTGGTGGCCGCCTGAAGACAAGGGAAGCCCGAGCGCGCCGCTCGGCTTTCCGTTACAATGCCGCCATCCTGCCGACTTGCCAGTCGGAAAGTTCAGCCGAGGTGCCCAATGGATATCATCGAAACCATCAAAGAGCAGATCGCCAACAACACTGTCCTGCTGTACATGAAAGGCTCGCCGAACGCTCCGCAGTGCGGCTTCTCGGCCCGCGCCGCGCAAGTCCTGATGGCTTGTGGCGAGAAGTTCGCTTATGTCGACATTCTGCAGAATCCGGAAATCCGCGCGAATCTGCCGAAGTACGCGAACTGGCCGACCTTCCCCCAGCTGTGGGTAGGCGGTGAACTGGTTGGTGGCAGCGACATCATTACCGAGATGTTCGAAAAGGGTGAGCTGCAGACCCTGGTCAAGGATGCCGTGAGCAAGGCCAGCGCCTGATCCGCTCCGGATTCGAAAAAAGCCCCGCAAATGCGGGGTTTTTTTTGCTTATCGTTAGCTGTTCGGGAAGATACTGGCTTCTCAAATTGAGAAGGCATCTTGATGTTGAAAGTTACTCATTCATGTCGGTCCGTTTTTCGATAGTTAATAGTGTTCCGGATTCGAGGAGAATGATTTGGCGGTGCATCAAATTAAAAAGCCCCGCATTGGCGGGGCTTCTTTTTTGTCGGCGGATTACTCGTCCATCTGCGACTGCAAATAGTTCTCCAGGCCGACTTTGTCGATCAGGCCCAGTTGGGTTTCCAGCCAGTCGATATGTTCTTCCTCGGACTCGAGGATTTCTTCCAGCAGTTCGCGGCTGCCGTAGTCACCGACGCTTTCGCAGTAGGCAATAGCCGTCTTCAGGTCCGGAACGGCTGCCAGCTCCAGCTTGAGGTCGCTGGCCAGCATCTCCTTGGTGTTCTCGCCGATCATCAGCTTGCCAAGGTCTTGCAGGTTGGGGAGGCCCTCGAGGAAGAGAATGCGCTTGATCAGCTTGTCCGCATGCTTCATCTCGTCGATGGACTCGTGGTACTCGTGTTCACCCAGTTTCTTCAGACCCCAATCTTCGTACATGCGGGCGTGCAGGAAGTACTGGTTGATCGCAACAAGCTCGTTTCCGAGGATCTTGTTGAGATGCTGTATGACTTTCTTGTCGCCTTTCATGTGGAATCCTGCCGTAGGAAGAGTGGATGGTTAAGAAATTCTGATCCTCGCAATTTATTGTGTCAAATCTAAGTTGTTGAATTACAAATGAATTTGAATATTAATAAGAATGTTTTACTTCTACATTTGAACTCTAAAGTATTGAAAATCAGGCACAAAAAACCGGACGCTGCGGTCCGGTTTCCTGTGATTCCGCCGAATGGTCAGGCGATGGCGTATGCCGCGGGGTAGGCGAGGGCCGCCTGGCTGCTCTGCACCTCGGCCAAGGTCTCCTTGACCACCTGCTTGGCCAGGCAAGCACACTTGCCGCATTGGGTGCCCACTTCCAGCGTGTTGCGTACTTCGCGATAGCTGCAGCAGCCTTCATAGATGGCTTCGCGAATTTGACCGTCAGTGACACCTAGACAGAGACAGACGTACATAGCACTCAGAACTCAGGGGAGTGGTTGGATGAGGGGATACTAATAGTAATGAGAATGATTGTCAAAGATTTGCCTGAAACGCCCGGGCCAGAGGTGTTCCCGCGTAATTCGGCGGTCAGCGGCGGACGTTGACCCGCCAGTCGAAAGCGGTGGGCGGGGTTAGCCGTCGAGTGTATTATTGCCCGTCCTTTTGGAAACGGGTGTCATGGCGTCGCCACATTGGTCGGCCAGGCTGTGACCCCGACCCCACTGACTACTCATGACAACTCAGGAGACATGGAATGAGCGTACTCGTAGGCAAGCAGGCTCCGGACTTCACCGTTGCCGCCGTTCTGGGCAATGGCGAAATCGTCGACAGCTTCACCCTGTCCGAGGCCATCAAGGGCAAATACGGTCTGGTGTTCTTCTACCCGCTGGACTTCACCTTCGTCTGCCCGTCCGAGCTGATCGCCCTGGACCACCGCATTCCCGAGTTCCAGGCCCGTGGCGTGGAAGTGATCGGCGTGTCGATCGACTCCCACTTCACCCACAACGCCTGGCGTAACACCCCGGTAGACAAGGGCGGCATCGGCCCGGTCAAGTACACCCTGGCTGCCGACATGAAGCACGAAATCGCCAAGGCCTACGACGTCGAATCCGAAGACGGCGTGGCTTACCGCGGCGCTTTCCTGATCGACAAGAACGGCGTTGTGCGTTCCCAGATCGTCAACGACCTGCCGCTGGGCCGTAACATGGACGAGCTGCTGCGTCTGGTCGACGCCCTGCAGTTCACCGAAGAGCACGGCGAAGTCTGCCCGGCCAACTGGAAGAAAGGCGACAAGGGCATGACCGCTTCTCCGGAAGGTGTTGCCCAGTACCTGGCCGAGAACGCTTCTTCCCTGTAAGCGTTTCCAGCTAAAGAAAAAGCCCGGCATATGCCGGGCTTTTTCATGTCTGGAGTTTCGATGGGGACTCAATCGTCGTCGTCGATCCAGCCGCCCATTTCCTTCCAGCGGTTGACGATGCCGCAGAACAGCTCGGCAGTCTTCTCGGTGTCGTAGCGCGCCGAGTGTGCCTCGCGGCCGTCGAAATCGATGCCGGCGGCCTGGCAAGCCTTGGCCAGTACGGTCTGACCGTAGGCGAGGCCAGCCAGGGTCGCGGTGTCGAAGCTGGAGAAGGGGTGGAATGGATTGCGCTTGAGAGCGGTCCGGTTCACTGCAGCATTCAGGAAACCGAGGTCGAAGCTGGAGTTGTGGCCGACCAGGATGGCGCGCTTGCAGCCATTGGCTTTGATCGACTTGCGCAGGCCACGGAAGATTTCCGTCAGCGCGTGCTCCTCGCTCACCGCCATGCGCAGTGGGTGATCCAGCTTGATCCCGGTGAACTCCAGCGCGGCCTGTTCGATATTGGCGCCTTCGAACGGCTCGATGCGGAAGAAGTGGGTATGGTCCGGGTAGAGGAAACCCTGCTCATCCATCGCGATGGTGGTCGCGGCGATCTCCAGCAAGGCATCGGTCGCGGCGTTGAAACCGCCGGTCTCCACATCTACCACCACCGGCAGGTAACCACGGAAGCGCGCTGCCATGGGGTGGCGCGGGCCGGAGGGCAGGCTGCCGTCCAGTTCGTCGTCGTAAAGGTCCTCGCTCACGCTTGTTCCTCCAGCAGGCGCCATTGCAGCTTCTCGCCAGCGCGCAGCGGTACCACCACCTGCTCGCCCAGCGGCAGGGTGGCGGGGGCGGTCCATTCTTCGCGGACCAGGGTGATGCGGTCGGTGTTGCGTGGCAGGCCGTAGAAGTCCGGACCGTGGAAGCTGGCGAAGGCCTCCAGCTTGTCCAGCGCATTGCGCTGCTCGAAGGCTTCAGCATAGAGCTCGATGGCGGCATACGCGGTGTAGCAGCCGGCGCAGCCGCACGCGGCTTCCTTGGCGTGCTTGGCGTGGGGCGCCGAGTCGGTGCCGAGGAAGAACTTGGCGCTGCCGCTGGTGGCAGCGTCCAGTAGTGCTTCCTGATGTACGTTGCGCTTGAGGATCGGCAGGCAATAGAAGTGCGGACGAATGCCGCCAACCAGCATGTGGTTGCGGTTGTACAGCAGGTGGTGGGCGGTGATGGTGGCGCCGACATTGGCCGAAGCCGATTGCACGAACTGCACCGCGTCGCCGGTGGTGATGTGTTCGAACACCACCTTGAGGGTTGGGAAGCGCTCGACTACGCGGGTCAGGTGTTCGTCGATGAATGCTTTCTCGCGGTCGAATACGTCGATTTCGCCACGGGTCACTTCACCGTGGACCAGCAGCAGCATGCCGACTTCGGCCATGGCTTCCAGGGCCGGGAAGATCTTGTCTACGCTGGTGACGCCGGAATCCGAGTTGGTGGTGGCGCCGGCCGGATAAAGCTTGGCCGCGTGCACGAAACCGGAAGCCTTGGCCGCGCGAATGTCCTCCGGGCTGGTGCGATCGGTGAGGTACAGCACCATCAAGGGTTCGAAGTGGCTGCCCGCCGGACGGGCGGCAAGGATGCGCTGGCGATACGCGTCGGCTTCCTCGGCATTGCGAACCGGAGGTACCAGGTTGGGCATGATGATGGCGCGGCCGAAAGTACGGGCAGCATCCGCAACGGTGTGGGCCAGGACGGCACCATCGCGCAGATGGATGTGCCAGTCGTCGGGACGCAGGAGGGTCAAACGGTCGGACATGAGGGGCTTCCAGGCGGGCAGAACTGGGCGGACATGCTACCGGAAAAGCCCTGCAGGGGCACGCAGGGCCTAATCCTCGGGCGAGTGCGCAGGTAAATCCGCGCTCAAGTTTTGTCGAGCGCCACCGATATCCAGCAGGAACGCCGTAATTCCCCGTGGAGCCAGCCGTGCGCCAGCGTTATCTCGCCATCCTGAGTTTGCTCGCCAGCCTGCCGGCCATGGCCATCACATTCCAGACTCGCCTGGAGAAGGTGGAGTGGAAAGTCGAGGGTGACAAGTTCGAATGCCGCCTTTCGCAATCCATCACGGACTTCGGTGCGGGTGAGTTCGTGCGTCGTGCCGGCGAGCAGGCCACTTTCCGCCTGAAGGCTCACGAACGCTGGATGGGGGCGGGGTCAGCGACCTTGCTGGCGGCTGCAGCGCCCTGGCAGCCGGGCAGGGGCGATATCAACCTTGGTGTGGTCAGCGTCGGCGGCGGTGAGGTGCCCTTCAACAGTTCCCAGCAGCAGGCCGGGCGTCTGCTTGCCGGCCTGATGGAGGGCCGCAGCCCTCTGATACGCCATCGCACCCTGCAGGGCGGCGACGCCATGGAAGTGCGCCTGCTGCCGGTGAAATTCAACCAGGCCTACCAGGATTATCTCGCGTGCACCGCCAAGCTGCTGCCGGTGAACTTCGACCAGGTCAAGCATGTGCAGGTCGGCTTTCCGGGGGGCGGCATGGAGCTGGACGATATCGCGCGGGCGAAGCTGGAAATCATGCTCGACTTCATCAAGGCTGATCCAAGCGTCAATCACATCGAGATCGATGGCCATTCCGACAACAGCGGCAATCGTCTGACCAACCGCGACCTCTCGCGCCGCCGCGCCCTGGTGGTGTACGACTACTTCAAGGCCAACGGTTTCCCCGAGGCGCAAATGGTCATGCGCTTCCATGGTGAGCGCTATCCGCTGGCGCCGAACAACAGCTCGGCCAACCGGGCCAAGAATCGCCGAGCCACCGTGCAGTTGTCGCGCGTCGACCTGCCTGTGGAGGCGCCGGCCGCAGCGCCCGCTCCTGCTCCTGCTCCGGCGGAGGCGCCGGATCCCGTCAAGCCTGGCGTTCCCGACGCCGCTCCGACCGGCCCGGCTCCCGCTCCGGGCGTCCAGGGTGCTGCTCCCGCCCCCAAGACCCCGAGCGGTTCCTGACCCTGCCGCTCGTCGCACAGTCGACAGATTCTGTCGCCTCGTCGTCATAAGCTGTCGCGCCACTGTAATTTGACCGCCAGGGTCAGTAGAATCACGGGTTTTTCGTACAACCCCCGTGGAGTTGATGGCATGGCGGACGTGAAGAAGGTTGTCCTGGCTTATTCCGGTGGCCTGGACACCTCGGTGATCCTCAAGTGGCTGCAAGATACCTATAACTGCGAAGTAGTGACCTTCACCGCTGACCTCGGCCAGGGCGAAGAGGTCGAGCCGGCCCGCGCCAAGGCCCAGGCGATGGGCGTCAAGGAAATCTACATCGATGACCTGCGCGAAGAATTCGTTCGCGACTTCGTATTCCCGATGTTCCGCGCCAACACCATCTATGAAGGCGAGTACCTGCTGGGCACCTCCATCGCCCGTCCGCTGATCGCCAAGCGCCTGATCGAAATCGCCAACGAGACCGGCGCCGACGCCATCTCCCACGGCGCCACCGGCAAGGGCAACGACCAGGTGCGTTTCGAACTGGGTGCCTATGCACTGAAGCCGGGCGTGAAAGTGATCGCTCCCTGGCGCGAGTGGGACCTGCTGTCCCGCGAGAAGCTGATGGACTATGCCGAGAAGCACGCCATCCCGATCGAGCGCCACGGCAAGAAGAAGTCCCCGTACTCCATGGACGCCAACCTGCTGCATATCTCCTATGAAGGCGGCGTGCTGGAAGACACCTGGACCGAGCACGAAGAAGACATGTGGAAGTGGACCACTTCCCCGGAAAAGGCGCCGGATACCCCGACCTACATCGAACTGACCTATCGCAATGGTGACATCGTCGCCATCGACGGCAAGGAACTGACTCCGGCCCAGGTGCTGACCGAGCTGAACCGCGTCGGCGGCATCAACGGCATCGGCCGCCTCGACATCGTCGAGAACCGTTATGTCGGCATGAAGTCCCGTGGCTGCTACGAGACCCCCGGCGGCACCATCATGCTTCGTGCCCACCGCGCTATCGAGTCCATTACCCTGGACCGCGAAGTCGCGCACCTGAAAGACGAGCTGATGCCGAAGTACGCCAGCCTGATCTACACCGGTTACTGGTGGAGCCCGGAGCGTCTGATGCTGCAGCAGATGATCGACGCCTCCCAGACCAACGTGAACGGTGTGGTACGCCTGAAGCTTTACAAGGGTAACGTCATCGTGGTCGGTCGCAAGTCCGACGACTCCCTGTTCGACGCCAACATCGCCACCTTCGAGGACGATGCCGGCGCCTACAATCAGGCCGACGCCGCTGGCTTCATCAAGCTCAACGCCCTGCGCATGCGCATCGCTGCAGGCAAGGGCCGCAAGCTGTTCTGATAAGCTTGTCAGCATGAGCCTACGAACCCCGGCCACGAGCCGGGGTTCGCATTTATAGCCCGGCAAAACGGGCAACCGATGAGGAAGCAACGATGAGACTGCTGCATACCATGCTGCGCGTCGGCGACCTGGACAAATCCATCGCCTTCTACACCGAAGTGCTAGGCATGACCCTGCTGCGTCGCAAGGACTATCCGGACGGCCAGTTCACCCTCGCGTTCGTCGGCTACGGCGACGAAGCCCACAACAGCGTGATCGAACTCACCTACAACTGGGGTGTGGATAAATACGAGCTGGGCACTGCCTATGGCCACATCGCGCTGGAAGTGGACGATGTCTACAAGGCCTGCGAGGACATCCGTGCCCGTGGTGGCAAGATCACCCGTGAGCCGGGGCCGATGAAGCACGGCACCAGTATCCTGGCCTTCGTGGAAGATCCCGACGGCTACAAGATCGAATTGCTGTCGCCCTCTCGCAAGGACTGAAGCTCTGTGCTGATATGAATCCGGGGCGTCTTCGCTCCGGACTGGAGGCGTGGGTCTATGGAAGGTTCCGCTGTCAGCTATGAACGCAATCTCGAATGCCTGGTACGGGCCATTCAGGAATTGTCCCTGGCCCGCGATCTCGACCGTATCGCAGAGATCGTGCGCAGCGCTGCGCGGGAACTGGTAGGGGCGGATGGTGCCACCTTCGTCCTGCGTGACGGTGATCGCTGCTTCTACAAGGATGAGGACGCCATCTCACCGCTGTGGAAGGGCCTGCGCTTTCCCATGGAAACCTGCATCAGCGGCTGGGCGATGATCAACCGCGAGCCCGCAGTGATCGAAGATATCTACCAGGACCCACGCATCCCCCACGACGCCTACCGCCCCACCTTCGTCAAAAGCCTGGTGATGGTGCCCATGCGCAGCATGGCCCCGGTGGGGGCGATCGGCACCTACTGGGCCACCCCGCGCATGGCGAGTGTTCGGGAGGTCGGTCTGTTGCAGGCCCTGGCGGACTCCACCTCGGTGGCCATGGAGAATGTCCAGCTCTACAACGAACTGGAGCAGCGCGTCATCGCCCGTACCCAGGACCTGGTCGCCGCCAACCGGCTGCTCTATGACGAAGCCTGCGAGCGCGAGCGGGTCGAACAGGACATCCAGCGCTTCTCCATGACCGATGAGCTCACCGGCCTGCACAACCGTCTCGGTTTCCTGCACCACGCCGCCGGAGAACTGGACGCCTCACGCCAGCGCGACACACCTTGCCTGTTGCTCCACCTGCTGGTTGGCAGCAACGACAGCGGGCCAGGTGAGAGCCTGCCGCTGACTGCCGCTCGCATGCTTCGGGCGCAGTTCCGGCGCGGTGACCTGTTGGCGCGCCTCGGGGGCGGGGAGTTCCTTGTGCTGACTTCCGGTTATGGCGATCCGAATGCCGTCCTGCAGCGCCTGCGTGCTGGTCTTGGTGCTTTCAATCGCGCGACTGAGCAGAGCCTGACCCTGCGAATCGGCCATGCCGAATCCTCGCGAGCGCAGGACCTTGAGCAACTCTTGTTCGACGCGGACAACGCCCTGCACCGCAGCGGACCGGGGTGGGGTTAAGCCTGATTCTGGCTGGCTACGCAGCTTCGCTATATAGTTCGCAACACAGCGAAAAGTGATCATTCGGCCAACCCATGAGCTTTCCCCTCGACCGTACCGATCTGGCCGCCATCTGGCTGACCCTGGAACTTGCCACCCTCACCACGCTGCTCCTGCTCGTGGTGGGCACTCCTATCGCCTGGTGGCTGGCGCGCACCCGTTCACGCCTGAAGGGGACAGTCGCAGCCGTGGTCGCCCTGCCGCTGGTGCTACCGCCTACGGTCATCGGTTTCTATTTGCTCGTCAGCATGGGACCCCACGGGTTCATCGGCCAGTTCACCCAGAGCCTAGGCCTCGGCACCTTGCCCTTCACCTTTGCCGGCCTGGTGGTGGGTTCGGTGATCTATTCCATGCCCTTTGTCGTGCAGCCCCTGCAGAACGCCTTCACCACCATCGGCCAACGTCCGCTGGAAGTAGCCGCCACACTGCGAGCCAGTCCTTGGGACACCTTTTTCTCGGTGGTCCTGCCACTGGCCAGGCCAGGTTTCGTCACCGCGTCCATCCTCGGCTTCGCCCATACCGTGGGTGAGTTCGGCGTAGTGCTGATGATTGGCGGCAACATTCCGGAGAAGACCCGCGTGGTCTCGGTGCAGATCTTCGATCACGTCGAAGCCATGGAGTACGCCCAAGCCCACTGGTTGGCCGGCGGCATGCTGTTGTTCTCCTTCCTCATCCTGCTGGCGCTGAATACCAGCCGACGCCTGAAACCCGGCTGGACCTGACTTATGCAACAGATTCGCGCGCGATTCCGCCTGCGCCATCCGGACTTTGTCCTGGAGACCGATCTCGAACTACCTGGCCGTGGCGTCAGCGCCCTGTTCGGCCACTCCGGATCGGGCAAGACCAGCCTGCTGCGCTGCATCGCGGGCCTGGAGCGCGCCGCCGAGGGCTACCTGGAGATCAATGGGGAGGTCTGGCAGGACAGTGCCCGTGGCCATTTCCTGCCCACCCACAAGCGCCCCCTGGGGTATGTGTTCCAGGAAGCCAGCCTGTTCGAACATCTCTCGGTCCTGCGTAATCTGGAGTTCGGCCAGCGGCGTATACCCGCGCGGGAGCGCCGTGTCGCGTTGGAGCAGGCGGTGAAACTTCTGGGTATCAGCCATCTGCTCGAGCGCATGCCGGACGGTTTGTCCGGCGGCGAGCGCCAGCGTGTCGGCATTGCCCGTGCCCTGCTGACCAGTCCGCGCCTGCTGTTGATGGATGAGCCCCTGGCGGCGCTGGACCTCAAGCGCAAGGGCGAGATCCTGCCCTACCTGGAGCGCCTGCATGACGAGTTGGACATCCCGGTCCTCTACGTCAGCCATTCGCCGGATGAAGTGGCGCGCCTGGCCGATCACCTGGTGCTGCTGGATAACGGCCAGGTGCTGGCCAGCGGGCCGCTGGAGCAGACCCTCGCCCGCCTGGATCTTCCCACCGCGCAGGAAGACGAGGCCGGTGTGGTGATCGAAGGGCGGGTGCAGGGTTTCGATGCCCAGTACCAGTTGCTGACCCTGGCGTTGCCCGGTAGCTCTCTCAGCGTGAGGGTGGCCCATTCGCCGGTTGCCGAAAGCCGCTCCCTGCGCTTCCGGGTGCTGGCGCGGGACGTCAGCCTGAGCCTGGAGAAACAGCGCGACAGCAGCATCCTCAACCTATTGCCGGCACGGATGGTGGAAGAGTCTCCGGCCGCCAATCCAGCCCACGTGCTGGTGCGTCTCGATGTGGATGGCACGCCCATGCTGGCGCGCATCACCCGCTTCTCCCGTGACCAGCTTGGCCTCTACCCTGGCCAGACCCTCTGGGCGCAGATCAAGTCGGTGGCACTGCTGGCTTGAAGGCGGGGAGGGCGGGGCCTGGCAGCCCCACCCTGTTTGACTCAACGTGCCGGCTCGCTCTCCAGCGCTGGCGTCGACAGTTTCCACGCGTCCCCAGCAGGGGCCTGGCCGCGGTCGTAAGGCTTGAGTACGAGCATGTAGAGCAGGCCGATTGCAATGATTACGGCCGCTGTGACGACGATTCCGTAATTGACGTACCACGGCGCGTCCGGAGTGCGCGGCCAGGACATGTTGACGATGGCCAGCACGCCGTAGATCAGGGCCGCAATGTTGACGACCCAACCCCAGTTGCCCAGGGTGAATTGCCCGCTCGGTTGCCAGCCGCGGACGCGAGCGAACAGCGCGCCGCCAACGATCATCTGGAATGACAGGTAGATGCCGATCGCGGCGAAGGCAACCACTGCGGCGATGGCATTCTGCAAGAAGAAGCCCGCGCAGACGATGGCGGCCGGCAGCAGGCCGCAGACTACCAGTGCAGCGGCCGGTACATGGGTGTTGGGCGACAGACGCTTGAGCAGCGAACTGCCCATGACCATCTCGTCACGCGCATAGGAGTACAGCAGCCGGCTTGCTGCGGCCTGCAGGCTCAGTACGCAAGAGACGAAGGAAACGATGATCACCGCCATGACCAGTCGCGACCCGAGGGGGCCGAAAGCGTTGTTGAGGATGGTGGACATCGGGTCGCTGTCTTCGCCCGAAATCACCTTGGCCATGTCCGGCACCGCGAGGATCAGCGCTATCGCCGCAAACATGGCAGCGCCGCCGCCGATATAGACGGTCATGCGCATGGCCTTGGGAATGCGCTTGCTCGGGTTCGGTGTTTCCTCGGCAACGTCGCCGCAAGCCTCGAAGCCGTAGTAGAGGAACATGCCGGCCAACGACGCCGTGAGGAACGCGGGCCAGTAGCTGCCGTCGATGCTGATGTCGAACGTGTTGAACAGCACGCTGATAGGTTGGTGGCGCTCGAAGATCAGCAGGTAGCCACCGATTACCAGGGCGCCCAGCAATTCGCAGATGAAGCCGAACATCGCCACACGGGCCAGTAGTTTCGTGCCGCTCAGGTTCAACAGGGTCGCTATCAGGGTCAGGCCAAGGGCGATCAGCGTATTGGTGACGGCCGTGGGCTCGAAGCCAAGCAGGTTGGCGATGTAGGGGCCGGCACCGAGGGCGACTGCAGCGATGGTCACGCAGAGCGAGACGGAGTAAAGCCAGCCCACCATCCAGGCCCAGCGCTTGCCCACCAGGCGCCGTGCCCAGGGATAGACGCCACCGGAGATGGGGAATTGCGAAACTACTTCACAGAACACGAGGCACACCAGCAACTGACCGATGCCCACCAGCAGGTAGGACCAGAACATCGGTGGGCCTCCGGCCGCCAGACACAGGCCGAACAGGGTATAGACCCCCACCACCGGGGACAGGTAGGTGAAGCCCAGGGCAAAGTTCTCCCAAAGGCTCATGCTGCGTTCGAAGTTGGACGTGTAGCCCAGGGCGCGTAATTGCTCCGCGTCCCGGTCAGCCACTGCAGCCTTGCTGGGTGCATTGCTCATCGGTCGGTTCCTTTATTGGTTTTGTATCGGTATCGAACAAGAAGCGGTGATAAGGCGGCCGCGCGCCGCCGGTGGTCTCTTCGTTGAGGGTGGCAACCGGACCTCTCCCCGTCCGGTTGCCACCTGCCATAGGTCAGAGCTTGATCCAGGTCGCTTTCAGCTCGGTGTACTTGTCGAAGGCGTGCAGCGACTTGTCGCGGCCGTTGCCGGACTGTTTGAAGCCGCCGAAGGGCGCGGTCATGTCGCCGCCGTCGTACTGGTTGATCCAGACGCTGCCAGCGCGCAGGGCCTTGCCGACCAGGTGGGCGCGGGACAGGTTGCTGGTCCACACCGCCGCGGCCAGGCCGTAGATGGTGTCGTTGGCGATGGCGACCGCTTCTTCTTCGCTGTCGAAGGCGATGACCGAGAGCACCGGGCCAAAGATTTCTTCCTTGGCGATGCGCATGGCGTTGTCCACGCCGTCGAAGATGGTCGGCTCGACGTAGGTGCCGCCGGTTTCTTCCAGCACACGTTTGCCGCCAGCCACCAGCTTGGCACCGTCGGCGTGGCCGGATTCGATGTAGCCAAGCACGATGTCCAGTTGCTGGCTGTCCACCAGGGCACCGACGTTGGTCGCCGGGTCCAATGGGTTGCCCGGCTTCCAGGCCTTGATCGCGTCGACCACCATGGGCACGAACTTGTCCTTGATGGAGCGCTCTACCAGCAGGCGCGAACCCGCGGTGCAGACTTCGCCCTGGTTGAAGGCGATGGCGCCGGCAGCGGCTTCGGCGGCGGCCTGCAGGTCAGGGGCGTCAGCGAAGACGATGTTCGGGCTCTTGCCGCCGGCTTCCAGCCAGACGCGCTTCATGTTGGATTCGCCAGAATTGATCAGCAGCTGCTTGGCGGTGCGGGTGGAGCCGGTAAAGGCCAGGGTGTCGACATCCATGTGCAGGGCCAGAGCCTTGCCCACACTGTGGCCGAAGCCTGGCAGCACGTTCAGCACGCCAGCCGGGATGCCGGCATCACAGGCCAACTGGGCCAGGCGAATGGCGGTCAGCGGGGAGCGTTCGGACGGCTTGAGGACCACCGAGTTACCGGTAGCTAGCGCAGGGCCTAGCTTCCAGCAGGTCATCAGCAGGGGGAAGTTCCACGGCACGATGGCGGCAACAACCCCCACCGGCTCACGGGTCACCAGGCCCAGTTGGTCATGAGGCGTTGCGGCCACTTCGTCGTAGACCTTGTCGATGGCTTCGGCGCTCCAGCGAATGGCGTCTACCGCGCAAGGAAGGTCAACGTTCAGCGAGTCGCTGATCGGTTTACCCATGTCCAGGGTTTCCAGCAGGGCCAGTTCCTCGGCGTGGGCATCGATCAGCTCGGCGAAGCGGATCATCGCCTGCTTGCGCTCGACCGGTGCCAGGCGAGACCAGAGGCCGGAGTCGAAGGTTGCACGGGCTGAGGCAACTGCCCGCATCGCATCCGCCTCGCCGCTACTGGCGACCTTGCAGAGCAGGCGTCCATCGACCGGGCTGATGCAGTCGAAGGTATCGCCGCTGGCAGCTTCCACATACTCACCTTGGATGAAGGCGCGGCCTTCGATTCTCAGCCGGCTGGCGCGTTCTTCCCAGTCGGCTCGGGTCAGTTCGGTCATCGCGGGTGTGCTCCTCTGGAGAATCCCGGCACGGCTAGCGACAGTCAGGGCTGCCAGGGCGTGCGTGGGGCGGTTTTGGCGGGTAGGTTGCTAAAACATTTAAAACCATATCTTATGTTTTCGGTCCTGCCAATACAGCGACATCCTGGTGGGGTTTCTGTCGATTGTTTGCCGTATTTACCCGAGTCTTGACCGCTTTAGAGTCAGTCTTTCTTCAGGTTTTGATTGAAAGATATGAAAATAAATTTTTAATTGCGGCCTGTCCGGCGATGGCCATAATGGCCCGCAGCATCACCCGCCATGGGTGTGACTCACGCACGTGTACCAAGCCAGGGAGGTATTCGGCTTAGCCGCCTATGAACGAGTTGAAGAACGTCCGACCTGCCAATTTCATGCGCCTGCGCCAGGAAGGGCGTACGGAGGAAGTGGCGCGTCGTTTGATCGAGTTGGTCGAACTCGGGTTGTTCAGTGAGGGCGAGCAACTGCCCAGCGAGAGTGACTTGGCCACCCAGTTCGGGGTCGCGACCGTCACGCTGCGCGACGCCCTGGCGAGCTTGCGCGAACGTGGCGTGATCGAGACTCGCCGGGGACGCAATGGTGGCAGCTTCGTCTGTGCACCGCCTGCTACCAAGGACGAGGCGTTGTTCGCTCAGCTCAAGGCCATGAGTGCGCTGGAGTTGCGCGACCTGTGCGATGAGCATGTGGCGATTTCCGGCGCTGCCGCAAGGCTGGCCGCGCAGCGCTCGTCGGCCCAGCACCATGCCCGCCTGGAGGTCTATATCGACGCGCTGCGCCAGGCATCGTCGCGTCAGGAGCAGCGTCGCGCCGACGCGCGCTTCCACCTTGAAGTGGCCGTTGCCGCGCAATCGGTGCGCCTGACCCATGCAGAAATGAACCTGCAGGCCGAACTGGGAGAGTTGTTGTGGCTATCTCCCGATGGCCCTCTCGCTGTCGAAGGCCTGGTGCTGGAACATCGAGCGATCGCCGACGCCATCGTCGCTACTGATGCGAACCTGGCCGGCGCGCTGGCGGAAGCGCATGTGACGCGGGGAATCAAACGCCTGATCAATCTGCGTTTGCAGCTGCTCAGCGCAGAGATCTGAATGGCACGGCACTTGCTCGGGATTTCGCCGGTAATGCGTTGCGACGTGGCGGCAAGCGCGACATGAACTTATCCGAAACCTAATAACAAGAGCCAGACGAGGCCCAGGCTATGTCCCGAGATGTGCAGGTGGATCAGCTCAGCGAGTGTGCAGTTCTCATCAATGCTTCGATCGGTAACCTGTTTGCACAGTTGAATCTGCTGGCCGAGGACGTAGTCGCGATCTGGAAGCAATTGCAGGCTGAGGGTCGCAAGCCCACTACCCGGGATCTCTGTGCCTTGCGTCCGGCGATCCAGGCCCGCTTGCAGCAGGAGCGCAACTGCATTCACGGCACCGGAGTGGTGCTGGAACCGGGCGAGCTGGCTGATCAGGAGATGCACCTGGAGTGGTGGTGCAGAGCTCCGGCGGGCAAGGTCACGCCCATGCTGCTCAACCTCAATCGACGCAGCGAGAGCTTCTACAACTATCAGGGCATGCCTTGGTTTTCCCGGCCTCGGGAGACAGGCCAGCCCTGGGTCGAGGGGCCGTTCGTCGATCTCTATGGCGCCGACCAGTACATCATGGCCTTCTCCGTACCTATCCACGTCGACGGTCGATTCGTGGGGGTGGCGGCTGCGGACATCGCCCTGCACGAGTTCGAGCGAGTACTGCTCGCCGGGCTGATGCGCACGGACAAGGAAGCGCTGATCGTAAACGCCGAAGGCCGAGTAGTGGCCTGCAACACTGCTAACTGGCTGGTGGGCGATATGGCCAGGCAAGTGTTTGCGCGTGACGACAACCGTTCACGGGTCCTGCCGTTAGCGGAGTCATCCGCGCAGTGGTCGTTGATCGAGAGGCCCATCAGCCGCTACATCGAGGGCGCCGCCTGAGGCGGCACCTCCCAGCACGCTCGCGAGCACTGACCTAGAGCACACTGTGGTTGCCTGATGGCTCTACACACACGCAATTGCGCCCCGACTGCTTGGCGCGATACAGGCCCCGGTCAGCGCGGCCGATCAGGCTGTCGAGGGCGTCTTCCGGGTGCATGTCGGCCAGGCCGATGCTGGTGGTCACGTGGAGGTTCACGCCCTTGAACGGGTAGCGCTGGGCGGCTACTTCGAGGCGAACCTTCTCCGCCAACTGGTGGGCCGTGGCGCTACCGGTGTCCTTGAGCAGAATGATGAATTCCTCGCCGCCCCAGCGACAGATGATGTCCGCTTGGCGAAGGCTGTCGCGCAGGTTCTGGGCGAAGCCCTGCAGCACCTGGTCGCCGGCCTGGTGGCCGTAGGTATCGTTGAGCATCTTGAAGTGGTCGAGGTCCAGCAGCAGGGCTGCCAGGGGTTTGCGCTCGCGCCGGGCCTCCTGCAGCGCCTGGCCGGCGAGTAGCTCGAAGCCGCGCCGGTTGGGAAGCCCGGTCAGGCTGTCGGTGGTGGCCAGGGCGGCGATGCTGCGCTGGTAGCGGCGCATCAGGCGGATTACCAGCACCAGGATGATGCTGGTCACGATCAGGCAGATCAGCAGGTTGAGGTAGAGGGTGTTGCGCAGGCCGGTGAGCAGGCCGTCTTCGTGCTTGTCGACGAACAGGTACCAATCCAGTTCGGGAATGTAACGCACGTTCAGGTAATGGTCGCGACCACGTTCGTGATACGCGAACTTGCCGGTCTGCGGGCGCCCCAGCCGGGCCTGCAGTTCCTCAAGCCCCGGTACGTCGGCCAGCGACTGACCGACCCGCGCGCCCAGAGGACCACCATCGGCACCGGTCAGGACGATGCGTCCGGTGGTATCGACGAAATAGACACTGCGGTCGTAGCGGCGCTGGTATTCGTCTATCAGCTTGATCACCGCGTCCACCGTCAGGCCGACGCCGGTGGCGCCAAGGAACTTGCCGTCGTAATCGAACACCTTGTAGTTGATGAAGATGGTCAGCCGGTCCTGGTTGGCCATGTCCACGTCGACATTGATCTCGTACGGCTCCTTCATGTCCCGTACACGGAAGTACCAGATGTCACGCGGCTCCTTAGGGTTCACCTGCTTGAGCACGCCCTTGGTCTGGTAGTAGGTGAGGGTTCGGTCGGAAATGAAGAAGGAGGTGAAGGCACCATAGTGCTGCTGCACTTCACGCAGGTAGCGGGTCATGGGCTCGACATTCTTCTCGCCTTGCATCACCCAGTCACGCACGAAGGTATCGCGGCTCATCATCGAGGAAATCAGGATAGGCCGGACCAGGTCCTTCTGGATTTCCGAATAGACGTTGTCCGAGGTGAGCGGCAACTCGGTGTTGACGATGCTGCTGCGAATGGACTTGAGCGATGCCTGGTAGCTGACCAGCGAGGTGGCCAGGAATCCGCCGCCGAGCAGCAGTACCAGGGCGAGAACCAACAGGCGGTGGCGTTGCTTCGTGACTTCGGGAAACGGCATCGGACTACTTGACCTCAGGCTAGTGGCGCAATGCTAGCGTTCGTCGACGAGATCGTCACGGACGGGTACTTGACGCCAGGCTATCGGCGTCTTCGGGTGTTGCTTGACGACCGCCACGCGGAAACTCCGGGGCCGAATCGATCCAGGGTTCCAGGCGCTGACCGATGCTGAGCCAGAGCCGGAAGCGCGGAGGTACGGCGCCGTTAGGGTCGCGCACTAACTCCTCGTCCAGCGGCTTGCGCCAGGCATGGGGCACGTTGATCTCGGAGATACGCAGGCTGCTGATCTGGCCGGTGAGGCGTCCGTCGCGAACCCATGCACTGACGTTGCCGGGCACGATGGCATAGCGGCTGCGATCGGGGTAGCGGCCCCGCAGGGCCTCGCGGTCCTGTCCCGCATCCACCGCGAACAGGCGGCTTTCGCGTCTCTCTTCCTGTTCAACATAGTCGCGGGCCGCGCGTTCGGCGTCCTCTCGACGCTTGTCTGCGGGCGCTGCGCGCAGCTCGCTCTCGGCGGTCTGCTGTCGCTGCCGGGCGCGCTCAAGCTCGGCCTTGCGTGCAGGGCCATCGAGCTCGAGCACCACCAGCACCTCGCGATTGCGGTTGTCGAAGCGCATCTGTTCGCGGTCGCCAACCGTGAAGCCAAGTTTCAGCAGCGCGGACTCATCGAGCAGCAGGCGCTCGTAGCGGTCGTCACCCTTCGGGTCGCTGGGGCGTCGCCAGTCCAGGCGTAGGGCCAGGCTACTGTTCTCGCGCATGGTCCAGTCGAGGGAGCGGCGCAGTTCGCGTTCGGAAAGCAGCAGGCGGCTGTCCGGCTCGCCGCCGCGATTGATCCACACGCCACCCAGGGTAATGGCATTGGTGAGTCCGATCAGCGCCAGGCCGCCCAGCAATGCGGTACGCATTTTCATGCTCGCTGGTCTCCCTTGTGGGCTCGGCGCAGGCGGCCGAGCACCAGTAGAAGCAGCACGGCGACGAGCCCCACGACGAGGAAGAACAGGTACTTCGGCATCACCTCCCACCACCAGTCGAACAGTTTGATGAAGAGGAAGAGCACGAAGAACAGCACGCCGGTGTGCATCACTTCCGGCCAGTCGCGGCGGTTGCCGAGCCAGATAGCCAGCGCGGCGCCAACGAAGCCGACGAGCTGGTAAAGGCTTTCCACTGCATCGCGGGACCAGGGCAGGTAACTGCCGTACGCCCAGTTGGCCAATATCAGCACCGGCACGAACAGGCCGAGCATGCCCATGACCCGGTAGATCGCAGCGAAGCCACTGTAGCGCGCCTGGGAGAAGAGCTGCGGTAGCAGGAAAATCAGCAGTCCAGCGGGCAGCAGGTGTTCCGGACGTTCGGTGCAGTCCAGCCAGTAGAGGCCGCTCCAGCTTGTCAGCCGGGTGGCGATCAGGGCCATGATGCAGCCGAGGCCCGCACCGAGCAGTAGACGAACCTCGCAAGCGTAGGCCAGCAGCAGGGCGTAGGCGGCCCAGGGCAGCAAGGCCTTGTCGCTGGGCGTGATGTTGAAGATCTGACCCAGCATGACCACGTTCAATACGAAGCAGGCGAACGCCAGGACCGTCGTCAATCTGGTGAAGTAAGAGGTCTGGTCACGCTGGCGCAGCAGCAGGGTCAGCAGAAGGCTGCCCAGGGAAAAGCCGACGAGGATGCCTACCTGGGCGGTTTCCGGGAACAGCCCCCAGAACTGGTAGAAGAAGAACAGCAGGCTGGCCGCCAGCGCCAGAGCGCCCAGCAGGGACGCGATGCGCATGCCGAGGGACAGACGCCGGGCCTGGGCGTCCGGATCTATGTCGAACGTGTCGCGGTAGTTCGCCAGCAACTGGCGATGGTGTTCGCCGAGGCGGTCGATCTGTTCGGGGGAGAGCAGCAGCACCTGCTCATCGTGCAGGCGTTCGACTTCCCGGCAGAAGGCCTGGATATCGTCGGCGCGGTGTTGTGCCTGGTCGCGGCTGAGCGGCGGCATTGCGGGTCCTTTTGCGTGCGGTGCCGCTTGAACTCTAGGTGTGCGGATGGGGGCCGGCAATGAGCACTGCATATATCTGTAGGGGCGAATGAATTCGCCCCTACAGATAAAACATCCCGGTGGCCTCAGGCCTCCTCCATCACCACCACCCGTTGCCCGGCGCGTACCGGCGAACCCGGCTGCACCCGCACTTCACGCACCACGCCGTCGCGGGGAGCGGTGAGGGGGATTTCCATCTTCATGGATTCGAGGATCACCAGGATGTCCCCGGCCTTCACGCTGGCGCCTTCTTCCACCTGCACCTGCCAGAGGTTGCCGGCGATATGACTTTCCACCGCGTGCTGGCCGGCGCTCAATGGGGTGTCTTCACCCAGGTCGGCGGCGATCTCCTCGCTGTCGAAATGGGCCTGCCCGGAAGCGATCCAGCGCTCCCGCTCGGCATTGAAGGCAGCCTGCTGCTGGCTGCGGAAGGCGGCGATGCCCTCGGCTTCGCGGGTGAGGAAGGCCTGGTAGTCGGCCAGGCAAAGCTCGCTCTCCTCGATGCGCAGTGGATAGCGGCCGAGGGGGAAGTCGCGGCGAATCTTCAGCAGTTCTTCGGCTGAGACGGGGTAGAAGCGGATCTGGTCGAAGAATCGCAGCAGCCAGGGCTTGCCATCGAAGGCTTCGACGTCGCGGTAGCGGTTCCACATCTGCAGGGTGCGGCCGACGAACTGGTAGCCGCCGGGGCCTTCCATGCCATAGACGCACATGTAGGCGCCGCCGATACCCACCGAGTTCTCGGCGGTCCAGGTGCGCGCCGGGTTGTACTTGGTGGTCACCAGGCGGTGGCGCGGGTCCAGCGGCGTGGCCACCGGGGCACCGAGGTAGACGTCGCCCAGGCCCATCACCAGGTAACTGGCATCGAACACGGTGCGCTGCACTTCATCCAGGTTCGGCAGGTCGTTGATGCGGCGGATGAACTCCAGGTTGCTCGGGCACCAGGGCGCATCCTTGCGCACGGTGGTCATGTACTTCTCGATGGCCAGTTGGCAGGCCGGGTCGTCCCAGGAAAGCGGCAAATGGACGATGCGCGACGGCACTTTCAGGTCGCCGGCGGCACAGACGCCATCCCAGAGTCCGGCGATGGTCTGCAGCAGCGTATCCAGGGGCAGCGTTTCCGGCTGGTAGTGGACCTGCAGGGAACGGATTCCCGGTGTCAGGTCGATCACGCCATCCAGGGTACGGGCCTCCAGTGCCTGCATCAGCGCATGGGCGCGGAAGCGCAGCACCAGGTCCAGCTCCGGCGCGCCGATCTCCAGCAGCAGGTGGGTGTCACCGGAGAGACGGGCGACCAGACGTTTGTCGGACTGGCCGAGGTCGAGCACGATCGGTGAGCTTGTAGGAGCGAGCTTGCTCGCGAATTCGACGCTGGGATGTTCGCGAGCAATCTCGCTCCTACGCAGCAGTGTCCGAGCCAGTTCACGTGCCTGCGCGATGCTCACCGCCACGAACCTTACCTTGTCCCCGGCCTTCAACTGCCCGAGCTGCCAGAGGTCCGCTTCGATAATCGTCACCGGGCAGACGAAGCCGCCCAGGCTGGGGCCGTCCGGGCCAAGGATCACTGGCATGTCGCCGGTGAAATCCACCGCGCCGATGGCATAGGGATTGTCGTGAATGTTGGAAGGATGCAGGCCGGCTTCGCCGCCGCTCTCGCGCACCCATTCGGGCTTCGGCCCGATCAGGCGCACGCCGGTGCGGCTGGAGTTGAAGTGCACTTCCCAGTCGGTGGCGAAGAAGGTGTCGATGTAGGCCGGGGTGAAGTACTCCGGGGCTCCGTGGGGGCCGTAGATCACCCGCAGCGTGCGCACCTCGGGCAGTTCAGTGTGCAGTTCCAGCGTCTGGCCAGCGCTGTGGTCAGCTAGCTGCGGGAGGTGCAGGACATCGCCGGCACGCAGGGCGCGGCCGCCGTGGCCGCCGAACTGGCCGAGGGTGAAGGTGCTTTTGCTGCCGAGATAATCCGGCACTTGCAGGCCACCGCGTACGCAGAGGTAGCTGCGCGCCCCGGCTCCGGCGATCGTGCCAAGCGCAAGGGTGGCGCCGGCAGGCACGAACAAGGCGGTGTCCATCGGCTGCGGCTGGCCGTCGAGGGTCAGCGGAATCGGCGCGCCGGTGACTGCCACCACGGCGTCGGTATTGAAGCGCAGGGTTGGGCCGCTCATGGTGACTTCCAGCCCGGCCTCGCCCTCGGCGTTACCCAGAAGACGATTGCCCAGGCGCAAGGCGCGACTGTCCATGGGGCCGGACGGCGGCACACCTACCGCCCAGTAACCGAGTCGGCCGGGGTAGTCCTGCACCGTGGTCTGGGTGCCGGCGCCGAGCACTTCGAAGGTGTTCGCGCGATAGCTGAGCCCGTCCAGGCAACGGGTCCAGGGCGAGCCGCTGGCAAAGGGCGCATCAGCCAGGATCTGCCGCAGGAAACTGCGGTTGGATTCCACGCCGTAGAGCGTAGTGTCGGCCAGCGCCTGGTCCAGCTCGTTGCTGGCTTGCTCTCGGCTCGGCGCCCAGCTGATGAGCTTGGCGATCATCGGGTCGAAGTAGGGGGGGATTTCGCAACCCGCCTCCACCCAGGTGTCGATGCGCAGGCGCTTGCCATCGGCCTTGGGGAAGGCGACTGCGGTGAGCAGACCGGGGCAGGGCTGGAAATCGCGGCCAGGGTCTTCGGCATAGAGCCGAGCCTGGATGGCATGCCCGCTCGGGGCGAGGCTCGCCACTAGGTCGGCCAGGGGCGGCAGGGTGCCGGCGGCCAGCTCGATCATCCAGCGAACCAGGTCGACGCCCCAGACCTGTTCGGTGACACCGTGTTCCACCTGCAGGCGGGTGTTCACTTCGAGGAAGTAGAAGCGCTCGGCCTCGCTGTCGTAGACGAACTCCACGGTACCGGCACTGCGGTAGCTAACCGCCTTGGCCAGCTTGATAGCGGCGGCGCATAGCTCGTCAGCCATGCCGGCGGGCAGGTTGGGTGCGGGGGTTTCTTCCAGCACCTTCTGGTTGCGACGTTGCACCGAGCAGTCGCGCACGCCCAGGGCGATAACCTCGCCGCGGCCGTCGCCGAATACCTGTACTTCCAGATGGCGTGCGCGCTGGATGTACTTCTCGATGAACACGCCGGAGTCGCTGAAGTTGTTCTGCCCGAGTCGCTTCACGGCCTCGAAGGCCTCGCTCAACTCTGTGGCCGAGCGGCATACGCGCATGCCGATGCCTCCGCCGCCGGCTGTGCTTTTCAGCATCACCGGGTAACCCACCTGTTCGCCGGCGGCGAGGGCCGCGGTGAGGTCTTCCAGCAGTTCGGTGCCTTCGAGCATCGGCACGTCGTGCTGTTTGGCCAGGGCGCGGGCCGTGTGCTTGAGGCCGAACACGCGCAGCTGCTCAGGCGTCGGGCCGACGAAGGCGATGCCGGCGGCCTCGCAGGCTTCGGCGAAGGCGGCGTTTTCGGAGAGGAAGCCGTAGCCGGGGTGGATGGCCTGGGCACCACTGCTGCGTGCGGCCGCGAGGATCTTGTCGACCACCAGATAGGTGTTGGCGGCCGGACCGTCGCCCAGGCTGATCGCCTGGTCTGCCTGCTGGATATGCAGGCTGGCGGCGTCGGCTTCGGAATACACGGCTACGCCGCGGACGTCGAGCTGGCGCAGGGTACGCAGGATGCGGCAGGCGATGGCACCGCGGTTGGCGATCAGGAGTTTGTCGAACATTGCAGAACCCTCGAAAGGGGTGACGGGCCGTCCCGTCTTATTCGTCTGCACCACGGTCGTCCGTGGCTGGAATTTCGGTGTCGTCCGTAGGAGCGAGCTCTACTCGCGAAAGGCTTCGCCAGCAGAGCTGGCTCCTACTGGTCCGGCTTCGAAGTGGGGGAATTCAGGCACTGCCCCGACCGGCTCTGGCAGATCAGGAACAGCCAGGCGCGCAGGCGTTTCAGTCCCATACCAGCACCTCGGCGGGAGTGGGGTTGTAGGCGTTGCAGGGGTTGTTCAGCTGAGGGCAGTTGGAGATCAGCACGATGATGTCCATGTGCGCCTTGAGCTCGACGTACTTGCCAGCGGCGGAGATGCCGTCCTCGAAGGTCAGGCCGCCTTCCGGGGTGACCGGTACGTTCATGAAGAAGTTGATGTTGGCGCTGATGTCGCGCTTGGTGAGGCGGCCGTCGTGCAGGCTGGCGCGCAGGAAGTTATCGCGGCAGCTGTGCATGTAGCGCTTGTCCAGGGCGTAGCGCACGGTGTTGCTTTCCTGGGCGCAGGCGCCGCCGAGGGTGTCGTGGCGGCCGCAGGTGTCGGCGGTGAGAGTCAGCATCGGGTTGCCGAGGTTGGAATAGAGCACGCTGCCGGCGCTGAGGTAGACGCGGTTCTGCCTACGAAGGGTGCGCTGCACGTCGTAACGCTCGCGTGGGTTGCGTGCGCTGTAGAAGAGGGTGTCCACCGCCTGGTTGCCTTCCAGGTCCAGCAGGCGAACGGTCTGACCGGCCTTCACTTCGGTCATGAAGGGTTCGCCGGCGGCAATGACGGCGCGGTACACGGCAGCTTCGGAATGTTTTTCGCTGTGGGTCAGGTGCATGTCGGTGGCCCTCAGATGTACAGGCGTTCGGTGTTGTGGAAGCCGCGACCGTTCTCCGGGCGCGAGGTGCGGCAGAGCAGGGTGATGCCGTCGCTTTGTACTTGCTGCCAGGTGAGTTGCACCGGCTTGGGTGCATATTCCGGAGCAGGGTCCATGGGGTGCTGCAGGGCGGTGAGCACCACCAGCGTGTCCATGGGCGCGTAGAGCTCGATGTAGTCACCGGCCTTGGAGTTGCCCGGCTGGAAGTGGAAGCAGCCGTCGCTGTCCACGGTGACCTTGCTGAACAGATTCAGGCACATCAGCAGGTCCTGCAGGTTCAGGTCCCACTTGCCCATCTCCACCAGCAGGTTATCCACACCGTTACGGAAGAAACCGTTGCGCAACTCCTGGTAACGCCCGGCACCGTACTTTTCCTTCACTTCATCCGCGTTGAGCACGCCGCCGAAGCTGTCGTGCCAGCCGCAGGTGTCAGCGGTGATGGCGGCCAGTACCCGACCCATGTCGGAGTAGAGGCAGTGGCCGGCGGTGAGCTTGGCGGTGTGTTGGCACTTGAGGCTGTCCGGCAGGTTGAGGCGCTCGCTCTTCTCGGAGGCGTTGAGCAGCAACAGGCTGACGTTGGCGCCGCCTTCGATATCGGTGATGCGTAGTTGCTGGCCACGCTTGAGTACGAAGGAGGTGTGGCCGCCACCGGGGACGGTTTCTTCATAGAGGGTTGGGCTCAGGGCCAGGGATGCGGTCATGGGCAGGCTCCTTGTCAGTGGGCGATGGCGGGCTGCAGGGCGGCGGTGACTCGCTCCGGCAGGGCCTCGACCGCCGCGCGGGCGGCACGGCGGTCGCTGTTAAGGGGAATGTCGTAGGTCACGCGCGCGCCGAAGGCGTAGGGGGCGTGTGGGTCCTGGCGCACCTTGTCGAAAACCAGCAACCGGGTGCCCAGGCTGAAGCCTTCAGAGAGGTCGTGGGTGACCATGAATACGGTCAGCCGGGTTTCGTTCCAGAGTCCGAGCAACAGCTCCTGCATGTCCTTGCGGATGCCTGGGTCGAGGGCGCCGAAGGGCTCGTCCAGCAGCAGCACGCGGGGTTTCATGATCAGCGCCTGTGCTATGGCCAGGCGTTGTTGCATGCCGCCGGAAAGTTGGCTGGGGTACTTGTCCAAGGCATGACTCAGACCGACCTTGGCGAGGATCGCGGCGGCCTCCTCGCGGGCGGCGCGCTTGGCGCCGCCGAACAGCCGGCCGAGCAGGGGCGAGCGAGGCAGTTCCAGGCCGAGGGCGACGTTGTCCAGCACACTCAGGTGGGGGAACACCGAATAGCGCTGGAACACAACGCCGCGGCTGGCATCGGGCTCGGCGGCCAGCGGTTTACCGTCGAGCAGGATGCTGCCGCGGCTGGGCGTTTCCTGGCCCAGCAGCATGCGCAGGAAGGTGGATTTGCCGCAGCCGGAAGCGCCGACCAGGGTGCAGAACTCGCCTTCATTCACCGACAGGTCGAGGTTCTCCAGCACGACCTGGTCGTCGTACTCCTGCCAGACATTGCGGACGCTGATGAAACTCATGCCTTGGCTCCTTCGTACCAGGGGAAGGCCAGCCGGGTCAGCTGGCGCAGGCCCAGGTCCATCAGCCAGGCGAGGAAGGTGATCCACACCACGTAGGGGAGGATCACGTCCATGGCCAGGTAGCGGCGGACCAGGAAAATGCGGTAGCCCAGGCCATCGGTGGAGGCGATGGCTTCGGCGGCAATCAGGAACAGCCAGGCCGAGCCCAGCACCAGGCGCAGGGAGATGAGCAGGCGCGGCATCAGTTGCGGCAGCACCACCCGCAGGATCAGCGTCCAAGTGTTGGCACCGAGCGTCTGTGCCTTGATCAGCAGTTCACGGGGGATTTCCCGCGCGCGCTGCTCCAGGTCGCGGGCGATGCAGGGGGCCACGCCGATGACGATCAGCATCACCTTGGACAGCTCGCCCAGGCCGAAGACGATGAACAGGATCGGCAGGATCGCCAGTGGCGGAATCATCGACAGCACCGTCAACAGGGGCGACAAGGGGGCACCGAACAGCGGCAGGGTGCCGGCGGCGATGCCCAGTGCCAGGCCCAGCAGCGCGGCGATGGACAGCCCCAGCGCCAGGCGTTTCAGGCTTGAGGCGGAGTCCTTCCAGAACAGGTAGTCGCCGCTGCGCTTGTCTTCGGTGAACGCCAGGCGTTCCACGGCGTCGGCCATCTGTGCCGCGCTGGGGAGCAGCTTGTCGTTGGGATTCTCCGTCAGCCGGGCCGCCGAGCCTGTGAAGTAGGCGAACAGCAGCAGGGCGAACGGCAGCAGGACCAGGATCAGGCGTCCGGCGCGGTCCGGTTGGCGGTTGATCAGGCGCATGGCGGTTACTCGGTTCGGAGAGGCGGCGTAGGTTGGTCCGAGGTACGAGGTCCAACATTGCGGTGTTGGTCTTCGCTCAGCGCCAACCTACGGACGAGGACCGGAGGTCAGAGCTTGCCGTCGGCAGCCATCTGCACGTAGGTCGGGTCGAAGCGCAGTTTCACGTTGCCCTTGTCACCGGTGACCACGCCCTTGGCGAAGCTCATGCCGACGGCGCTGGCATCCTTGGCGCCTTCGCCCAGCAGGCCGTGGTGGAAACTGAAACTGGCCACCTTGTCCATGGTGGCCGGCAGTTTCGGGCTGGTGACGAAGGCCAGCGCATCGGCCGGGGTGTGGAACAGGCGGGTGGCGTCCAGTTGCGCCTGGTAACCGGCAAGGTCGGTACCGGAGGCCTTGGCCATGTGCTCCAGGGCAGCGGCACTTTCTGCATTACCGGCCTTCATCAGGGCGACGATCTCGAACCAGGCGCCGGTGAGTGCCTTGCCCAGGGCCGGGTTGTCCTTCAGGGTCTCGGTGTTCACCACCATCATGTCCATGATCTCGCCGGGCACCTTGCTGGAGTCGAACACCAGGCTGGTGTCGGGCTTGGCCTTGATGTCGGCGAGCATTGGGTTCCAGGTGGTCACGGCCTGGACCTCGGCGGTGTCGAAGGCGGCGGCGATGTCGGCGTCGGAGGTGTTCACCACTTGCACGTCTTTCTCGGAAAGGTCGGCGCGCTCCAGGGCGCGGGCCAGCAGGTAGTGGGACACGGACAATTCCACCAGGTTGATGGGCATGTCCTTGAGGTCGGCCAGGGTCTTGCCTTCGCCCTTCACCACGACGCCATCGTTGCCGTTGGAGAAGTCGCCGACGATCAGCGCGGTGCTATCCACGCCACCAGCGGCGGGAATGGTCAGGGCATCCATGTTGGTCATGGTGCAGCCGTCGAACTGGCCAGCTGTGTACTGGTTGATGGATTCGACGTAGTCGTTGAGCTGGGTGACCTTGATTTCGATGCCGTACTTCTTCGCCCACTTGTCGACGATGCCTTTGGTGGCGCCGTACTCCCAGGGCATCCAGCCGGCGTAGATGGTCCAGCAGACGTTGAAGCTGTCTTTCTGGGCGGCGGAGGTGTTGAAGCTGAGGGCGGCGGCGAGACCGGCAACGGCGAGGGCGAACAGACGAGACTTGCGCATGGAGGACCTCCAGTTCGGTTTAGGGCGGGCGGAGCTGCGCGGCACTTCCCTGTAAAGGGGCGCGTTCTCCCGGGCTTTTGTCCC
This sequence comes from Pseudomonas sp. DY-1, assembly GCF_003626975.1. Classification (NCBI taxonomy): domain Bacteria; kingdom Pseudomonadati; phylum Pseudomonadota; class Gammaproteobacteria; order Pseudomonadales; family Pseudomonadaceae; genus Pseudomonas; species Pseudomonas sp. DY-1. The sequence goes on along the minus strand of NZ_CP032616.1, from coordinate 2,671,700 downwards.
GCCGTGTAACCTCGCTGGAGGTCGCCAGCTCTCGGACCAGTCATCCGCTTTCGCGGACCGGAACCCTAGCCAGCCATTGCATATTGTGGTGCCGCGAACCCGGTCGCCCGAGTAGCTCCTGCACGACATTGCCAAAGCGAAGGGCGTGCCAAGATTGCGCAACGCGTCTGGCACGGGGCTTATGGGAATTCGCGTGTCGTTCCAGGCCAGGCGGGGTGCCCGCTGATGGGGCGTGCGGCGTCAACTTGGTGCGCGGCAACAACTGGTAAAGGATTTTTCCGACAGGCAGCGCAGGCTGTTCTGTAGGACCGGTTGTCCAACGCAGTGGGAGCAATCCCAGGCGCCGACATCTGTCTGCGTCGCCCCTCGCGGTCGAAGGAGGCCGCCATGTCCTACCGATCATTCTTCCTTGCCGTACTGACCCTGACCCTGGGCGGCTGTGCCGTCTATGACTACGACAACGACTACTACGGTCGCCGCTACTACGGCGACGACGACTACCGTGTGCACCGTTACTACCACGACTCACCAAGGACGACATACCGCATCGTCGATCAGCGTTACGACGATGGTTACTACGAGCGCCGCTATTACGACCGCCGCAACTACGATGGCCGCAAGGACTACTACAAGTCCGACAAGCACCGTTACGACAAGCGCTATTACGACGACCGCAAGTACCGTAACGACCGGCGCTACTACCAGCAGCCCCGGGACAATTTCCAGGAACGTCGTCACGACTACACCCCGCGGCTGCAGACCTGGGGCCGCAATGACCGCCAGCCGGGCTATCGTCCGCCGACCAATCATCAGAACGACTATCGGCGGAACAATTACCGCCAGCAGTACCGGGTGCAGCCGGGCTACGAAGCACGCCCGCACAACAATCCCCGCTACAACAACCGCGGTAACTGGTCGATGGAGAACCGGCGCTAGCCGGAAGGAAAGCGGCTGTCCTCTTCCAGCAAGAGATCACGCATTGCCCGCGCAGCCGGAGACAGGCTGCGCGCGGCATGACTGACCACGCCGTAGGCCGATAGGGTCCTGGTGCTGGCAAGGGGCTCCAGCACGGCCAGTCGACCAGCCATCACGTCTTCGGCGACCACATCCCAAGGCGCCATGCTGACCACGTCGCTGTCGGCGACTACCGCCTTCAGCACCATGAAGTTGTCGCACTCGATGCCCAGCGGTTTTTCGTTGCCCGCGAGCTCGCCGATTGCCCGCGCCACTTCCATCGGCAGTTGCGTACCGGCCAGTGCATAGCGGGCCAGGTCGGTCAGCCGCACCTGATCCTGCTCGAGCAGTGGATGGTCGGGGCGGCAGAAAAGGGTGCCGGGATGGCGGCGCAGGGGAATGATGTCCAGCAGGGGATCGCCGTCGAGCTCGCGGATGTCGGCGACGAACATCTCGATGGCGTCATCCAGCAGTTGGCGGCGCAAGCGGTGCCAGTTTTCCAGGCTGAGCTGCACTCGCACCCCCGGATGCTGGCTGGCGAACCGTCCCAGGGCGCGTGGCACGAGGCGTGCGGCGGGGTAGGGGCCTGCACCCAGATGCAACTCGCCGCTGTCGAGGTTTTCCAGTTGGGCCACGGCGCTGTGCAGCGCACGGCTGCCGTCCAGCAGTCTTCGGGCATGCTCCAGCACCAATCGGCCATGGGCGGTCAGGCTGATCTGCCTTGGCCCTCGGTCCAGCAGGCTGCATCCCAGGTTCGCCTCCAGTGCCTGGATGCTACGGCTGAGTGCTGGCTGGCTGAGATTGACCGCTTCTGCCGCACGGGCGAAATGGCCGTATTCGGCAAGGGCAACGAAATGGCGAAGCTGTCGAAGGTCGTTCATGCGCGCTGTGCATCAATTATTGAAGAAGAATGCATTGGAATTATTAGCAGGCCCCTGCCAGCCTGTCTCGGCCTATAACAACAATCCCCGAGCGAACCATGCGCATCTCCACCCGATTCAGCGGCCTGCTCCTGGCTGCCGCACTGCCCCTGGGCGCCGACGCTGCACTGCCGGAAGAGTCCATTCAGCCCAGCATCAACGCCGAGCTGGCCGAGCACACCAGGCACTTCAACGAGAAGGTCTACAAGATCGCCGACAACGTGTACTCGGCGGTGGGCTGGAACCTGGCCAACAGCGTGATGATCGATGCTCCCGAAGGCCTGATCATCGTCGACACGGGCGAGTCGGCCGAGCAGTCGCGCAAGGTCCTGGCGGAGTTCCGCAAGATCAGCGAAAAGCCCATCAAGGCCATCGTCTATACCCACTTCCATCCCGACCACATCAACGGTGTGAAAGGCTTCGTCAGTGAAGAGCAGGTGAAGAGTGGTGAGGTGCAGATCTATGCCCAGGAAACCCTGCTGGAGAACGTGGTCACCCAGGGTGCGCTGGTCGGCCCCATTCTCGGTATGCGCTCGGGTTACAGCTTCGGTGCCGCTCTGCCGGACAGCGACAAGAAGGATATGAACGCCGGGCTCGGCCCGCTGGCACATGAGGGCAAATCCACCTTCATCGCGCCCACCATCACCTTCAAGGACAAGCTCGACACCACCATCGCCGGACTGCCGGTGCAGTTCCTCCACGTACCCAGCGAAGCACCGGACGAAATCGTGCTGTTCCTGCCGCAGAACCGCGTGCTGATCAGCGCCGAGGTGACGCAGGGACCGACCCTGCCGAACATCCATACCCTGCGTGGTACCAAGTTCCGCGATCCGGTGGTGTGGGTGAACAGCCTCGACAAACTGCGCGCCTACCAGGCCGACTTCATGGTTCCGCTGCACGGCCAGCCGGTGTCCGGCAAGGACAAGGTGGAAGAGGTGCTGCGTATGACCCGCGACGCCATCGCCTATGTCCATGACCAGACCGTGCGCTGGATGAACAAGGGCCTGACGCCCGACGAGCTGGTGGAGAAGGTCAAGCTGCCGCCTTACCTGGCGGGCTACACGCCCTACCTACGCGAGTACTACGGCACCGTGAAGCACAGCGTGCGGCAGATCTATCAGGGCTACCTGGGATGGTTCCAGGGCGACCCGGTGGACCTCGACCCGATTCCACCGGTGGAGAAGTCCAAGCGCCTGGTCGCCCTGATGGGTGGCCGCGAGAAGGTATTGATGGCGGCTGGCGAGGCCTATCTCAAGGGTGACTACCAATGGGCCGCCGAGCTGGCGAGCCACGCGATCCACATCGATCACGACGACCAACTGGCCCGCGAGATCAAGGCGCGCAGCTTCCGTCGCATGGGTTACGCCAGCATGAACATCAACTGGCGCAACTGGTACCTGATGAGCGCCATGGAACTGGAAGGCAAACTGGACGGCGACGCTGCACTTCAATTGTCCCAGGGCATGCGCAACGCCTTCCTGTCCGACGACATGCTGAAGAACCTGCCGGCGCGCATCTTCCTGCAGAACTGGGTGACCCGAATCGATCCGGAAAAGAGCGCCGACGTGAACCTAACCCTGGGCTTCGTGTTCCCCGACATCAAGGAAGAGTGGGCGCTGGAAGTGCGCCGTGGCGTAGCCGAGTTGCACAAAGGCATCCCCGAAGGCACCACGCTCAAGCTGACCTTCGACAAGACCTATCTCGATACCGTCATCAGCGGCCAGAACAGCCTGCTCAAAGGGGCCGTATTGGGGGATGTGAAGGTGGATGGCAACCTGATGGACATCAAGACCTTCCTCGGTTGCTTCGACTTCGAGGAAGCCCCCATCGCCCTCACTGTGCGTTGAGTGACCGCGCCAACCGAAAGTGCGGAGAGCCGCAAGGCACCAGGCGGCACACTGGCCGCCTGGTCCGCAAACTTCGGAGGCACCATGCACCTGTCATCCTTCCTCAAGGGCGCCCTGGCCATGTTCTGGCTGGTGGCGCTGCTCAATGTGATCTATCCCTTTGGCGAACCCTTGCACCGGCCATTGCTGCTGGCGGCGGGTCTGGTGCTGTTGGCCCACGTAGGCGAGGCGGCGCTGTTCAATCGCAAGCTGAAGGCACGTCCCTTCCCTTGGCTGGAACGGCTGCAGGTTCTGCTGTTCGGCTTCCTGCATCTGCGCGGTCTGCGCTGAATCCACCGACGAGGTTCGACAGGTAGGGTGCGCTGTGCGCACCCTACGCGCTGTCGTCTGCTGTGTAGCGGCAGAATGCCATTGTTTTTTTCAGGGCCAGCCCGCACCATTCGCGCCGTGTTCCATGGGGCCCCGATGGCCTCCTAGACGGGATGGTGGATGTTCCAAGGTTGCGTTCAGGCCTGGCGTACGCGCAGGGGGTGGCGGATGCCGGCCCTGGTCGCGGCGTTGCTCCCAGCGCTGCTGGCTGGAGCGTTGCGGGCGGACTGGGATTTCACCCTGATCAGCCAGCGTGCCGAATCCCTCTATGGCCCCCTCGGCCCCGGCAAGCAACGGATAGACGACTGGCAGGCCATGCTCGGGCGCCTCTCCGGCGTCGACGAGAAGAAGCAACTGGAAGAAGTGAACCGCTTCTTCAACGCCAAGCTGCGCTTTCGTGATGACCGCGAACTCTGGGGTGAAACCGATTACTGGGCGACGCCCGTGCAAGCCTTGCGTATAGGTGCCGGCGATTGCGAAGACTTCGCCATCGCCAAGTACTTCAGCCTGCGTCAACTCGGTGTGCCCAGCGAGAAGTTGCGTATCACCTACGTCAAGGCCCTGCGGCTGAACCAGGCGCACATGGTGCTGACCTATTACGCCACGCCCGATGCCATGCCGCTGGTGCTGGACAACCTGGTGGGCGTCATCCGTCCCGCCAGTCAACGCGCCGACTTGTTGCCGGTCTACGCCTTCAACGCCGAAGGCCTCTGGCTTGCCGGCAAAGGCAGCGGCAAGCAGGTGGGCGACGCCAAGCGCCTTTCGCGCTGGCAGGAATTGCTCAAGAAGATGAAGGCCGAAGGCTTCCCCGTAGAACCGGCCCGATAGGAGTCGAGATGTCTCTGTTCAAACAGTTGTTGATCGCCATCTGCCTGTTCCTGGTCGTCGCCTTCAGCGGCAGCTTCATGGTCGGCCTGGAGAGTTCGAGAGAGCAGTACGTCAACCAATTGCGCTCTCACGCCCAGGATGCGGCGACTGCCCTCGGCCTGTCGCTGACCCCGCATATAGACGACCCGGCGATGGTCGAACTGATGGTCAGCTCCATCTTCGACAGTGGCTATTACGAGAGCATCCGGGTGATTGACCTGGAAAGCGGCAAGGTCCTGGTGGAGCGTACCGGCGTGCCCGATGCCGTGGGCGCCCAGGTGCCGCAGTGGTTCGTCGACCTGATCGGCCTGCGCTCGGCTGGTGGCGACGCCATCGTCAGCCGTGGCTGGCAGCAGGCCGCACGGGTGGAAGTGCAGAGCCACCCTCTGTTCGCGCTGTCCCGGCTCTGGCAGAGCGCATTGGGCAGCCTCGGCTGGTTACTGGTTTGCGGGCTGGTCAGTGCCGGCCTCGGCGCCTTCCTCCTGCGCCGCCAGCTCAAACCGCTGGATTACATGGTCGAACAGTCCCACGCCATTTCGCGCCGCGAGTTCCTCAGCCTGCCGGAACTGCCGCGCACCCCTGAGTTGCGTCGCGTGGTACAGGCGATGAACCAGATGGTGGAGAAGCTCAAGGCACTGTTTCAGGAACAGGCCGAACGCAGCGAGCGCCTGCGCGACGAGGCCTATCGCGACAACCTCACCGGCCTGGCCAACCGCCGCTATTTCGAGATGCAGTTGCAGGCGCGCCTTAGCGCCGAGGACCACGCCAGTGCGGGTTACCTGTTCCTGTTGCGGGTGCATGACCTGGCCGGCCTGAACCAGCGTCTGGGTGGCCAGCGCACCGACCAGTTGCTGTTGGCGGTGGCCGAGCTGTTGACCCAGGTGGCGGCGGGGCAGGGCGCCGGCCGGTTGGTTGCGCGCAGTCGGGGCGGCGATTTCGCCCTGCTGTTGCCCGGTCTGGTGGCGGAAGAAGCCGAGCAGCTGGCGCAACGCCTGGATGCCGGGCTGGCCAATCTGGTGACCACGGGCTCGGCCGATGCGTTGCCCGTTGCCCATATGGGACTGGTGCCGTTCAACCCGGGTGAAGCGCTGTCCGACCTGCTGCGCCTGGCCGACGAAGCCCTGGCCAAGGCGGAAAGCCAGACCGACCGGACCTGGGCGACGCTGACCCAGGGCGAAGCGCCCAGCGTGGGTGATGAACGCCACGCCTGGCACCAGATGCTGGATCACGCCCTCAGCCAGCGGCAGCTGCAGCTCTATTTCCAACCAGTGGTGGACAGTCGTGATCGTGCGCGGGTGTTGCATTACAAGGTGTTGTCACGCCTGCGCGACGAGCACGGTGGGAACATTCCGGCCGGACGTTTCCTGCCCTGGCTGCAGCGCTTCGGCTGGATGGCGCGCCTCGATCTGCTGATGCTGGAGCTGGTGCTGCAGCAGATGGCCAGCCATGGCGAAACCCTGGCGCTCAACCTTTCCGGCGCATTGCTGCGCGAGCCACAGGCGCTGGACAAGGCCTTCGAGCTGCTGCGCAAGCACGCCCAACTGGGGCCGCGCCTGGTGCTGGAGCTGGGAGAGGATCAGCTGCCCGAGCAGGCCACGCTGGAGCAACTCACCCGACGCCTGCGCGAGCTGGGCTTCAGCCTCAGCCTGCAGCACTTCGGCGGCCGCTTCAGCATGATCGGCAACCTGGCCCGCCTGGGTCTGGCCTACCTGAAAGTGGACGGCAGCTACATTCGCGCCATCGACCTGGAAGCCGACAAGCGTCTGTTCATCGAGGCCATGCAGCGTGCAGCGCATAGCATCGACCTGCCGTTGATTGCCGAGCGCGTGGAAACCGAAGGGGAACTGGAGGTGTTGCGGGCGATGGGTATCCAGGGCGTGCAGGGTCAACTGTTCGGTGCGCCGGCGCCCTGGCGTTGACGGTGGGTTGAGTTCAGGAGGATGTTCGTCGGGTCGAATTCGAGCCTGGGGCGCTGCGTCCCCAGGACGTCATCTACAACCAGAATGCTCCGAGTGCCAGGATGAACCTGGCGTTTCCGTAGGAGCGAGCTTGCTCGCGAAAGGCCGGACTCAGGAGCTTCGCGAGCAAGACCGCTCCTACAAGAACGGTGCTGCGTGGAGCGTGCGGGGATTTCGCGAATGAATTCGCTCCCACGAAGAGCGGGTAGTCGTGCGGTCCGGCTCAGATCAGTCCGGAGCCCAGCTCGTCGTCTTCTTCGACGATCAGCCGAGAAATGCCGCCAAGGGCCTCACGCGCCTGGTTCCGGCTGAGCAGCTTGGATTGTGCGGCTGGTGGCAGGTCGGTGATGCGGATCACGCCCTTGGCCATCAGCACTGTGATCAGGTCGTCGAGTACCCGGATCATGTCCAGGTCGCTCTGTTTCAGCTGCAGCAGGCTGCTTTGCATTGCCAGGTTGGCGTACCAGGCCTGGATCTCCTGGTCGTCGGCCGGCAGGCTGCCGGTCATCTCATCGAATGCCGCGGCCTCGACGCGAACCAGGCTTCCTTCTTCGTCGCGCTGGATATAGAGCATGGCGAGTCTCCCTTCAGGAATGCCGCGAGCATGAGGGCAGATGCCCCCGGTCCGCAACCACCTGGGTGGCTGCGGACCGGAGAACATCAGTTCTGGTCCACCTTGATGGTCGGATCAGCACCCGCGATCAGGGAGTTGATGGACGAACCACTGAGCTGGGCTGCGGCGCCCTCGAGGGTGATGGACAGGTCGGCGTGGCTGGCGACAGTGCCTCCGGCGTCGTTCAGATGGCCGTCCTTGCTGACCAGCAGTGTGGCGTTGCCGGTGCCGGCATCGACGATCAGCTTGAGGAAGTTGTCGATGGTGGCGCTGGTTTCCCCTTGCAGCAGATCGCTGAGGTTGAGCTTGTCGCCCTCGCTCATCTTGAAGTCCTTCACCACATCCAGGTCCGGACTGCCTGTGCTGCCCGCGTCGCCGGCCTTCCAGACGAAGGTGTCGGCGCCCGTGCCACCCCACAGAGTGTCACTGCCCTTGCCTCCCGTGAGGGTGTCGTCGCCGACGCCGCCAATCAGGTTGTTAGCTCCGGCTGCGCCACCCAGGGCGGTGCCAGTAGAGCCAGCCTGGAGGGTGTTGTCCGAGTCGAAGGTGATCTGCAGGGGGTGGCTGGCCGTGCTGTCGTGGTCTCCGTCCGTTGCCTTGACGCCCAGCGTAATCCGCTGGTCGTAGGCTTCGGTCTGTCCGGTGAGAGAGTCGATGATCAGCTTGTACGAGGTGCCGGAGCCCGCACCGAATTTGATGGTGCTGAACTCGAACTGGCCACTGTTGAGCTTGCTGGCGTCAATCGTGAAGGTGGTTGTACCACTGGACACGCCATTCAGCGTCCCGGCGCCAACGAGGGCTCCGGACGAGTTATAGGCCGACCAGGTGAGGGACTCGTTGTTGCCTAATTTGTCGGTGGTCAGTGTGACAGACGTCAAGTCAGTCGACTGATTGGTGCTCTTGTCGATGAAAGTGAAGTTGAGCAGATCCCCCGTATCGATCGACTGGCCGGTACCGACTCCGAAACTGTTGTTGCTGGTATTCACGGTGTCAGCTACGCCGTTGGCCGTAGCCGAGGCTTGAAGCGAGAACCTGCTATTGGTGCCCAAGTCGTAGAGACCCGAATTTCCGCCCGAGAGATTGAAGTTGCTGAGTACCGCGGAGGGCGAGTCCAGATCGACGAAGTTGGTCACCTTGTATTGGCCACTGATTGGGTCTGCAGTAATCCTGAATACCTCGGTTCCATTGGCCGCCAAGGCGCTCACGGAATTGGTCCCGGTCACGTAATGCAGCTTGCTGCCCTGGTAAGTCAGATAGCTGGAAGTACTGATCTCGTTACCGCTTTTGTCCAGAGTGGTGCTGAGGATGTATCCGCTGCTGTCGACGGATACACCGGTGGTTGTGCTGAACTGAATCGAAGCACCATTGGCGTCGGCGCCAATCGACAGATTGAGTTCACCAATGGCTGTGGTACTGGACGAGTCGAGAAGAATGCTTTGCATCGGGGTCGCCATGACTGGCGCATCGTCTTCGACGTTGATCTGTAAGGTCCCGCTGGAGGAACTCACGCCGTCGCTGGCAGTCACCGCCACTGTAAAACCACGCACATCCTCCGCATTCGCCACCGCATGATCCAGCTGGCCGAGCAATGTAACGGTATAGGCGCCCGAGCTGGTGATACTGATGGTCATGATTGTCTGGCCACCAGCTGTAGCGCTCAACGTAGATGTGCCACTGCCGGACCACGTAAGGGGAACCCCATTCGAGGTCAGGGCAGTGGTTGGCGCCGTCAGCGTTACATTCAGGCTTGGCCCGTCGATGTCGCTGATAGCGAAGGTGCCGTTTGCGACCTGTGCATTGGTTGAGTCAGTCGGTGCCCCGGTAGTGTCCGGCAAGCCGCTGGTCAGCCCCTCTTCAGAGACGGTTGCGGTTCCGCTGATGGTACCGAATACGGGTGCATCGTTGGCCGGGTTGACGGTAATGGTGCCGGTTGCCGGGGTGGCATCTGCCAGGCCCTGGTTGTCGGTGGAGGCGTACTGGAAGGTGGTTGTGCCATTCCAGTTTGCGTTTGGTTTGAAGTAGATGGTCGCGCCATTGCTCGCCGCGTTGATGACGCTGCTGGTGCTGAGCGGGTCGGTGGCGGCGGCATCGCTGTAGAAGGTGCCGTTGGCCGGCAGCGAGGTCAGCTTGAAGCTGGCGACGGTGCCGTCGGCATCCGAACCGCTGAGGTTGACGGCGATCACCGTGTCTTCATTACCGCTGCCACTGGCTGCAAGGGTTTCCGGTGCGTCGTTGACCGGAGTTACGGTGATATTCAGCGTGCTGCTGCTACCGGTATTGGTGGTGTAGGTGACCTGCGGCACCGCGCCATTCCAGTTGGCCACCGGGGTGAAGGTGTAGTTGCCATTGGCGGCGATGGTCAGGGTGCCGACGCCGGCGATCACCGCGCTGGAACCGGCGGTGAAGCTGCCGGTGACGCCGGCCACGCTGAAGCTGGCGACGCTGAGGGTGTTGTCCACATCGCTGTCGTTGCCGAGCACGTTGCCGGTGGCGGGGTTGTCCTCGGCGACGGTGTTGGTGTCGGCCACCAGGGCGGAGGCATCGTCGACCGGGGTGACGGTGATATCCAGCGTGCTCTCGCTGCCGGTATTGGTGACGTAGGTGACTTGCGGCACCGCGCCATTCCAGTTGGCCACCGGGGTGAAGGTGTAGTTGCCATTGGCGGCGATGGTCAGGGTGCCGACGCCGGCGATCACCGCGCTGGAACCGGCGGTGAAGCTGCCGGTGACGCCGGCCACGCTGAAGCTGGCGACGCTGAGGGTGTTGTCCACATCGCTGTCGTTGCCCAGCACATTGCCGGTAGCCGGATTGTCTTCGGCGACGGTGTTGGTGTCGGCGACCAGGGCGGAGGCATCGTCCACCGGGGTGACGGTGATATCCAGTGTGCTCTCGCTGCCGGTATTGGTGACGTAGGTGACTTGCGGCACCGCGCCATTCCAGTTGGCCTCCGGGGTAAAGGTGTAGTTGCCATTGGCGGCGATGGTCAGGGTGCCGACGCCGGCGATCACCGCGCTGGAACCGGCGGTGAAGCTACCGGTGACGCCGGCCACGCTGAAGCTGGCAACGCTGAGGGTGTTGTCCACATCGCTGTCGTTGCCGAGCACGTTGCCGGTGGCGGGGTTGTCCTCGGCGACGGTGTTGGTGTCGGCCACCAGGGCGGAGGCATTGTCCACCGGGGTGACGGTGATATCCAGCGTGCTCTCGCTGCCGGTGTTGGTGACGTAGGTGACCTGCGGCACCTCGCCATTCCAGTTGGTCACTGGGGTAAAGGTGTAGTTGCCATTGGCGGCGATGGTCAGGGTACCGACGCCGGCGATCACCGCGCTGGAACCGGCGGTGAAGCTGCCGGTGACGCCGGCCACGCTGAAGCTAGCGACGCTGAGGGTGTTATCCACATCGCTGTCGTTGCCCAGCACATTGCCGGTGGCGGGGTTGTCTTCGGCGACGGTGTTGGTGTCGGGCGTCATAACCGACGCATCGTCGACCGGGGTGACGGTGATATCCAGCGTCGAGCTGCTGCCGGTGTTGGTGACGTAGGTGACTTGCGGCACCGCGCCATTCCAGTTGGCCACCGGGGTAAAGGTGTAGTTGCCATTGGCGGCGATGGTCAGGGTACCGACGCCGGCGATCACCGCGCTGGAACCGGCGGTGAAGCTGCCGGTGACGCCGGCCACGCTGAAGCTGGCGACGCTGAGGGTGTTGTCCACATCGCTGTCGTTGCCCAGCACGTTGCCGGTAGCCGGATTGTCTTCGGCGACGGTGTTGGTGTCGGCGACCAGGGCGGAGGCATCGTCGACCGGGGTGACGTTGCCGAAGCTCAGTTCGGCGGTGTCGGTGGCGGTGCCGTCGGTGACGGTGTAGGTCGCGGTTGGTACCGGGCCGTTGTAGTTCGGTGCCGGAGTGAAGGTGAAGCTGCCGTTGGCATTGATGACCAGCGAGCCGACGTCATTGATAGTCGCGGTCTGGCCGGCCGTATAGGTGGTGCCGTCCACTTCAAACTGAGTGACGGTCAGGCTATCGCCATCAATGTCGCTGTCATTGGTCAGGACATTGCCGGTGGTCGGGCTGTCTTCGGTGACAGCAATCGGGCCGTCGTTATTTGCCAGCGGCGCATCGTTCACGGGTGTGACGCTGATATCCAGCGTGCTCTCGCTGCCGGTGTTGGTGACGTAGGTGACTTGCGGCACCGCGCCGTTCCAGTTGGCCACCGGGGTGAAGGTGTAGTTGCCATTGGCGGCGATGGTCAGGGTGCCGACGCCGGCGATCACCGCGCTGGAACCGGCGGTGAAGCTGCCGGTGACGCCGGCCACGCTGAAGCTGGCAACGCTGAGGGTGTTGTCCACATCGCTGTCATTACCCAGCACGTTGCCGGTGGCCGGATTGTCCTCGGCCACGGTGTTGGTGTCGGGCACCATGACCGACGCGTCGTCCACCGGCGTCACGGTGATATCCAGAGTCGAGCTGCTGCCGGTATTGGTGACGTAAGTAACCTGCGGCACCGAACCGTTCCAGTTCTGCGCCGGGGTGAAGATGTAGTCACCGTTGCTGCCAAGGGTGAAGGTACCGACGTTGACGATGATGGCGGACTGGCCAGCAGTGAAGCTGCCGGTGACTCCCGCGACGCTGAAGCTGGCGACAGTCAGGACGTTGTCCACATCGCTGTCGTTACCCAGCACGTTGCCGGTGGCCGGGTTGTCTTCGGCCACGCTGTTGGTGTCGGGCGTCAGGACCGAGGCGTCGTTCACCGGAATGACGTTGCCGAAGCTCAGTTCGGCGGTATCGGTGGCGGTACCGTCGGTGACGGTATAGGTCGCGGTCGGTACCGGGCCGTTGTAGTTCAGTGCCGGGGTGAAGGTGAAGCTGCCGTTGGCGTTGATCACCAAGGTGCCGACACCGGTAAGAGTGGCAGTCTGGCCAGCCAGGTAGGTACTGCCCCCGACCTCGAACTGGGTGACTGTCAGGGTGTCGTTGTCGATATCGCTGTCGTTGGTCAGGACATTGCCGGTGGCCGGGGTGTCCTCGGTTACCGCGATCGGACCGTCGTTGGAGGCGACAGGCGCGTCATTCTCCGGGGTGACGGTGATATCCAGCGTGGAGCTGCTACCGGTATTGGTGGTGTAGGTGACCTGCGGGACGTCGCCGTTCCAGTTCTGCACCGGGGTGAAGGTGTAGCTGCCGTTAGCCGCAATGCTCAGGGTGCCGACACCGGCGATCACCGCGCTGGAACCGGCGGTGAAGCTGCCAGGCACGCCATTGATGGTGAAGCTGGCAACGGTGAGTGTGTTATCCACATCGCTGTCGTTGCCCAGCACGTTGCCGGTCGCCGGGTTGTCTTCGGCCACAGTATTGCTATCGGCAATCAGCGCGGAAGCATCGTCCACCGCATTGACCGTGATGGTGCCGGTGGCTGGCGTGGCATCTTCCAGGCCTTGGTTATCCACCGAGGCGTACTGGAAGGTGTTGCTGCCATTCCAATTGTTATTCGGCACGAACGTGAGGCTGGCACCGTTGCCGGTGGCAGGAACGATTGCACCAAGGCCCAGGACGACACCGTTGAGCATCAGGGTGCCGTCAGTGGGCAGTGTCTTGATGACAAAGTGGTCGACACTGCCATCGATGTCCGAACCGCTGAGGTTGACGGTGATCGGGTTGTCTTCGTTGCCCGAGCCCGCGGCTGCATTGGTTTGCGGCGCGTCGTTGACCGGCGTCACGGTGATGTCCAGCGTCGAGCTGCTGCCGGTGTTGGTGGTGTAGGCGATTTGCGGGATGTCACCGTTCCAGTCGGCGACCGGGGTGAAGGTGTAGTCACCATTGCTGCCGAGGGTGAAGGTACCGACGTTGGCGATGGTGGCGGTCTGGCCGGCGTTGAAGCTGCCAGTAACACCGGTCACGGTGAAGCTGGCGACAGTCAGGACGTTATCCACGTCGCTGTCGTTACCCAGGACGTTTCCAGTGGCCGGGTTGTCCTCGGCCACGGTGTTGGTATCGGCGACCAGGACGGAGGCATCGTCCACCGGGGTGACGTCGGCGAAGCTCAGTTCGGCGGTGTCGGTGAGGTTGCCGTCCGAGAGGGTGTAGGTCGCCGTTGGTACCGGGCCGTTGTAGTTCAGCGCCGGGGTGAAGGTGAAGCTGCCATTGGCGTTGATCACCAGGGTGCCGACACCCGAGAGGGAGGCAGTCTGGCCGGCCAGATAAGTGCTGCCACCGACTTCGAATTGAGTGACGGTCAGGCTGTCGCCATCGATATCGCTGTCATTGGTCAGGACGTTGCCGATGGCCGGCGTGTCCTCGGTGACCGCAATCGGGCCATCGTTGGAGGCGATAGGCGCGTCGTTCACAGGCGTGACGGTGATGTCCAGCGTCGAGCTGCTGCCGGTGTTGGTGGTGTAGGCGATTTGCGGGATGTCACCGTTCCAGTTGGCGACCGGGGTGAAGGTGTAGTCACCATTGCTGCCGAGGGTGAAGGTACCGACGTTGGCGATGGCCGCGGTCTGGCCGGCGGTGAAGCTGCCGGTAATGCCGGCCACGCTGAAGCTGGCAACGGTGAGCGTGTTATCCACATCGCTGTCGTTGCCCAGCACATTGCCGGTGGCCGGGTTGTCTTCGGCGACGCTATTGGTATCCGCCACCAGGACGGACGCATCGTCCACCGGGGTAACGGTGATATCCAGAGTGGAGTTGCTGCCGGTGTTGGTGGTGTAGGTGACCTGCGGGACGTCGCCGTTCCAGTTCTGCACCGGGGTAAAGGTGTAGTTGCCATTAGCGGCAATGCTCAGCGTGCCGACACCGGCGATCACCGCGCTGGAACCGGCGGTGAAGCTGCCGGGGACGCCATTGATGGTGAAGCTGGCAACGGTGAGGGTGTTATCCACATCGCTGTCGTTGCCCAGCACGTTGCCGGTGGCGGGGTTGTCCTCGGCGACGCTGTTGGTATCCGCCACCAGGACGGAAGCATCGTCCACCGGGGTGACGTCGGCGAAGCTCAGTTCGGCGGTGTCGGTGAGGTTGCCGTCCGAGAGGGTGTAGGTCGCCGTCGGCACCGGGCCGTTGTAGTTCTGCGCCGGTGTGAAGGTGAAGCTGCCATTGGCATTGATCACCAGGGTGCCGACACCGGTGAGGGTGGCGGTCTGCCCAGCGGTGTAGGTGGCGCCGCCCACTTCGAACTGGGTGACAGTGAGGCTGTCACCGTCGACATCGCTGTCGTTGGTGAGGACATTGCCGGTGGCCGGGGTGTCCTCGGTTACCGCAATCGGGCCGTCGTTGGAGGCGACAGGTGCGTCATTCTCCGGGGTGACGGTGATATCCAGCGTGGAGCTGCTGCCGGTGTTGGTGGTGTAGGCGATTTGCGGGATGTCACCGTTCCAGTTGGCGACCGGGGTGAAGGTGTAGTCACCATTGCTGCCGAGGGTGAAGGTACCGACGTTGGCGATGGTGGCGGTCTGGCCGGCGTTGAAGCTGCCAGTAACACCGGTCACGGTGAAGCTGGCGACAGTCAGGACGTTATCCACGTCGCTGTCGTTGCTCAGCACATTGCCAGTGGCCGGGTTGTCTTCGG
Organism: Pseudomonas sp. DY-1; assembly: GCF_003626975.1. Taxonomy (NCBI): domain Bacteria; kingdom Pseudomonadati; phylum Pseudomonadota; class Gammaproteobacteria; order Pseudomonadales; family Pseudomonadaceae; genus Pseudomonas; species Pseudomonas sp. DY-1. The sequence continues at coordinate 2,656,617 of NZ_CP032616.1, read as the reverse complement.
CCACGGTGTTGCTGTCAGCGACCAGGACGGAGGCATCGTCAACCGGGGTGACGTCGGCGAAGCTCAGTTCGGCAGTGTCGGTGGTGGTGCCGTCGGAGACGGTGTAAGTCGCAGTCGGCACCGGGCCGTTGTAGTTCAGCGCCGGGGTGAAGGTGAAGCTGCCATTGGCGTTGATCACCAGGGTGCCGACACCCGTGAGGGAGGCAGTCTGGCCGGCCAGATAAGTGCTGCCACCGACTTCGAATTGAGTGACGGTCAGGCTGTCGCCATCGATATCGCTGTCATTGGTCAGGACGTTGCCGATGGCCGGCGTGTCCTCGGTGACCGCAATCGGGCCATCGTTGGAGGCGATAGGCGCGTCGTTCACAGGCGTGACGGTGATGTCCAGCGTCGAATCGCTGCCGGTGTTGGTGACATAGGTGACCTGCGGCACCGTGCCGTTCCAGTTCGCGGCCGGGGTAAAGGTGTAATCACCATTGCTGCCGAGGGTGAAGGTACCCACGTTGGCGATGGTCGCGGTCTGGCCGGCGGTGAAGCTGCCGGTAATGCCGGCCACGCTGAAGCTGGCAACGGTGAGCGTGTTATCCACATCGCTGTCGTTGCCCAGCACATTGCCGGTGGCCGGGTTGTCTTCGGCGACGCTATTGGTATCCGCCACCAGGACGGACGCATCGTCCACCGGGGTAACGGTGATATCCAGAGTGGAGTTGCTGCCGGTGTTGGTGGTGTAGGTGACCTGCGGGACGTCGCCGTTCCAGTTCTGCACCGGGGTAAAGGTGTAGTTGCCGTTAGCGGCAATGCTCAGCGTGCCGACACCGGCGATCACCGCGCTGGAACCGGCGGTGAAGCTGCCGGGGACGCCATTGATGGTGAAGCTGGCAACGGTGAGGGTGTTATCCACATCGCTGTCGTTACCCAGAACGTTGCCGGTGGCCGGGTTGTCTTCGGCCACGGTGTTGCTGTCAGCGACCAGGACGGAGGCATCGTCAACCGGGGTGACGTCGGCGAAGCTCAGTTCGGCAGTGTCGGTGGTGGTGCCGTCGGAGACGGTGTAAGTCGCAGTCGGCACCGGGCCGTTGTAGTTCTGCGCCGGTGTGAAGGTGAAGCTGCCATTGGCATTGATCACCAGGGTGCCGACGCCCGCGAGGGTGGCAGTCTGGCCGGCCAGATACGTGCTGCCGCTCACTTCGAACTGAGTGACGGTCAGGGTGTCGTTGTCGACGTCGCTGTCGTTGGTCAGGACATTGCCAACCGCCGCGAGGTCCTCGATGACCGGGACCGGGCCGTCGTTGCTGGCGAGCGGTGCGTTGTTCACCGGGCTGACGTTGCCGAAGCTCAGCTCGGCGGTATCAGTGGCCGTGCCGTCGGTGACGGTATAGGTCGCGGTCGGCACCGGGCCGTTGTAGTTCTGCGACGGAGTAAAGGTGAAGCTGCCGTTGGCATTGATGACCAGGGTGCCGACGCCATTGATGGTCGCGGTCTGGCCGGCCAGGTAACTGGCACCGCCGAAGCTGAAGCCGGTAACTGTCAGGGTATCGCCGTCGGCGTCGCTGTCATTGGTCAGCACGTTGCCGGTGGCCGGGGTGTCTTCGGTCACGGCAATCGGGCCGTCATTGCTGGCGACCGGTGCGTCATTGACCGGGCTGACGTTGCCGAAGCTCAGCTCAGCGGTATCGGTGGCGGTACCGTCGGTGACGGTATAGGTCGCGGTCGGCACCGGGCCGTTGTAGTTCGGTGTCGGAGTGAAGGTGAAGCTGCCGTCACTGTTGATGACCAGGGTGCCAGCGCCGCTGAGGGTGGCGGTCTGGCCGGCGGTGTAGGTGGTCCCGCCCACGGTGAATTGGGTGACGGTGAGGGTATCGCCTTCCACATCGCTGTCGTTGGTCAGCACATTGCCGATGGCCGGGGTGTCCTCGGTGACCGGGACGGGGCCATCGTTAGCGGCGACCGGAGCATCGTTCACCGGCGTGACGCTGATGTTCAGTGTCGAGCTGCTGCCGGTGTTGGTGGTGTAGCTGACCTGCGGTACCGCGCCGTTCCAGTTGGCATTCGGCGTGAAGGTGTAGGTGCCGTCGGCATTGATCACCAGGCTGCCGATGCCATTGATAGTGGCGGTGGTGCCGGCGGTGAAGGTGCCATTGACGCCGGCCACGCTGAAGCTGGCGACGGTGAGGGTGTTATCCACATCGCTGTCGTTGCCCAGCACGTTGCCGGTGGCCGGGTTGTCCTCGGCCACGGTGTTGCTGTCGGCGACCAGGGCGGAGGCATCGTCTACCGGGCTCACGTTGCCGAAGCTCAGCTCGCCGGTATCGGTGGCGGTACCGTCGGTGACGGTGTAGGTCGCGGTCGGCACCGGGCCGTTGTAGTTCGGTGCCGGGGTGAAGGTGTAGGAGCCATTGGCATTGATGACCAGGGTGCCAACGCCGGTGAGGGTGGCAGTCTGGCCGGCGGTGTAGGTGGTTCCGCCAACGGTGAACTGGGTGACGGTCAGGCTATCGCCGTCGGCGTCGCTGTCGTTGGTCAGGACATTGCCGGTGGCAGGAGTGTCCTCGGTCACTGCAGCCGGGCCGTCGTTGGCCGCAACGGGAGCGTCGTTCACCGGATTCACGCCGATAGTGACGACGATTGTGTCGGTGCCGCCTTTGCCGTCATCGACAATTACGGTGAAGGTATCGGTGCCGTTGAAGTTCGGGTTGGGCGTGTAGGTGTAGGAACCGTCCGGGTTGATCACAACGGTGCCGTTGCGCGGAACGTCGCCGGGCGTGTAGGTGAGCGGGTCGCCGTCGGGGTCGGTGGCGCCCAGTTGCCCCTTCACTGGGGTGTCTTCGTCGGTGGTCAGGCTGGCGTCCTGGCCTTGCGGGGACGCGTTGGGGCTGTCCGGCAGTTCAGGGGTGGGCTGTTGGCCGTCATTCGACGGAAGCGTGGCATCTACAGTCGGTGTGTTGTCTTCTTCCGCCAGCACTTCTCCGGCCAGTGGCTCGATTCCCGTGGAGAATCCAATGGTCGGGTCGACGCGGTCGGCCGTCGCATCCAGCATCACGAAACTGTGGCCGCCACCAGCGGCACCACCGCCAGCGCCACCAGCGCCCGGGCCTGCCGCAGTGGCTTCGAGTTCCTTGGTCGGGTCGACGCCTGCCTCGATGGCCTTCTGCAGTTGAGCAACGTCATCGGCGGGCGTCGGGGAAGCAGCCTGGGCAGGCAGTGTTTCGACGCTGGCGACGGCGTCGGACTCGCTCCATTGCGTGTCGCGGCCCAGATCGACGGTGCGGCCGTCAGTGAGCTCGAGAGTCACCATCCCCTCGATGCCCGTCTGTAACTGGTCACCCTTGAATAGGCGGTCACCTTCTACGAGCAGGCGCTGGAACCCTTCCGGGGACATTGCGAAAACCTGGCCAACAATGCTTTTGACGATCGCAATAACACTGCTCATGGGGTGACTCTCCTGAATTGGCTTTCAGCTGGCTTGTCGTCACTGGAGTCGAATAACGAGGACTTTGCGCAGGACTGACATTCCCTATCTATATTTAATGCATGGCGAAAAGGTGGCGCCAATATATTGGCTTATTACAATTGGCTATTGCATATATGCCAAAGTATTGACCAATTGACTTCCATCCTAAACAATCAATTCCATGCTGTCACTTTGATATTTGCTTCCTCATCTGGCAGCTTCTGATGTGATGTGATTCACGAAACCTGGCCTGGGCAGGAAGCAAGCTCCGGTGAAGTTTCAGGACCTCCAATTCAACGAAAAGGATGCCAAGAACATGCGTCTGAGACTCTCCACCTTCCTCCCATTTGCCCTGGCGGCGAGCCTTCCCGTACAAGCACAGAGCCTTTCTGAAGCCATGCAGCGAGCCATGGACGTTCACCCGGAAATCCAGGCTGGTGTTAATAGCCGTCTGTCGGCCGACAAGCAGTTGAGGGCAGCCAAGGGCGGCTACCTACCGTCCGTCGACCTGCTGGGCGGCTATGGTCGCGAAAGCACCGACAACACCACCACCCGTGCCACGGGCAATGACCACTGGAAGACCATGACCCGTGGTGAGTCCAGCCTGCGCCTGCAACAAATGGTGTTCGACGGCTTTGCCACGCAGAACGAAGTCGGCCGCCAGCAGGCCACCGTGAATTCCCGTGCCTACTCGCTGCTCGGGACCTCCGAGCGCACCGCGCTGGACGTGGCCCAGGTCTACATAGATGTGCTGCGCCGTGAAGAAATGGTGCGACTGGCCCAGGCCAACCTGCGCAGCCACGAGAGAATCTTCGATCAGATCAGCCTGCGCAGCGAGCGCGGGGTAGGGCGTCTGGCCGACCAGGACCAGGCGGAAGCACGTCTGGCCCAAGCCCGTAACAACCTGATCACAGAGCAGACCAACCTCAGCGACGCCCGCACCAACTACTACAGCGTCGTGGGCATGGACCCGGTGGACCTGAGCGAGCCGGCCGGCCTGCCGGGGCAATTGCCGGAATCCCTCGAGGGCGCCCGCCAGACCCTGCTGGCCAATAGCCCGATCCTGCGTTCCGCCGAGTCCGACGTCGCTGCTGCCGAGAAACAGTACGATGCCGCCAAGTCCTTCTTCTACCCGCGCTTCGACGCGGAATTGTCCCGCGGAGCGGACAATGATCTGGACGGTGAGAACGGCCACGTCAACGAGTGGCAGGCGATGTTGCGCATGCGTTACAACCTGTTCGCTGGCGGTAGCAACAAAGCGGACCTGGAGTCCAAGGCCTACCAGGTCAACGAAGCGCTGGATATCCGCAACAACGCCCTGCGCGTGTTGAACGAAGAGCTGGGCCTGTCCTGGAACGCTCTCGGCAATGCTCGCGAGCAACTGCCGATCGCCCAGCAATACGTCGACTACAGCACCCGTGTGCGTGAGTCCTACCAGCAGCAATTCAGCATCGGCGAACGTACCCTGCTCGACCTCCTGGACAGCGAAAACGAGCTGTTCACCGCCTCGCGTCGCCTGGTGGACCTGCGTTACACCGAGCTGTTTACTCAGTACCGCATCAAGGCGACCATAGGCGAGTTGCTGAAGAGCCAGGGAGTGGTGGCACCTATGGCCACGGTCGTGCAGACCGAACTCAAGCCAGAAGCAACACTCCCCGGCCTGAACTAGGTACCTGATTCGGATCCGCATGGCGCAGCGGGGAGTTCACCTCCCTCCTGCGCCGCCGGCATCCGGCCTGGGACCTGATACCCGTAGAACCCAGAGCAGAGAATCCAGGCGTGGATCCAGAAGTCAGTCGAGTTCACATCAATACCGATCCCCGCGGTCAGCATGACGATCCTTTGCTCGACTCGTTGCTGTCCCTTTGTGTCCTGCACAGAAAACCTGCCAATCGGGCCATGCTCACCAGCGGCCTGCCGCTGCCCAAGCAACGCCTGACCGCCGAGCTGCTGCCTCGCGCCGCAGCCCGCGTCGGCCTGCAGGGCCGCTTGCTGCAGCGTCGTCTGGAGCAGATTCCGAAGATCGCCATGCCGGCCTTGCTGCTGCTCAAGGAAGGCCGTTGCGCGGTGATGCTCGGTTGGGACGACGACGGCAGTGCACGCCTGCTGCTCAGCGAGAGCGACGGTGGCGAGGTGAAGGTCACTCGCGAGCTGCTGCAGGAGGACTACAGCGGCCAGGTGTTCTTTGCCCAGCCGCAGCACAAGTACGACCTCAACCAGGGCAGCCTCATCCCGCGCACCAAATCCTGGTTCCGCGACACTCTCAAGCGCTCGCGCTGGCTCTACACCGATGCGGTTGCCGCCAGCCTGCTGATCAACCTGATCGGCCTTGGCGCTCCGCTCTTCGTGATGAACGTCTATGACCGCGTGGTGCCCAACCAGGCCGTCGCCACCCTTTGGGTGCTGGCCATCGGTATCTCCGGCGCCTACCTGTTCGACCTTTTGCTCAAGACCATGCGCGGCCTGTGCCTGGATCTGGCCGGGAAGAAGACCGACCTGATCATTTCCGCGACCCTGTTCGAGCGCATCGTCGGTATGGCGATGAAGTACCGACCGGCGCGGGTCGGCAGCTTCGCCCAGAACATCCACGAGTTCCAGACGCTTCGGGACTTCCTGGCCTCACTGACGATGACCAGTGTCATCGACCTGCCGTTCACCCTGTTGATCCTGCTGGTGATCGGCTTGCTCGGCGGTCACCTGGTGTGGGTGCCGATCCTGGCGTTCCCGCTCGCCATGGCTATCAGCTGGCTGTTGCAGAAGCCGCTGGTGGCGACCATGGATCGCACCATGGCGCTGGCCGCCGAGCGCCAGTCGAGCCTGATCGAAACCCTCGCCGGCCTCGATGCGGTGAAGGTCAACAACGCTGAAAGCGACCGCCAGTACCTCTGGGAACAGACCATCGGCACCCTGGGCCGCCTCGAGCTACGGGTGAAGATGCTCTCCAGCCTGGCGATGAACCTGACGCTGATGATCCAGCAGCTGGCGGGCGTGGTGATGATCGTCGCCGGCGTCTACCTGATCATGACCGGCGACCTCAGCATGGGCGGCCTGATCGCGTGCTACATGCTCAACGGTCGTGCCCTCGGTCCGCTGACCCAGCTTTCCGGCCTGCTGACCCGCTACCAGCAGGCACGCCTGACCATGAAGTCCGTGGACCAGATGATGGACCTGCCCCAGGAACGCCAGGAAAGCGAACAGCCCCTGGTACGTTCGAAGCTGCAGGGCAGCCTCGAACTGCGGCAGATCAACTTCACCTACCCGCATCAGCAGACGCCTGCGCTCAGCGAGGTCAACCTGATCATCCGCCCGGGGGAGAAGATCGGCATCATTGGCCGCAGCGGCTCGGGCAAGAGTTCCCTGGCCAAGTTGATCGTAGGCCTCTACCAGGCCGACTCGGGCAGCCTGCTGGTGGACGGCACCGACATCCGCCAGCTGGACGTCAGCGAGCTGCGCCACAACGTCGGCTATGTACCCCAGGACATCCAGCTGTTCAGCGGCACCCTGCGCGACAACCTCATGTCCGGCGCCCGCTATGTGGAAGACGAGCTGGTATTGCAGGCAGCCGAGTTGTCCGGCGTGCACGAGTTCGCCCGGATGCACCCGCAGGGCTATGAGTTGCAGGTCGGCGAGCGTGGTCAGAACCTCTCCGGCGGCCAGCGGCAGAACGTCGCCCTGTCCCGCGCACTGCTGCTGGATCCGCCAATCCTGCTGCTCGACGAACCAACCAGCTCCATGGACAACCCTGGCGAAGAACGTCTCAAGGAACGTCTATCCGCGGTAATCGCCAACAAGACCCTGCTGCTGGTCACGCACCGTGCCTCGATGCTTTCGCTGGTGGACCGTCTGTTGATCATCGACCGTGGCCGGGTCATCGCCGACGGCCCGAAGGAAGCGGTCATGGAAGCACTGAAGAAGGGGCAGATCAGTGTCGCATAAGGGTTTCGGCGCACTGCGCCAGTACTTCAAGGGTGGCGATTCGCTTTCCGATCAGCCGCTGCCGGAGGTCAACAAAGCCCTGGTGGAGGATGCGCCGCGCGTGGTGCGCCTGACCATCTGGACGCTCATCGGCTTCACTCTGTTCATGCTGCTCTGGGCGCACTTCGCCCAGGTGGACGAGGTCACTCGTGGCGAAGGCAAGGCGATTCCATCTTCCAAGTTGCAGAAGGTGCAGAACCTGGAAGGCGGCATCGTTTCCGAACTGTTCATTCACGAGGGCCAGGTGGTGGAGGTCGGTGATCCGCTGCTGCGCCTGGACCCGACCCGCTTCGAGTCCAACGTCGGTGAAACCGAAGCTGACCGCAACGCCATGCAGCTGCGGGTGGAGCGCCTGAGCGCCGAGGTGGACGACCGCCCGCTGCAGATTTCCGAAGAGCTGCGTAAGCTCGCGCCCGAGCAGGCGAACAGTGAAGACGCCCTTTACCGCAGCCGCCAGCAGCAACTGCAGGAGGAGGTGGCCGGACTCGAAGAGCAACTGGTGCAGCGCCGCCAGGAGCTGCAGGAGTTCATCTCCAAGCAGGGCCAGTACCGCAACAGCTTGCAGCTCCTGCGTCAGGAAATCGCCATTTCCGAGCCACTCGTGGCCCAGGGGGCGATTTCCAAGGTGGAGGTCCTGCGCCTGCGCCGCGCCGAAGTGGAGAATCGCGGCGAGCTGGAAGCTACCAGCCTGGCCATTCCCCGTGCGGAATCGGCGATCAAGGAAGCCGAGCGCAAGATCGCCGAGACCCGCTCGCGCTTCCGCAGCGAGGCGCTGGCCCAGCTCAACGAGGCACGCACCGAGCTGAACAAGGCCAATGCCACCGGCAAGGCCCTGGAGGACCGTGTCAAGCGCACGCTGGTCACGTCGCCAGTGCGGGGTATCGTCAAGCAGTTGCTGGTCAACACCATCGGTGGTGTGATCCAGCCGGGCAGCGACCTTGTGGAAATCGTCCCGCTGGACGACACGCTGCTGGTGGAAGCGCGCATCCGCCCGCAGGACATCGCCTTCCTGCACCCCGGGCAGAGCGCCATGGTCAAGTTCACCGCCTATGACTTCACCATCTACGGTGGGTTGACTGCGGACCTCGAGCAGATCGGCGCGGACACCATTACCGACGATGAAGGCAACAGCTTCTACCTGATCAAGTTGCGCACCCAGAAAAGCCATCTGGGAAGCGAACAGAACCCGCTGTTGATCATCCCTGGCATGGTGGCCTCGGTCGACATCATGACCGGTAAGAAGAGCATCCTGAGTTATCTGCTCAAGCCCATCATCAAGGCCCGCGCCGAAGCGTTGCGGGAGCGGTGATCGACCTGTAGGAGCGAATTTGTTCGCGAATGAATTCGCTCCTACAAGGAAGGTATCGCTGACTCACTCCGCGAACAGCTTCTGCACCACCGAGAAGTCCTTCTTGCCCTTGCCCTGCTTGAGCAGCAGGCGATAGAGCTGCAGCGCCAGAGCACCCATCGGAGTGCTGGAGAGGCTGACCTGTGCCGTCTCCTGGGCCAGCCCAAGGTCCTTGGCCATCAGTTCGGCCATGAAGCCGCCATCGTAGTCCTTGCTCGCCGGCGCGTTGGGCATCACCCCCGGCCAGGGGTTGTAGCGTTCAAGCACCCAGTTGCCGCCCGAACTCTGGCGCATGATCTCGGCCAGCACGGCCGGGTCCAGGCCATTGGCCACGCCCAGGGCCATGGACTCCGCAGTGCCGATCATCTGCACTGCCAGCAGCTGGTTGTTGCAGACTTTGGCCACCTGGCCGGCGCCGTCGGGACCCGCGTGAAAAATGTTCTTGCCCATGGCCTGGAACACCGGTCGTGCTTTCTCCAGCGTTGCCGCCTCGCCGCCCACCATGAACGTCAGGGTGCCAGCGGCGGCGCCTGCGGTGCCTCCTGACACCGGAGCATCCAGCAGTTCGATACCCTTGGCCTTGGCGGCTGCGTGTACCTTGCGTGCGGATTCCGGGGCAATGGTCGAGCATTCCAGCACTACGCTGCCGGGGGCAATGGACTCCAGCAACCCCCCGCTACCCAGCAGCAGACCTTCCACATGTTTGCTCGCCGGCAACATCGTGATGACGACTTGGGCGCCGCTGACCGCGTCACGAGCGTCTCGGGCCGACTTGGCGCCCTCGGCCGCCAGCTCGTCGACGGCGGCCTGAACCAGGTCGTAGACGCTTAGCTCGTGTCCAGCCTTGAGCAGGTTGCGGGCCATGGGCAGGCCCATGTGGCCAAGTCCGATAAAGGCGATCTTGCTCATCGTGTTTCTCCTTGGCCCGACGCGTGTGGCGTCGGGCGAGTTGTCAGAGATCGTCCAGCGGATGCCGGCCTTCCCACACCGGCTTGAAATGGGCCTCGATCACGGCACGGGGAATGGCCGCCACATCCGGCCAGTGCCAGCGCGGGGCGTTGTCCTTGTCGATGAGTCGGGCACGCACCCCCTCGGGAAACTCCGGATGACGGCAGCAATTCAGGCTCATGGCGTATTCCATGCGGAACACTTCAGCCAGGGAGAGGTGCTTCGCCCGGCGTATCTGTTCCCACACCAGGTGTGCGGTGAGCGGGCAGCCGCCAACAAGGGTCTTGGCGGCACGTGCCAGTGGCACGTCGCTGTCATGCTGTAGAGCGGCAATGGCCTTCCAGGCAGCAGGCAGGTCGGGCACATCCAGCAGCTCGTCGATACGCTGGCGCCGTGGCAGCCACTGGGCCTCCGGCAGGTGGCCGCGGGCTTCGTGCTCCAGCGCCTTGAGCAGGCTGTTGAGCTGGGCTTCGGGGTGGTCGCGCCAATTGAGCTGGATCAGCCCTGCAACCAGGGCATCCTGCTGATCTTCCAGCAGGAAGCGGTCGGCAAGGTCGAGGTCCAGGGCATCGCGGGCGTTGATTGTGCCGGCACCGAGGCCGAGGAACAGGCCGAGCTTGCCCGGCAGGCGGGCGAGGAACCAACTGCCGCCCACATCGGGATAGAGACCGATGTTGATCTCCGGCATGCCCAGGCGACTGGAGGGCGTGACGATGCGGATGGATGCACCCTGCATCAGCCCCATGCCACCGCCCAGCACATGGCCGTGTGCCCAGCAGATCAGCGGTTTGGGGTAGGTGTGGATGCGATGGTCGAGCCGGTATTCATCAGAGAAGAAGCGGCCCGCCAGTGGCGGCACCACGCCGGGATGCTCGCGGCACGCATCCACCAGCTTACGGACATCGCCACCAGCGCAGAACGCCTTGGGGCCGTTGCCGCGGAGCAGTACGCAGACGATTTCCGGGTCATCGGCCCAGGCGCGCAGTTTCGCGTCCAGAGCCTCGATCATCGGCAGGGAAAGGGCGTTGAGGCTGGTTTCGGCGTCCAGGCTGGCGATGCCGATGCGTGCACCGTGGAGGCCGCTGCGTTCTTCGAAACTCACATTCATGATCGTTCTCGTCGGGCTCGAGGTCATTTATTGCGCCAGTGCGGGTCGCGCTTTTCCAGGAAGGCGTTGACGCCTTCGCGGGTGTCCTCGGCATCGAACAGGTCGACGAAGCGCTCGCGTTCTTCCGACAGCCAGCTGTTCGGCCCACGCTCCCGCGCGCCCTGGATCAGCGGCTTGATGGTGCGTACCGCGACAGGGCTCTGGCGCGCCACCTTGGCGGCGAGCAGCAAGGCAGTGCCACGGGCTTCGCCGCTGTCCACGACCTGCTCCACCAGGCCGATGCGCAGGGCGGTTTCGGCATCCACGCGCTCGCCGCAGAGGATCATGCGCTTGGCCCAGCCTTCACCCACCGTCCAGGACAGCGCCTGGGTGCCGCCCGCGCAAGGCAGCAGGCCAACAGCGGCCTCCGGCAACGCCATCTGCGCCTGGCGTTCGGCAATGCGGATATCGCAGGCCAAGGCACATTCCAGGCCGCCACCCATGGCATAGCCGTTGATTGCAGCGATGGACACGCCACGAAAATCCCGCAGGGCTTCGAACGCCTCGCCGAAGCGTCGGGCCATTTCGCGGGCACGGGCCTTGTCGCCATCGGCGAAGAGATTGAGGTCTGCCCCGGCACTGAAGAACTTCGGCCCCTGGCCGGTTACCACCAGCGCGTAGATCTGGTCGTCGTGGTTGAGGTGCGTGATCAGTTGCTTGAGACCGATCAGCGACTCACGATCCCAGGTATTGGCCGGCGGATGGTTGATGGTAATGAGTGCGGTGTGGCCGTGTTTTTCCACCGTCAACTTGTGGGTCAGGTCGAAGATTCCGGGCTGGTAGGGTTCAACGGCAGTAGACATGTGCATCTCCTTACAGCAGGCGGTCGATGGCTCCGCCTTGTTCCAGTAAACGGCGCGCCACGATGACGCGCATGATCTCATTGGTGCCTTCGAGTATCTGGTGCACCCGGGTATCCCGTACCCAGCGCTCCAGAGGATAGTCGTTCAGATAACCGTAGCCGCCATGCAGTTGCAGGGCCTCGTTGCACAGCTCGAAGCACTGGTCGGTGGCAAAGCGCTTGGCCATCGCGCAATAGAGGCTGGCCTCGGCGTGGCGCTGGTCCAGGCGGTAGGCGGCCAGGCGCACCATCTGCCGACTGGCGGTGAGTGCCGTGAGCATGTCGGCCAGCTTGAACTGCAATGCCTGGAAGTCGGCCAGAGGCTTGCCGAACTGCTTGCGTTCCTCCACGTAGCGCAAGCTCTGTTCCAGTGCCGCCTGGGCGGCACCGAGTGAGCAGCTGGCGATATTCAGACGACCGCCGTCCAGGCCTTTCATGGCATAGACGAAGCCCTGGCCTTCCGGGCCTATGCGATTTGCGGCAGGAATGCGCACGCCTTCGAAGGTGATGGTGCGGGTGGGCTGGGCACGCCAGCCCATCTTGTCTTCGTTGCGGCCGTAGCGGATACCTTCGGCATCGGCCGGCACCAGGAAGCACGAAATGCCCTTGGCGCCATCTTGTCCGGTGCGCGCCATGACAATCAGCACCTGTGTACTGCCAGCGCCGGAAATGAAGCATTTGCTGCCGTCCAGCACATAGTGGTCGCCATCGCGGCGAGCGCGGGTACGCAGGTTGGCTGCATCGGAGCCTGCGTCCGGCTCCGTCAGGCAGTACGAGGCGAGCAGTTCGCCGCCGATCAGCCCTGGCAGCCAGCGTGCCTTCAGCTCGGCATCACCGAAGGACGCGAGCATCCAGGTGGCCATGTTATGGATGGTCAGGTAGGCGGTGGTGGCTACGCAGCCTGCCGCGAGCTGTTCAAAGATCAGCGAGGCACTGAGCCGGGAAAGGCCCAGGCCGCCATCTTCTTCAGCGATATAGAGCGCCAGGAAACCCTGTTCCGCAGCGCGCCGTATCACCTCCAGCGGGAAGTGGTGGTTGCGGTCCCAGTCTGCGGCAAAGGGCATCAATTCGTGGCGGGCGAAGGCGCGGGCGCTATCCACCAGCAGGCGTTGTTCTTCTGTGAGGTCGAAATCCATATGTCGTCTGCCTTTGCTCGGTCCCGGGCGATGCTGGGCACCGCTTGGCGAATGAGTTTGCCGCTACTTCAGCTGGATGGTCAGGTTCGGGCCGGTGACCGGACTGTCATCGAACCAGCGGGAGGTGACCGTCTTGGTTTCGGTGTAGAAGCGCACCGCCTGCTTGCCGTAGGCGTGCAGGTCGCCATAGAAAGAGCCTTTCCAACCAGTGAAGGAAAAGAACGGAAGGGGCACGGGGATGGGGACGTTGATCCCCACCTGTCCCACTTCAACCGCATGCTGGAAGTGCCGCGCGGCGCCGCCGGAACGGGTGAACAGACTGGTGCCGTTGCCGTAGGGATTGGCATTCACCAGGGTGATGGCGTCTTCCAGGTTGTCCACTTCCATGCACACCAGCACCGGGCCGAATATTTCCTCACGGTACAGACCCATCTTCGCGGTTACGCCACGGAAGAGGGTGGGGCCAAGCCAGTTGCCGTTTGGATAGCCGGGCACCTCGCACTGCGAACCGTCTAGCAGGCATTGCGCACCTTCCGCCTTGCCTTCGGCGATCAAGCGCAGGACGCGTTGGCGAGCCTGCTGGCTGATCAAGGGGCCGAAGGCGGAATGGGCGTCCTTCCAGTGGCCGGGACGCAGTTCAGCCATCTGCGCGGCCAATTCCGAGATCCACTCACGCGCCTCGCCAACGAAAATGGCCACGCTGATGGCCATGCAGCGCTGGCCAGCGGCGCCACAGCTCGCACCTATCAGATTGCTGAGCACCTGGTCCTTGTTGGCGTCGGGCAGCACCACCATGTGGTTCTTGGCGCCGGCAAAGGCTTGCACCCGCTTCAGGTGCGCAGTGCCGGTTCGGTAGATGTGCTGGCCCACTGGAACCGAGCCGACGAAGGAAATCGCGCGCACATCGGGATGGGTGAGCAGGGCGTCCACCTGTTCGCGTCCGCCATGGAGCACTTGCAGCACACCTTTGGGGGCGCCGGCTTCGATGAACAGCTCGGCGAGGCGGTTGGGCGTCAGCGGGTCCTGTTCCGAGGGCTTGAGGACGAAGGTATTGCCGCAGGCGATGGCAAGCGGAAACATCCATAGCGGGATCATCGCCGGGAAGTTGAAGGGGGTGATGCCAACGCACACGCCCAAGGGTTGCACCCAGCTGGCCGTATCGATTTCGCGGGCGACGTTCTCCACCGTCTCGCCCATCATCAGGCTGGCCACGTTGGCGGCGTGCTCGGCCACCTCGATGCCCCGCCAGACATCGCCCTTGGCATCGGCGAAGGTCTTGCCGGTCTCGCTGGCCAGCAGCTCGGCCAATTCGTCGTGATGCTCCTTGAGCAGTTGCTGGTAGCGCAGCATCAACCGGGCGCGCTCGGGGACCGGCACTTCGCGCCAGGTTAGAAAGGCCGCCTTGGCACTGGCGACAGCGGCCTCGATTTCCTCCGCGGTGGCCTTGGGGGCCAGGGCGAGGACTTCCTGGGTCGCCGGGTCGGTGATTTCGATCAGTTCGCGGGCGCGGCTGTCGCGCCACTCACCGTCGATCAACTGCGGAATTGTCCGGGGCATCTGGTCCTCCACCCGTGAGACGGGACCTTGTTGTTTCTTGCCCTTATAGCGGCCGCCGATACAGATGTGGATTGACGATCTTGGTGGTTGGATGGACGATCTTGGCATTGCAGGCCACTACAAGAACCAACATGAGCCGCACCGTCGAAACCTCCAACTGGCCTTTGCCGGCAAACGGCGTGCGCTTCACCACGCCGCCGCGCTTGCGTCGCCTGCTGGCCCGCCACCCGCTGACTTCCGCCTGCTACCCGCTGGCCCTGGGCTATTACCCAGAGGCGCTGGGACACCGCATGGAACGCCATCAACCTGAAGACAATCTGCTGATCTACTGCCGATCCGGGCAGGGCTGGCTGGACTGCCGGGATGGACGATTCGAGGTGGGCGGTGGAGACCTGTTGCTGCTGCCCAAGGGGCAGGTCCATGCCTACGGCGCGGATGCGCAGCGGCCCTGGAGCATCTACTGGGTGCATTTCGAAGGCGAATTGGTGGAGGACTACCTGCGCCCGCTGGGCAAGTCAGTGTTGCGTCGGATTGGTGTGCAACCGCGGCTGCTGGCGGATTTCGACGCCTTGCTGGGATTACGCAAGCAGGGTCTGAACCTGCCGCACTTCATCCATGCAGCGCACCAGTTGCAGACTCTGCTGACTTCACTCGCGGTGCTGCCGGTGCGGGGGTATCTCAAGTCAGGCCGGGTATTGGACGTGGACGCGGTGCAGGCGGTAATGCGCGCCCATCTGCACGACAGCCTCAATCTCGATCAGCTGGCGGCGCAGTTCAAGCTGTCGCGCTTCCATTTCGCCAAGACCTACCGCGCCCTGACTGGCCATGCGCCGATCCAGGACTTCATCCAGCTGAAGATGGCCCACGCCTGTCGTCTGCTTGATGAGGGTGACCGAGGCGTGAAACAGATCGCTGAGCAACTGGGTTACGAGGACGTTTACTACTTCTCGCGGCTGTTTCGGAAGGTTGTGGGCATGGCGCCCAGTCACTACCGTGTGTTGCACCGGGGCTAAACCGCGATGGACTCCTGTAGGGGCGATTTCAATCGCCAAGCGGACCACCGGTTCGCCCTTGGTGCTTGACGGGGGGCAGCTCAGATTGGTTCCGATGATGGAAAAAGAGCGCCAGGCGCCCTACGTGCGCACCCTGCAAACGCCTCAATCCGCTTCCGGTGGCCGACCACCCAACAACTTGAGCCATAGCGCCACCACCTCGGCCAGCTCGGCGCGCAGCACCTGGGGCGTCGGCAGGTCCATGCGCTGGTATGCCGGTAACCGCGCCAGGCGGTCGTCGTTACGAGGTTCTTCCAGCAACTGGCTGGCGACCTGCACCACATCGGCCAGGTCGACTGCTCCCTTGTGCTGGCGACACCAGTCGCGGCGCAGGCGTGCACAGTCCTGAAGACTGGCGGGCAGTTTCCAGGCAATGAGCAGCAGCACGCCCACTTCGGCTGAGAGTTGTTCGCAGAGCCGCTGCAGGTCGACTTCCAGGCGCGATACCTGAGGCCATCGGTGCAGCTCCTCGAGGAGCGGCAGGCTGCCGATGTCCTGCAGCAGACCCGCCAGCAGGGCATCTTCTTCTTCCAGGTGGGGCAGGTGCTGGGCCAGGCCGGCGCTGACGGCGGCTCGTTGCAGGTTGAGGTGCCAGCGCTTGTTGAAGACTTTGCGCAGGCTGGGTTCCTTGCCATCGAACAGCTGATGCAACTCGAAGGCCAGTACCAGGTTGGAGAGGCGCTTGCCATCCAGTTGCCTGACCACGTCCAGGAGCCGCGCTCCAGGTTGGATATGGCCGAGCAGTGGCAGAGACGCGAACTCCATCAGGCGTTCGGCCAGGGAGGGATAAGTCTCCAGCAGGGCACTGGCCTGCTCGTGGGAAGGGGCGTCACCGGTCAGCAATTGGCGCAGGCGCAGGGAGGCCTCAGGCATCGACGGCAGCGCGCCGGCGTCCTTGAGAAAGCGCTCGTAGAGCGCAAGTTTCACCGTGTCGTGGCGATTGTCCATGTGGGCTTGCTCCGGGCGTCCTTGATTGACAAGGGTAGTGGGCATTTCTTAGGGTGCCCGACCATCGGGCGGGAAGCGCCCCGGCAACCGCCACGGAACTGATAGAGCAATGACTGAAAGCGACGACCGGATCAAGCTCGAAGAGAGCTGGAAAGAAGCCCTGCGGGATGAGTTCGAAAAGCCCTACATGAAGGCCCTGGGCGACTTCCTGCGCCAGGAAAAGAATGCCGGCAAGGTGATCTTCCCGCCGGGGCCGCTGATCTTCAATGCGCTGAACTCCACGCCGCTGGAACAGGTGAAGGTGGTCGTCATCGGCCAGGACCCATACCACGGCCCCGGCCAGGCTCACGGCCTGTGCTTCTCGGTACAACCGGGCGTGCCTACGCCGCCGTCCTTGCAGAACATCTACAAGGAACTCAAGCGCGATCTGAACATCGAGATTCCCTCCCACGGCTACCTGCAGTCCTGGGCGGAGCAGGGCGTGTTGCTGCTTAACACTTCCCTCACCGTCGAGCAGGCTCGTGCCGGCTCCCACGCCGGTGCCGGTTGGCAGCCCTTCACCGACAAGGTCATCGAAGTCGTGAGCCAGAGCCGTCCGCGCCTGGTGTTCCTGCTCTGGGGTTCCCATGCACAGAGCAAGGAGCGGCTGATCGACCCCACCAAGCACCTGATCCTTAAGTCGGCTCATCCGTCGCCGCTGTCGGCCTACCGGGGCTTCCTCGGCAATGGCCATTTCAGTCGCTGCAACAAGTTCCTTGCCCAACACGGACTGGAACCGATCGACTGGCGCCTGCCCGACCTCTGAGATCGGGCGTTCATCGCGGGTAGCACTCCAGCCCCTTGAGGTCGGAAATCATTCCGCCAATGTATTCGCGCAGGGCATTGCGTTGGCGCTCGTCGGCGCTGTTGAACAGGTCGGCGAGCAGCTGCGCAAGGGATGTCTCCGCTGCCGGATACGCCTTGCGGTAATCCGGCGTCCAGAAGTCATCCGGCTCCTGCAGCAATGCGGTCAGACGTGCCGGGAAGTTCGAGGCGTGTCGACCGTACAGGGCGTTGCGCAGCTCCTTCTGCCAACTCTCGCGGTTCTCCGCCCAGATGCGGTTGTAGTCGCCCTGGCGCCTTGCCCAGGTGTCGATTCGCGCTTGCTGGCTCGCCCGTAGCGGCCCCATCCATTCTTCGACGCGCTCTCGCATCCGTAGCGACCTTGCCGTCACCTGATCCTTAAGGGACGGCGCGACATGTTCTTCGCGGAGTTCCGCATTGCGTTCGTCCATCGCCACGTAAAGTTCGCCCATCTGCTTGGGTGAGAGGCCCTTCGCCAGGCCCAGCACCGTGGGGGTGACCTGCACGGCGATGTTGTTTACGGATTCGCGCACCTGCGCGAATTGGCCTTGCAGGTCAGTGACGGTCAGTTGCGGACGCTGACTCAGCTGGTCCAGTTGTTCCAGCCAGGCGACGTATTCCGGCAGTTGAGTGCTGCAGTGCCAGGCGAGGTGCTTTTCCAGGCGCGGCGTCATCCAGGCTTGCTGGCTGTCGTCGAGGGTGAGGTAGTTGCTGATCCACCAGGGGATGACCAGGTCGAGATTGCGGTAGGCCAGGTCGAGGCGGCTGCAGGCGGCCAGCAGCCCGATGGCTACGGCGAGCAGCAGATAGCGAAATGGGTCGGTACGTCCGGACATGAATGGCAGCCTTGGCGACCAGCGAATAATAGAGGAGAGCATAGGCGCGCCCCATTTCCAGTGGACCGGTGCCTGCAATCGAATGTTGCAGAAGAATAAAAAAGGCCCGCACAAGGCGGGCTAAGCGTGGGTCTCTTGCTTCTGCCAGTGTCGGAATACCGGCTCGGCGAGGAACAGGACCAATAGCAAGCGCAGCACCTGCAGGGCGGTGACCAGCGGCACCGAAAGCTGCAGGGCCTCTGCGGTCAGGCTGAGCTCGGCGATACCACCCGGCATCATACCCAGCATCAGCGAGCGATGATCGAGCCCATCCAGCCAGCCGAGCAGTTCGGCCGCCAGGGCGGCAAAGGCCATGCCCAGGGACGTGGCGAGTAGCGTTCGGGCTATGAAGGAGGGCGCGCGGCGGAAGAATGCGCGGTCGAAGTGGCAACCCAGGGCACTGCCGATCAGCCATTGGCCGAGCTGACTGGCGCCCTCCGGCAGGCCCAGTTGCAGGTCGAAGCCGATGCTCATCGCTGCGCTGACCAGCAGTGGGCCGATCAGCCAGGGATTGGGCTGGTGAAAGCGTTGCATCAGCATCGCCAGCAACGCCCCGCCAGCCAGCAGAAGGGCCAGCCAACCCCAGTCGACCTGTGCAACCGGATGCTGCACGGCCGGGACGCCAACGAACAGCTGGAACAGCGCTGGCACGCTCAGCACCACCAGAAGCAGACGCAGGCTCTGGCCAGCGGCGACTCGACTGAGTACTGCACCGTTACGCTGGCCGAGGTTGACCATCTCGCTGGCACCGCCCGGCATGCTGGCGAAGAACGCAGTCGCGCGGTCCTCGCCACTGCGCAGCATGAGGCTGATGCCGATGACGCTAGAGAGGGTGGTGGCCACGGCACCGACCAGGATGATCGCGCTATTGGCCAGCACCTGCTCGATGACCGCCGGGGTGAAATGCAGGCCGATGCCGACGCCGACGATCCACTGCCCGCATTTGCGGCCGCCGGGTACTTCTGTCAGCGGCAGGTTGCCAATACAGCGCGCAGCGATCACCGCCAGCAGTGAGCCCACCATCCATGGCAACGGCCAGCCAATCAGGCTGGCCAGCCATCCGCCGGCGGCGCCCACCAGCGGCGTCAGCAACCACTTAGGCATGGGCCAGCTTCGCCCTGGCGCGGCGTGCGCGCATCCAGCGGATGCCCGGCAGGGCCAGCATGATCGCAGTCAGCACCCAGAGGGCGATGGTGATCGGGCTGCTCCAGAGGATGCTCAGGTCGCCATCGGTGATGGAAAGTGCGCGGCGCAGGTTGGATTCCATCAGTTCACCGAGGACGAAGCCGAGAATCAGCGACGACAGCGGGAAGTCCATCTTGCGCAGTAGATAGCCGAACACCCCGAGGGCGGCCATCAGCACCAGGTCGAAGGTGGTGCTGTGCACGGCGTAGACGCCGACCACGCTGACGATGGTGATCGCCGGCACCAGGATCCAGGTCGGCACGCTGAGCATGCGTGCGAACAGGCCCACCAACGGGATGTTCATCACCAGCAGGATGACGTTGCCGATGAACAATGAGGCGATCAGGCCCCAGACAACATCGGGCTGCTGCTCGAACAGCAGCGGGCCGGGCGTGATGTTGTACAGGGTCAGCGCGCCGATCATCACGGCGGTGGTGCCCGAACCCGGTACGCCGAGGGTCAGCATCGGGATCAGCGAGCCGCAGGCGGAAGCATTGTTGGCCGCTTCCGGAGCTGCGACACCACGCAGGTCGCCTTCGCCGAAGCGGCCGGAGCTACCTGCCATGCGCTTCTCGCTCATGTAGGTGATGGCGCTGGCGATGGTTGCGCCGGCGCCAGGCAGCACGCCGATGACGAAGCCAGCCAGGGAGCTGCGCACGCTGCTCCACCAGGTGAAGGTGAACTCCTTGAAGTTGAACAGCATGCGTCCGCTGGCCTTGACCGCCTGTTGGCCGGTGGTGGTGTGTTCGAGCATCAGCAGCACTTCACTGACGCTGAACAGGCCGATGACCACGATCACGAACTGGATACCGTCAGAGAGACCGACGCTGTCGAAGGTGAAGCGGTACACGCCGGTGGTGGCGTCCACGCCGACCGTGGCCAAGCCGAGGCCGATCAGCGCCGAGAGCAGGGTCTTGACCGGCTTGTCGCCGACCATGCCGCCCAGGCAGGCGATAGCGAAGACCATCAGCACGAAGTACTCCGCCGGGCCGAAGGCTACCGCCCAGTTGGCCAGGATCGGCGCGAAGAGCACCACGCCCATGGTGGCAATGGTGCTGCCGATGAAGGAGCTCATGGCCGACAGCGACAGGGCAATGCCGCCCTTGCCCTGGCGCGCCAGGGGGTAGCCGTCGAGGGTGGTCATGATGGCGGCGGCGTCGCCCGGTACGTTGAGCAGGATGGCCGAAATGCGTCCGCCGTACTCGCAGCCCAGGTACACGGCGGCCAGCAGGATCAGTGCGGTTTCCGGCGGCAGGCCGAGGGCGAAGGCCAGTGGCAGCAGGATCGCCACGCCGTTGATCGGCCCCAGCCCTGGAAGCAGGCCGACGACGGTACCGACGAAGGCGCCGAACAGCGCCACCAGCAGGTTGATCGGGCGCAGGGCGACATCGAAGCCCTGGGCCAGGAAGTTCAGGGTTTCCATCTCAGTTCTCCAGGAATGCCAGCAGGCCCAAGGGCAGCGGGACATCCAGCAGGTAGTCGAACAGGCCGTAGAGCAGCAAGCCCATCAGCACACCGCTGACCAGGCTGGCCAGCGGTCGCCCCATGAACAGCAGGCCGAGGCCGAAACCGACCAGGGACGTGCTGACGACGAAGCCCAGGGGTTCGAAGAGCAGGGCGTAGGCGAACAGGGCGAGTACACAGAGGGCCACCTTGCGCGCCAGTGGCCAGGAAATCGGCAGACTGTCGGCATCGCCCGGCTTGTAGATCAGCCATAGCGCGGCCGTGGCCATCAGGAACAGCAGCAGCAGGGGGTAGGCACGCGGGCCGACCGGGTCATAGCTGAAGGGGGCCTGGAAGCCCCAGGCGACCACGGCGAGCACGGCGCAGACGAGCAGCCAGACCGCAGCGAAGATTCGTACGTACATGGCGGTTTACCTAGGAGTCATTGATCTCCCCTCTCCCAATGGAAGAGGGGCCGTGGGTGAGGGGATCGACCGCATCACCCGATCTTCAGGGGAGGGCTACTGCGCCAGGCCGAATTCGCCTGCGAGTTGCTTGTACTGCTTCACCTGGTCGAGGACGTAGGCCTTCAACTGTTCGCCGGTGAGGCTCAGGGGGAACAAGTCGCGCTGTTCACGCAGCTTGCCGAACTCCTCGCTGGCCAGGAGGGTGTCGAACTGCTGCTTCCACCAGTTGAAGTCCTCGTCGCTCACTTCCGGGCCCATGTAGAAGCCGCGGATCACCGGCCAGACGATGTCGAACCCCTGTTCCTTGGCAGTGGGAATCTCCGCCAACTTGCCTGGCAGGCGCTGATCGGACAGTACCGCGAGGATTCGGATCTTGCCGGCGGCGAGCTGCGGTGTGATTTCGCCCAGGCCGCTGCTGGTGACCTGTACGTGGCCACCGAGCATGGCGGTAAGGGTCTCGCCACCGCCCTCAAAGGCCACGTAGCGCAGCTTCTGCGGGTCGATACCGGCAGCGCGGGCGATCAGCGCCGTCTGCATCCAGTCCTGGCCGCCAATGGTGGCGCCAGCGCCGAAGACGATGGCGGCCGGGTCTTTCTTCACCGCTTCGACCAGCTCGGCCAGGGTCTTGTAGGGTGAGTCGGCGCGTACGGAGATTGCGCCGTAATCGGTGCCGATGCCTGCCAGCCAACGCACCGCGTTCTCGTCGTAGCGGCCGAACTTGCCTTGGGCGAGGTTCAGCAGGGAACCGGATGAGAATGCGGTGATGGTGCCGGCGTCCTTCGGTCGCTGGGCTACCACTGCGTTGTAGGCCACGGCGCCGACGCCGCCTGGCATGTAGGTCACTCGCATGGGGGCCTTGAGCAGGCCTTCATCCTTCAGACCACTCTGTGCCAGCTTGCAGGTGAGGTCGAAGCCACCGCCGGGTTTGGCCGGGGCGATGCATTCGGGACGCTTGGGCTCGGCCATCAACTGGGTGGACAGCAACAGGCCGGAGGTGATCAGGGCGATGCGGGAGAGGGCGGTTTTCATCGGGGGTTCTCCTGTGGAGTTTTATTGTGGTTCACCAGATCGGCAGTGCGTAACTGACGATCAGGCGCAGTTCATCCGCATCGCGGGCGAAGGTGGAGCGGAATCCTGCGTGGCGGGCGCGGAAGGTGAGGTTCTTAAGGCTGCCGCTCGGCACCACGTACTTGAACTCGACATCGCGTTCCCACTCGCGGCCTTCTTCAAGGCTGTTGGTGACCTCGGCGTTGTCGCTGGTGATGTAGCGGGTCATGAAACTCAGGCCCGGCACGCCCATGGCGGCAAAGTCCAGGTCATAGCGGGCTTGCCAGGAGCGTTGGTCGGCATTGGCGAAGTCGTTGATCTGCACGAAGTTGATGAGGAACGGGTCGCTGCCGTCGATGTAGGCGAAGCCGGTGTCGCCGCTCATGCGCTGGTAGCCCAGGCCGAACTTGTGGCTGCCCTGGCCGTAGCTGACCATGCCGTTGAGGGCGCGGTTGTCCACCTTGCCGGCCTCGGCTCGGCCGACGTCAGCGCTGATGGCATAGCGCAGGTCGGCACTCAGGGTGCCCGCGCCGAGGGGCTGGATGGCCAGCAGGCCAAAGAAGTTCTGGCGGTAGACGTCGTCCAGTTCGGCGAAGTAATAGCGGCCGGTGAACTGCTTGTTGAAGGCGTAATCGGCGCCGGCCAGATCGAAGTGATCCCCAGTGGCGGCTGCGGCGAAGCGCTTGTTCTTGTTGCTGATGGCCAGGTCTTCGGAGTTGGTGGAAGCGCGATCCTTGACCTCCGACAGGCGCCCGCCGGTGAAGGTCAGGTTGCTGATCTCCTTCGAAGTGAGCAGCCCACCCTCGAATACCTGGGGCAGAATGCGGCTGTCGCTGGCTTTAACAACCGGCAGCTCGGGAATGTGCGTTCCCAGCCGCAGCTCGCTCTTTGAAGCGCGGATTTTCGCGGTCAGGCCGAGCTTGCTGTACTCGTCCGGGGTGCCGCCGTCGTCCTGCACCGGAAGCAGGTCCGTGCCGCTGCGGCCGGGGCCTGAGTCGAGCTTGATACCGAGCATGCCAAGGGCGTCGAGGCCCACGCCGACCGTGCCTTCGGTGTAGCCGGATTCAAGATTGAGGATGAAGCCTTGCGCCCATTCTTCGCGCTTGGACTGGCCACTGCCATCGCGAAAGTCGCGATTCAGGTAGATGTTGCGGGCTTCGAGGGTCGCCGAGCTGTCCTTGAAAAACTCGGCATGGGCCTGGGTGGCCAGGGTGCAGCCAGCGATGGCGAGACTGAGGGTGCGAACAGGCGCATGCGCCTGCCGTGCGGCAGTGAGCATCGAGTGGTCTCCATTGTTGTTCTTGTAAGCCGGCGCAACCACGGGCCGACTTTTATTGGGTGGTACTTGCCACCCTGTCGCGATGCTATGCAGTGAAACTTTCGCCAGCCTTTCAGCGTGAAAGAAAGTCGTCATGTCGTTCACAGAGGCCGGAGCACCGTTAAACTTCTGAGCGATCGCTGCCATTTCGGAGAATTTGTCGTGCGCATCCTGTTGGTCGAAGACCATCCACAGTTGGCTGAGAGCGTTGCCCAAGTGCTCAAGGGCGCGGGTTGGACGGTGGACGTATTGCACGACGGCGTCGCCGCCGACCTGGCACTTGCCAGCGAGGAATACGCGCTGGCGGTGCTGGACGTTGGCTTGCCGCGCATGGACGGTTTCGAGGTGCTGGCGCGTTTGCGCGGACGCGGCAAGACGCTGCCGGTGCTGATGCTGACCGCCCGGGGAGAGGTGAAGGACCGGGTCCATGGCCTGAATCTCGGTGCCGACGATTACCTGGCCAAGCCTTTCGAACTGACCGAGCTGGAAGCGCGGGTGAAAGCGCTGCTGCGCCGTAGCGTTCTCGGTGGCGAGCAACAACAGCGCTGCGGCGTCCTGGTGTATGACCTGGGCACGCGGCGCTTCAGCCTGGCGGACGAAATCCTCAGCCTGACCTCACGGGAGCAGTCTGTGCTGGAAGCGTTGATTGCCCGGCCGGGGCGAGTGATGAGCAAGGAGCAACTGGCTTCCCAGGTATTCGGCCTCGACGAGGAGGCCAGTCCCGACGCAATCGAGATCTACATCCATCGCCTGCGCAAGAAGCTGGAGGGCAGCGCAGTGCGTATCGTGACTTTCCGTGGCCTGGGCTACCTGCTGGAGAGCCAGGATGCGTGAAGCCGGCAGCCTGCGCGGACGGCTGCTGCGGCGCTTGGCGTTGATGCTGGGTGCGTTGCTGCTGATCGCCAGCCTGAGTTCCTACTGGAATGCCCGCGAAGCCGCCGATACTGCCTACGACCGCACTCTGCTGGCTTCGGCGCGAGCCATCGCCGATGGCCTCTACGAGACCGATGGTCGCCTGAAGGCCGACGTGCCCTATGTGGCGCTCGATGTCTTCGCGTACGACAGCGCCGGCCGCATTTTCTACCAGGTGATCGACCCGGACGGGAAGCTGGTTTCCGGCTACGACCACCTGCCGGCACCGCCGCCGGGTACGCCTCGTACGGACGATTACCCGGCGCTGGCGCGCTTCTATGATGCCGAGTACGAAGGCACGGGCGTGCGGGTGGTAAGCCTGCTGCAGCCGGTGAGCGAGCCCAGGCTGAATGGCATCGCGGAGATCCGCGTGGCCGAAACCGAAAGCGCACGGGAGCGCCTGGCGAGGGGGCTGCTGGTGGATAGTCTGTGGCGCCTGGTGTTGCTGGTAGTGGCGGCGCTGGTGCTGGTCTGGCTGGCGGTTAGCGCTGCGCTCCGGCCGCTGAACAAGTTGCGCCTGGCGGTGGAAGAGCGTCAGGTGGATGATCTTCGCCCGTTGCCGGAAGTGGCGGTACAGCGCGAATTGCGTCCACTGGTGGATGCGCTGAATCAGTTCACCGAACGTCTGCGCGGGCTGTTCCAGCGCCAGGCGGACTTCATTGCCGACGCTTCCCACGAATTGCGTACGCCGCTGGCCGCCCTCAAGGCCCGGGTGGAGTTAGGCTTGCGTGAGCACGAACCGGCGGTTTGGCGCTCGACCCTTGAGGAGGCGGCGCAGAACACCGACCGCCTGACCCACCTGGCCAATCAGTTGTTGTCCCTGGCACGTATCGAAAGCGGTGCGCGGGCCATTGCCGAAGGCGGTGCTGAGCGCATCGAACTGGGCCAACTGGCCCGGGAACTGGGCATGGCGCTGGCGCCCCTGGCGCACGCACGTGGTATCGCACTCGCCCTGGAGGCGGAAGATCAGGTCTGGGTAATGGGCGAGCCGACCTTGCTCAATGAACTGCTCTGCAACCTGGTGGACAACGCACTGGCCCATACGCCCAAGGGCGGCAATGTGATCCTTCGGGTGCGTTCTCCTGCTTTGCTGGAAGTCGAAGACGACGGCAGCGGTATTCCACCGGAGGAGCGCGACAAGGTGTTCCAGCGCTTCTATCGCCGCAATGCCCAGAGTGGCGGCGCAGGGCTGGGTCTGGCCATCGTCGGTGAGATCTGCCGCGCCCATCAGGCGGAGATCAGCCTGCACGATGGCGACAGCGGCGGATTGAAGGTACGGGTGAGTTTCCCTCCGGCCTGATTTGGTATCGAGGCTGAACCCCTGTGGGGGGGAACTCATTCGCCAAGGGCGGTGCAGCTGCCCCCCTTTAGTTTGCTGGGCGAACCTGCGGATTGCTTGGCGATTGAAATCGCCCCTACATTCAAGGCGCCAGGCTCAGCGGCTGCTGGACTTCCATCAGGTACTGGGCAACCTTGCCGCTTTCGCGCAATCGGGCCAGACCCTGGTTGAAGCGGACGATCAGCTCGGCATTGCCGGGCACCTCGCGGGAGAGCATCAGGTGCAGGCTGTCGCTGCGCAGCGGCAGCGGATGGAAGCTCATTTGCTTGCGATCGGTGGAGCTGAACCTGTCATTGAGCAGGGCGAAGGCGACCACCTTGTCCATGGGAAATGCGTCGAGCCGTCCGGCAAGCACCATGCGCAGGCCCTGTTCCTCGCCGCTCAGGCGCTTGACCTGGATCTGGCCGCTGCGCTCGGCCTGCTGGAAGGTCGTCCCGTAGTCATAGCCAATTGCGCCGCCCAGGCGTACTCCCTTGAGGTCGGCGATGTGTGTCCAGTCGAGGGGGCGATCCTTACGGTGGAAGAGGTAGTAGCTGCTTTCCACGACCGGGTCACTGATGAAAAAGCGTTGCTCCCGTTCCGGGCTGCGCAGCCAGACGGCGGTGCCGGCGCGCTCGCCGCGTTCGGCCAGGTGCATCGAGCGGGCCCAGGGATAGAACTCCCACTGCACCTTGACGCCCTCCAGGGCGAACGCTTCTTCGACTATGCGCGATGCCACGCCCTGGTGAGGTAGCTTGGCCCCAAGGTAGGGCGCCCATTCGCCGTTGGTCAGGCGAAGCTCTTCCGCGGCGGCGAAGCAGTGGCACAGCAGGCAGAGGGCGAGAAGGAGTACGCGCATCCGGATCCATCCAGCGACGTCAGAAGAAGGCTGAGTCTAGCGCCGGATGGATGAATGCGCGTGGGTGTTTACTGGAGCATGCCCATGGCCGCTTCCATGGCGGCAGAGAGGTCTTCGTCAGCCTGCATGTCGACGTTCGGGTCGAGGCCGAGCTTGGCGAAGGCGGGCACATTGGCCCAGTCCAGCTGGGTGTAGGGATGCTCGCTGCCGAGGTAGCTCTGCAGGGTGGCGACCTGGACGATGTCGATGTAGTCGACGCGGGCCGAGTTGCGGCTGAAGTCCAGGTATTGGCTGGGAACCGCGGCGATCGGCTCGGGGAATTCCCAGGCGCGCAGGATGCGGTCGCCGATGAGCGGGTGAATACGCTCGATCACGTGGTTGAGGCTGATGGAGTCCGCCAGCAACTCGTTGTGCTCTTCGGCATAGGTGAGGATTGGCAGTACGCCAATCTGGTGCACCAGACCGGCCAGGGTGGCCTGGTCGGGCATCAGGCGGGTGTAGTGGCGGCAGAGCACGTGGCAGATTCCAGCGATTTCAGTGCTCTTGTTCCAGACCTCGCGCATCTTGCGGTCGACCACATCGGTGGTGGCCTGGAACATCTGCTCCATGGCCAGGCCTGTGGCGAGGTTGCTGGTGTAGTTGATGCCGAGACGGCTGATAGCCATCTGCAGGTCGGTGATTTCCTTGCTGGTACGCAGCAGCGGGCTATTCACCACCTTGATGATTCGGGCGGTCAGCGCGGCGTCGTTGCCGATGACCTTGGCCAGGTCCTGGATGCCGGAGTTCGGGTCTTCGGCAGTTTCGCGCACCTTCAGCGCCACTTCCGGCAGGGTCGGCAGCACCAGTTCATCGCATTCGATGGCTTTGGTGAGGTCTTGTAGGACTTTGTCGGCAAGCTTGCTCATTGAATGTCTCGTCAGTGGCCGGAAGGGGGAGGTGATGTACGAAAAGTGCCTGCGCTCAGTGATGCTGCGTTGAAGTCGGTCTCAGAAGGCTCATTTACAACATGCAAACCGTGCTTCTTCGGCCGACTTCGCCTTGCCTGACCTCGCTCGGCGGCCTTTCGTACAAACCTAGCGTTGAATTTCGCGGTCGGCGTCCAGGGTATAGGGCAGGTCGAGCAGGTTTAGTGCCGGGCCATCGGCGGTGCCGAGGTGGATGCGGCCATCGCTCACGGCGTCTTCCTGAAGCACGGCGAGCAGTTCGCAGCCGTTCGGCGCCGGGGCTGCCAGCACCACTTCGCCCACGGAGCTCTGGTGTACCGGGGAATAAAGTTCGGCGCCGGCCTGGGGCAGCTCGCCCGCGGCCAGAGCCAGTCGGTAGAGGCGGCGCTTGAGTTTGCCCAGGTACTGCATGCGGGCAACGATTTCCTGGCCCGTATAGCAGCCTTTCTTGAAGCTGACGCCGCCCAGGGCCTGGAGATTGATCATCTGCGGAATGAACTGCTCGCGGGTGGCGCCGAACACTTGGCCAATGCCAGCGCGCACCTGGGCCAGCAGCCAGGCATCCAGCGGCGCTTGCGGCAGCTGCGCAGCCAGGCGGGCTTCCAGAGTGGCGGCTTCGGCTTTGGGCGCCCAGAGCTCAACGCGGCCGTCGGCCAGGCGCACGGCAATCAGCTTGCCCTCACGGGCGACGCTGTCGGAGGTCTGTGGCAGGTCGAGACCCAGGGCAAGTAGCACCCCATCCCCCTGGCTGAGCCCAAACCGTACCCAGTCAGCGCTTTCGTCGGTCAAGGTGGACTTGGAGAAGACGGCATATTTCTTCAGGTCGGCCAGTTGGGTTTCGACCAGCTCGTTGGCCATGGCCAGGAGAAGACCCTCGCCTTCGATGAGGATGCGGAAGCTGGACGTCATCCGGCCCTTTGGCGTGCAACGGGCGCCCAGGCTGCTGGTGGCCTGGTCCAGGTAGTTGAGGTTGCAGGTAACCTGGCCCTGGAGGAATTTCGCGGCATCCACGCCGCGGACGGCGAGCAGGCCTTCATGGGTGAGCGGACAGAAGAATGCTGAGTCGGCCATTGCGGATCGCTGGATAAAAGTCTGGGGCGCCATCATAGAGTCCCGCCGGTGGCTTGTCAGCGGGTGCCCGGGGCGGCGGCTGTGGTTATAATGCGCGCCTCATTCCTGGAGGCGCTGTGATGGCCGACTCAATTGAACTGAACCGACTCTTCTGGCACAGCCGTCGCGGCATGCTTGAACTGGACGTGCTCCTCGTCCCCTTCGTGAAGGAGGTCTATCCGAGTCTCGACGCCGAAGACCAGGCCCGCTACCGCAAACTGCTGGAATGCGAAGACCAGGACATGTTCGGCTGGTTCATGCAGCGCGGTGAGCCGGAAGATGCGGATTTGCGCCGCATGGTTCGCATGATTCTGGACCGTGTCCAGCCCAAGTAACGCCTTCGAATGCCACTGGCGCCCGTCGCGGCGCCTGCTGGTGCTCTACCTGATCCTGTCATTCCTGGCCGTTCTGGCCTTGTCGCTTGCCGACATACCGCATTGGGCGCGGATGGGCGGCCTTCTTGCCTGCGTGGCTCACGCAGCCTGGTGCCTGCCCAGGCAGATTCTCCTGACGTCCCCCAAGGCTTTTACCGGATTACGCCTGAACGACGATGGCTGGCAGTTATGGCGAGCTGTGGATGGCTGGACGCCGGTGCGCTTGCGCCCTGACAGCATGGCGTTACCGCTGGCGGTGATCCTGCGCTTTCGGGTTCCAGGAACGCTCCGGAGCGGTGGTTTATGCATTCCGGCGGATGCGCTCGATCGGGAGCAGCACCGCCGGTTGCGGGTGAGGCTGGGATTCAGTCGCCGAAGGTGGACGGAGCCAGGATAGTGTCCCTGGCTTCCGGAAGCAGGTCCGGATAATCCAGTGTGTAGTGCAGGCCACGGCTCTCGTGGCGTTGCATGGCAGAGCGGATGATCAGTTCCGCCACCTGCGCCAGGTTGCGCAGTTCGATCAGGTCGCGGCTGACTTTGTAGTTGCTGTAGAACTCGTCGATTTCACTGAGCAGCAGGCGTACCCGGTGCTGGGCGCGCTGCAGGCGCTTGTTGGTACGCACGATGCCCACGTAGTCCCACATGAAGCGCCGCAGTTCGTCCCAGTTGTGGGCGATGATCACGTCCTCGTCCGAGTCGGTTACCTGGCTGGCGTCCCAGGTCGGCAGGTTGGTGGGCATTTGTACAGCCTCCAACTGGCCGAGCATGTCTTCCGCTGCCGAGCGGCCGTAGACGAAGCACTCCAGCAGGGAGTTGCTGGCCATGCGGTTGGCACCGTGCAGGCCGGTGAAGCTGGTCTCGCCAATGGCGTAGAGACCGGGAATGTCAGTGCGCCCGAACTTGTCCACCACCACGCCGCCGCAAGTGTAGTGGGCCGCGGGAACTACCGGGATGGGCTCGCGGGTGATGTCGATGCCGAAGTCCAGGCAGCGTTCGTAGACAGTGGGGAAGTGGCTCTTCACGAACTCGGCTGGTTTGTGGCTGATGTCCAGATAGACGCAGTCCACGCCGAGGCGCTTCATCTCATGGTCGATGGCCCGGGCCACGACATCGCGCGGGGCCAGTTCGGCACGCGGATGGAAGCGCTGCATGAAGCGCTCGCCGTTGGGCAGCTTGAGCAGTCCACCCTCGCCCCGTACCGCTTCTGTGATCAGGAAACTCTTGGCTTGCGGGTGATAGAGGCAGGTGGGGTGGAACTGGTTGAACTCCAGGTTGCCTACCCGGCAGCCGGCGCGCCAGGCCATGGCGATACCGTCGCCGCACGCACCATCGGGATTGCTCGTATAGAGGTAGACTTTGGCGGCGCCTCCGGAGGCGAGCACCGTGAAGCGGGCGTGAAAGGTATCCACTTCACCATTGTTGCGGTTCAGTACATACGCGCCCAGGCAGCGCTGGCCCTCGCGGCCGAGCTTGCGCTCGGTGATCAGGTCGACGGCCACCCGTTGCTCCAGCAACTGGATGTTGGGCCGTTTCTTGGCCTGTTCCAGCAGCGTATTGAAGATGGCGGCGCCGGTGGCGTCGGCGGCATGGATGATGCGCCGATGGCTGTGACCGCCTTCGCGGGTCAGGTGGAACTCGAAGCCGCCGTCTTCGCGGGCGCTTTCGTCGTCGCGGGTGAACGGCACGCCCTGGTCGATCAGCCATTGGATGGCCGCGCGGCTGTGTTCTACCGTGAAGCGCACGGCGTCTTCGCGACACAGGCCGGCACCGGCCACGAGGGTGTCCTCGACGTGGGAGTCAACGGTGTCGGTATCATCCAGCACGGCGGCGACACCACCTTGGGCCCAATAGGTCGAACCATTGCTGAGATCGGCCTTGCTCAGGACCACGATGTTCAGGTGCGAGGGCAGGGTAAGGGCCAGGGTCAGGCCGGCGGCGCCGCTGCCGATGACCAGTACGTCATGCTGGAAATGTTGGCTCATGTCGGTTCCCGCGAAAAAAGCGGCGGCTAGTATATAGCTGGGGTGGACGGCACAATAGCGCGCTTATGACCATGCATGGTGCTACGGAACTTTTTTAGTCGTTCGGGTTCCATTCAGGGTCACCATTTTGAAGAGACGGTGCTTGCTTACACTCATGCAACGAATGCACTTGAACTGTGCAACCCGGATGCCTGTAGATCAAGCGACTTATATTCGGCGCAGCACGGCCGCGAGCCCTGCTGCGTCATTCCGTGCAGATGAAAAAACAATCTGCAGGAAGCTTGCTTGGAGGGGAGAACTTTTGCGCAACGCCCGAGTCTATTTTGGCAAGCCGATCCACTGGCTGGCGCAACACCCCTTCGAGATCGATGAGGAGTGTTCATGCTAACCCAGGAAGAGGATCAGCAACTGGTCGAACGGGTGCAGCGAGGCGACAAGCGGGCTTTCGATCTGCTGGTGCTGAAATACCAGCACAAGATTCTCGGGTTGATCGTGCGGTTCGTGCACGACGCCCAGGAAGCCCAGGACGTAGCCCAGGAAGCCTTCATCAAGGCTTATCGTGCGCTCGGAAACTTCCGCGGCGACAGTGCGTTTTATACGTGGCTGTACCGTATCGCCATCAACACGGCGAAGAACCATCTGGTAGCGCGTGGCAGACGCCCGCCAGATAGCGATGTAAGTGCTGAGGACGCCGAGTTTTATGACGGCGACCACGCCCTCAAGGATATCGAGTCGCCAGAGCGAGCCCTGCTCCGCGACGAGATCGAGGCCACAGTGCACCGGAGCATCCAGCAACTGCCAGAAGACTTGCGTACGGCGTTGACCTTGCGTGAGTTCGACGGACTTAGTTACGAAGACATTGCGAGTGTCATGCAGTGTCCGGTCGGTACTGTGCGATCCCGCATCTTCAGGGCGCGGGAAGCCATCGATAAAGCCTTGCAACCTCTGTTGCATGGAACCTGAGACAGCGGCGACAGCCAAGAGGGGAACCGCCATGAGTCGTGAAGCTTTGCAGGAATCGCTGTCCGCGGTGATGGATAACGAGGCGGACGAACTGGAGCTGCGTCGAGTTCTCGCCGCCAGCGAAGATCAAGAGTTGCGGGCAACCTGGTCGCGTTACCAGATTGCTCGGGCCGTGATGCACAAGGAGTTACTGGAGCCGCGCCTGGACATCGCAGCTGCCGTATCGGCTGCCCTGGCCGAGGACGCCGCGCCGCCGGTCAAGGTGGTTCGGGGGCCATGGCGTAGTCTGGGTCGCCTTGCTGTTGCCGCATCGGTGACTGTGGCCGTGTTGGCAGGTGTGCGCCTGTACAACCAGGACGAAGCCGCAGGTACCCAGCAACTGGCGCAGCAGCAAGCTGGCCAACCCGCCATGGTCATGCCGCAGGCCCAGCAAGGTGCCGTGCTGGCTGGCTATAGTGAGGATGCCCAGCAGGTGCAGCAGCCCATCGGCGCGACCCAGTCGTCTTCTGGTTGGCATGAGAAGCGCTTGCCGGCTTACCTGCGGCAACACGCGCAGCAGGCGGCCATGAGCGGTAGCGATAGTGCTCTGCCATACGCCCGCGCTGCCAGTCTGGAGAGCCGCTGAGGAGGAACATGCGCGCACTACCGGTAATCATCTTGCTTGGCGGCTGGTTGGCTCAACCAGCTCTGGCCGCCGACGCTCAGGACTGGCTGCAGCGCCTCGCTGACGCGGAGCAGCGCCAGAGTTTCCAGGGAACGTTCGTCTACGAGCGAAATGGGAGCTTCTCCACCCATAAAGTCTGGCATCAGGTCCAGCAGGGTGGGGAGGTGCGCGAGCGTCTTCTACAGCTCGATGGGCCGGCCCAGGAAGTGGTGCGGGTTAATGGCCGCACCCAGTGCATGGGTGGTTCCCTTTCCGATCAGTTGTCCGATGGCCAAGTCTGGCCTGCCAGGGCGCTCGACGCCAAGCAGCTTTCCGAATGGTATGACCTGCGCCTGGCGGGTGAGTCACGTGTAGCCGGGCGGCCGGCCACGGTGCTGACCCTGACCCCGCGTGATCAGCATCGTTATGGCTTCGAGTTGCATCTGGACCGGGATACCGGCCTGCCGCTCAAGTCCCTGCTCCTCAGCGACAAGGGGCAGCTTCTGGAACGCTTCCAGTTTACCAACATCGATACCGCTGGGACTCCGGCTGATGCCGATGTGCAGCCCAGCTCCGCTTGCAAGGCTGTACGGCTCACCGAGGCGCCGGGCGATAAGCCGGCCCACTGGCGTTCCGAATGGCTGCCGCCGGGATTCAGCCTCTCCAGTGCCCAGGAGCGTCGTAGTCCGGTGTCCTCCGACTCTGTGTCCAGCCTGCTCTACAGTGACGGGCTGGCGCGCTTCTCGGTATTCCTCGAGCCGCTGCATGGAGCCGTCGTCGAAGATGCGCGCAGTCAGCTAGGGCCGACAGTCATGGTGTCCAAACGGGTCAGTACGCCAGATGGCGACGTTATGGTGACCGTAGTCGGTGAGATTCCATTGGGAACGGCCGAACGGGTTGCCCTGTCCATGCGGGCAGCGGAGGCCACTGCGACACAATGATCCCTGCTACAGGATCTGCGTCCGAATTGCAGTGCGGGAGCCCAGGCTCCCGCCTTGTCTTTTTCACGATGTTCCACCGGGCCTGGAGCTGATGCTCCCGGCCTGTTTTGCTTTTGTGTTTCTGTTTTGCTCGCAGGGCCGGGCGGCCCGGTGAGTTCATACCACTCGTTATGCGACGGGAGCTGTATGTCGATGCTTAACCTCAAATCCTGCATGACCGCCGTGGCAGCCTTGCTGCTGCTCGGTCAAACCCTCGTGGCCCGTGCCGAACTGCCGGACTTTACGCCTCTGGTCGAAGAGGCGTCCCCGGCAGTCGTCAACATCAGTACCCGGCAGAAACTGCCCCAGCGCGGTGCGGCCGGTGCCCAGGTAATGCCTGACCTGGAAGGCCTGCCGCCCATGCTGCGCGAGTTCTTCGAGCGCAACATGCCGCAAGTGCCGCGCAATCCCCAGGGTGGCCGCCAGCGCGAGGCGCAGTCCCTCGGTTCCGGATTCATTATTTCCAAGGACGGCTATGTCCTGACCAATAACCATGTGGTGGCTGATGCCGACGAGATCATCGTGCGTCTGTCTGATCGTAGTGAGTTGGAAGCCAAGCTGATCGGTGCTGATCCGCGTACCGACGTGGCGCTGTTGAAGGTCGAGGGCAAGGATCTGCCAATCGTGAAGATCGGCAAATCCGACGAGCTCAAGGTGGGAAGCTGGGTGCTGGCCATTGGTTCGCCCTTCGGCTTCGATCATTCGGTGACCGCCGGTATCGTCAGTGCCAAGGGGCGCAGCCTGCCGAACGAGAACTATGTACCGTTCATCCAGACCGACGTAGCCATCAACCCGGGTAACTCCGGTGGTCCGCTGTTCAACCTGGATGGCGAAGTGGTCGGCATCAACTCCCAGATATTCACCCGCTCCGGTGGCTTCATGGGGTTGTCGTTCGCCATCCCGATCGACGTGGCCATGAGCGTGGCCGACCAGCTCAAGTCCGAAGGCAAGGTCAGCCGCGGTTGGCTGGGCGTCGTGATTCAGGAAGTGAACAAGGACCTGGCCGAATCCTTCGGCCTGGACAAGCCGGCCGGTGCCCTGGTTGCCCAGGTCCAGGAAGGTGGTCCGGCGGCCAAGGGCGGTCTGCAGGTTGGTGACGTCATTCTCAGCATGAACGGCCAGCCCATCGTGGTTTCCGCCGACCTGCCGCATCTGGTGGGTAACCTCAAGCCGGGTAGCAAGATCAAGCTCGATGTAGTGCGTGGCGGTAGCCGCAAGTCGCTCGACATGGCCATTGGCGCGCTTCCGGAGGATGGCGATGGAATGGCGGCCGCGACCGGCGACGGCGTCGAGCGCAGCAGTAATCGCCTCGGTGTGAGCGTGGTCGAGTTGACCGATGAGCAGAAAAAGTCCCTGGATATCCAGGGCGGCGTAGTGATCAAGGAAGTCCAGGATGGTCCGGCTGCCATGATGGGGCTGCGTCCGGGTGATGTGATTACCCACCTGAACAATCAGGCCATCACTTCTGCCAAGGCGTTCACCCAGGTTGCTAAGGACCTGCCGAAGAATCGTTCGGTGTCCATGCGTGTCCTGCGTCAGGGGCGCGCCAGCTTCATTACCTTCAAGCTGGCCGAGTAAAGCAGTTGCAGTAGGAGAGGGCGGCCATTGGTCGCCCTTTTTCGTTTCTGCCTTCCGCCGCATGGGCGTGACGGGTAGGTCGCCGATCAGGTAAACTCCCCCGCTATTTTTCGGCGAGCAACCTGCTTGCGGCTTCTTTTGAGTGTTGACCTGTGAGTGACCTGAGTCATATCCGCAATTTCTCCATCATCGCCCACATCGACCATGGCAAGTCGACCCTGGCTGACCGCTTCATCCAGATGTGCGGCGGCCTGTCCGATCGCGAGATGGAGGCCCAGGTACTGGACTCCATGGACCTGGAACGCGAGCGCGGCATCACCATCAAGGCCCACAGCGTCACCCTGCACTACAAGGCACAGAACGGTAAGACCTACCAACTGAACTTCATCGACACCCCCGGCCACGTGGACTTCACCTATGAAGTCAGCCGTTCCCTGGCTGCCTGCGAGGGCGCGCTGCTGGTGGTGGATGCCGGCCAGGGTGTTGAAGCCCAGTCCGTGGCCAACTGCTACACCGCCATCGAGCAGGGCCTGGAAGTGATGCCCGTGCTGAACAAGATGGACCTGCCCCAGGCCGAGCCGGAGCGGGTGAAGGAAGAAATCGAACACATCATCGGCATCGACGCCACCGACGCCGTTCCCTGCAGCGCCAAGAGCGGCATGGGTGTGATCGACGTGCTGGAGCGCCTGGTGGAAGTGATCCCGGCTCCGGAAGGCGAGATCGACGCACCGTTGCAGGCCCTGATCATCGACTCCTGGTTCGACAACTACCTGGGCGTAGTCTCTCTGGTACGCGTCAAGCATGGCCGTGTGAAGAAGGGCGACAAGATTCTGGTGAAGTCCACCGGCAAGATCCACCAGGTGGACAGCGTGGGCGTATTCACCCCGAAACACACCGAAATGGCTGACCTCAAGGCCGGTGAAGTAGGTTTTATCATTGCCGGTATCAAGGACATCCTGGGTGCACCGGTAGGCGATACCCTGACCCTGTCCAACACTCCGGACGTGGACGTTTTACCTGGCTTCCAGCGCATCAAGCCGCAGGTTTACGCCGGTCTGTTCCCGGTCAGTTCCGACGACTTCGAGGACTTCCGTGAAGCTCTGCAGAAGCTGACCCTGAACGACGCGGCCCTGCAGTACGAGCCGGAAAGCTCCGAGGCCCTCGGCTTCGGTTTCCGCATCGGCTTCCTCGGCATGCTGCACATGGAGATCATCCAGGAGCGCCTGGAGCGCGAATACGACCTGGACTTGATCACCACCGCGCCGACCGTGGTCTTCGAGATCGTGCAGAAGAACGGCGAAACGATATACGTCGACAACCCGTCCAAGCTGCCCGACCTCGCCTCTATCGCCGAAATGCGCGAACCCATCGTCCGCGCCAACATCCTGGTACCTCAGGAGCACCTCGGCAACGTCATCACCCTGTGCATCGAGAAGCGTGGCGTCCAGCGCGACATGCAATTCCTCAGTTCGCAGGTCCAGGTCTGCTACGACCTGCCGATGAACGAGGTGGTACTCGACTTCTTCGATCGCCTGAAGTCGGTAAGTCGTGGCTATGCGTCGCTGGACTACAGCTTCGATCGTTTCGAACCGGCTAATCTGGTGAAGCTGGATGTGCTGATCAATGGCGAGAAGGTCGATGCCCTGGCACTCATCGTGCACCGCGACCAGGCCCACTACAAAGGCCGCGCGCTGACCGAGAAAATGAAGGAACTGATTCCGCGGCAGATGTTCGACGTCGCGATTCAGGCAGCGATCGGTGGACAGATCGTTGCACGGACTACCGTAAAGGCGCTCAGGAAGAACGTTCTGGCCAAATGCTACGGCGGTGACGTAAGTCGCAAGAAAAAGCTGCTGGAAAAGCAGAAGGCCGGTAAGAAACGGATGAAGCAGGTCGGCAGCGTGGAAATCCCGCAGGAAGCCTTCCTTGCTGTGCTCAAAGTGGATAGTTAGGGTCTATGTCGATCAATTTCCCGCTGTTGTTGGTTATTGCCGTGGCAGTTAGCGGCGTCCTCGCGCTTGTCGACCTTGTTTTGCTGGCTCCGCGCCGGCGCTCAGCGATTGCCGCCTACGAGGGGCAGGTCAACGAGCCCGATCCGGACGTCCTCGACAGGCTGAACAAGGAGCCGCTGCTGGTGGAGTATGGGAAGTCGTTCTTCCCGGTGCTGGCCATCGTGCTGGTGCTGCGCTCTTTCCTGGTCGAACCTTTCCAGATCCCATCAGGCTCGATGAAGCCGACTCTGGAAGTGGGCGATTTCATCCTGGTCAACAAGTTCGCCTATGGCATCCGCCTGCCCGTGCTGGATAACAAGGTGATCGAAGTGGGTGACCCACAGCGCGGGGATGTCATGGTGTTCCGTTACCCCAGCGACCCGAACATCAACTACATCAAGCGTGTTATCGGCCTACCGGGTGACCGCATCGCCTACAGCAGCGACAAGCGCCTGACCATCAACGGTCAGCCGGTCGCCGAGAAGCTGCTGGGCGAAGAGCCGGGCACCCTGGGTAGCGCCATGCTCTACCAGGAGAAGTTGGGCGAAGCCGAACACCTGATCCGCAAGGAAATGAAGCGCTACCGCATGGAGCCGGGCCGCGAATGGGTGGTGCCCCAGGGGCATTACTTCATGATGGGCGACAACCGGGACAACTCCAACGACAGCCGCTACTGGAACGATCCCCGCATTCCGAAAGACCTGCTCGGCATGGTTCCGGACCGTAATATCGTCGGCAAGGCGTTCGCCGTGTGGATGAGCTGGCCCGATCCGAAACTGCGAAACTTGCCAAACTTCTCTCGAGTAGGCCTGATTCACTGACACAGGCCCCTCGCCATCGCGGTTTTGCGGCGTTGTTCATGACAGCGCCGCAGTCGCTATATAGTCTTGCTTGCGGGCCAACCGGCCTCCAATAAAAACAGACATTGAGGTCGATCATGACGTTCGCGCGTAAGCAGAAGGGTATGTCGGTTATGGGCTGGCTGCTGGTCCTGGCCGTAGTGGCTTTCCTGGCCAGCACCGCTTTCAAGGTCATCCCGCATTACCTGGATTTCTTCTCCCTGGAGAAGATCATCACCTCGGTGGAAACCGAGAAAGCCCTGGAAATCAGGACTATTCCCGACTTCTATAGCCATGTGTCCAAAGGCATGCAGGTCAACGGCATCCGAGACCTGGACCTGGACAAGGCGTTGAAGGTGACCCTGGAAAACAACGAGTTCCAGGCACACCTGAAGTATGAAAAACGCGAACCCCTGGTCGAGAACCTCGATCTGGTGGTGCGCTTCGACAAAGAATTCCGTGTGCGAGCCCAGTGAGCGTATCCCTCAGTCGTCTCGAGCGTAAGCTCGGCTATACCTTCAAGGACCAGAGTCTGATGACTCTGGCCCTGACCCACCGCAGTTTTGCGGGGCGCAACAACGAACGCCTCGAATTCCTCGGCGACGCCATTCTCAATTTCGTCGCTGGCGAGGCGCTGTTCGAACGCTTCCCCCAGGCCCGCGAGGGCCAGCTGTCGCGTTTGCGCGCACGGTTGGTGAAGGGCGAGACCCTGGCGCTTCTTGCTCGTGGTTTCGAACTGGGCGAGTACCTGCGCTTGGGTTCGGGCGAACTGAAGAGCGGCGGATTTCGCCGTGAGTCGATCCTCGCCGATGCACTGGAAGCACTGATCGGCGCCATCTACCTGGATTCCGGAATGGAGGCCGCGCGTGAGCGCGTACTCGCCTGGCTGACCAATGAACTGGAAGGCCTGACCCTGGTAGATACCAACAAGGATCCCAAGACCCGCCTGCAGGAATTCCTGCAATCGCGAGCCTGCGAACTGCCACGTTATGAAGTGGTGGATATCCAGGGTGAACCGCACTGCCGAACCTTTTTCGTCGAGTGCCAGGTCACCCTGCTGAATGACAAGACCCAGGGCCAGGGCGCCAGCCGCCGTATCGCCGAACAGGTGGCTGCGGCCGCCGCCCTGGTCGCCCTCGGCGTGGAGAATGGCAATGACTGATATCGATACCCCCCGCTGCGGCTATGTCGCCATCGTCGGCCGCCCCAATGTGGGCAAGTCCACGCTGCTCAACCACATCCTCGGGCAGAAGCTGGCGATCACTTCGCGCAAGCCCCAGACCACCCGCCACAACATGCTGGGTATCAAGACCGAGGGTAGTGTCCAGGCGATTTACGTCGACACCCCCGGCCTGCACAAGAAGAGCGACAAGGCGCTGAACCGCTACATGAACCGCAGCGCCTCGGCGGCGTTGAAGGACGTGGACGTGGTCGTCTTCGTTGTCGACCGTGACCGCTGGACCGAAGAGGACCAGTTGGTACTGGAACGAGTGCAGTATGTGCAGGGCCCGGTTCTGCTCGCCGTGAACAAGACCGACCGCATGGACGAGAAGGGTGACCTGATCCCGCACCTGTCCTGGCTCCAGGAACAGCTGCCTAATGCCGAACTGGTGCCGATCTCTGCTCTCCAGGGCCACAACCTGGATACCCTGGAGCGTCTGGTGGCCGAGCGTCTGCCGGAGGGCGACCACTTCTTCCCGGAAGACCAGATCACTGATCGCAGCAGTCGCTTCCTTGCCGCAGAGCTCGTTCGCGAGAAGATCATGCGCCAGCTGGGCGCCGAGCTGCCCTACCAGATCACCGTGGAAATCGAAGAGTTCAAGCAGGAAGGCCATGTCCTGCATATCCACGCCCTGATTCTCGTCGAGCGCGATGGCCAGAAAAAGATCATCATCGGCGACGGTGGTGAGCGCATCAAACGCATCGGCCAGGATGCCCGCAAGGACATGGAAACCATGTTCGACTCCAAGGTCATGCTCAACCTCTGGGTGAAAGTGAAGGGCGGCTGGTCCGACGACGAGCGTGCCCTGCGTTCCCTGGGCTACAACGACCTCTGAGCCTCTCCATGATCAGTGCGGCGCTACCGGCATTCGTCCTGCACAGCAGGGCCTATCGGGAAAGCAGCGCGCTGGTCGACTTCTTTACGCCCGAAGGCCGTCTGCGCGCCGTACTTCGCGGTGCCCGCGGCAAGGCCGGTACCTTGGCGAGGCCATTCTTGCCGCTGGAAGCCGAGTTTCGTGGTCGGGGCGAGCTGAAGAACGTTGGCCGACTGGAGAGCGCCGGCATCCCTAACCTGCTGGCCGGCGAGGCGCTGTTCAGTGGCCTCTACCTCAACGAGCTGCTGGTTCGCCTGTTGCCGGCCGAAGACCCGCAGCCGGCGCTTTTCGAGCACTACGCCGTTACCGTCCAGGCGCTGGCCGCCAACCGTCCGCTGGAACCTCTATTGCGCGCATTCGAATGGCGTCTGCTGGACGAGCTGGGCTATGGTTTTGCCCTGGATTCGGACCTCGCCGGGCAACCCATCGCGCCAGAAGGCATCTACCGCCTACTGCCGGATGCCGGACTGGAACCGGTGGGGCAGTTGCAACCCGGCCTGTTCCAGGGCCGCGAACTCCTTGCGCTGGCTGAAGCCGACTGGAGCGCCCCAGGCGCCCTCGGTGCGGCCAAGCGCTTGATGCGCCAGGCCCTGGCACCTCATCTGGGCGGCCGGCCGCTGGTCAGCCGCGAGCTATTCATGACGATCAAGGAACCTCCCCGTGACTGAAGCCAACCGCGTACTTCTGGGCGTAAACATCGACCACGTCGCAACCCTTCGCCAGGCCCGTGGTACCCGTTACCCGGACCCGGTGAAGGCAGCGCTGGACGCTGAAGAGGCTGGCGCCGACGGCATCACCGTGCACCTGCGTGAAGACCGCCGTCACATCCAGGAGCGCGATGTGCGCCTGCTCAAGGAAGTTCTGCAGACCCGCATGAACTTCGAGATGGGGGTGACCGAAGAAATGATGGCCTTCGCCGAAGAGATTCGTCCCGAGCATGTCTGCCTGGTGCCGGAGACGCGTCAGGAACTGACCACTGAAGGTGGCCTCGACGTTGCAGGCCAGGAGGCACGCATCAAGGCTGCGGTAGAGCGCCTGGCCAAAATTGGCAGTGAGGTTTCGCTGTTCATCGACGCCGATCCGCAGCAGATCGAGGCGGCCCACCGTGTTGGCGCCCCGGCCATCGAGTTGCATACCGGCCGCTATGCCGACGCCCATAATCCGGAAGAAGCCGCTCGCGAACTGCAGCGCATCCAGGAAGGCGTGGCGCTGGGCCTCAGGCTCGGTCTTATCGTCAATGCTGGCCACGGCCTGCATTACCACAATGTCGAGCCGGTTGCGGCCATTCCTGGAATCAACGAACTGAACATCGGCCACGCCCTGGTGGCCCACGCGCTGTTCGTTGGCTTCAAGCAGGCGGTGGTCGAGATGAAGCAACTGATCGTTTCGGCCGCCCCCAAACGATAAAAGGCGTCTCCGGAAGCCGGGCCGGCGGTCTGCTCGGCGAATGAACTCGCCCCCACAGGATTGCGTTTCTGTGGGGGCGAATTGTTTCAGCCGCATCGTTTGGGAGAGGCTTCAATCGCAAACGATTTCTTTCCCACACATCGAGAGCGTCAAGGCTTGCGCGCGATCAGTACGGCGCGTGCGGGTGCCGGCAGGCCTTCGATGGTGCGGCTATGATCAGCAGGGTCGAGGAACTCGGGCAGCGACTGGAAACGCATCCAGTCGGTACTGCGCTGTTCTTCCACGCTGGTGTAGCTGACATCCACGCAGCGGACATCCACGTAGCCCGCGCGGCGCAGCCACAATTCCAGCGCCGGTACCGACGGCAGGAACCAGACGTTGCGCATCTGCGCGTAGCGGTCCTCGGGCACCAGCACTTGCTGGGCGTCACCTTCCACCACCAGGGTTTCCAGCACCAGCTCGCCATTCCTGCGCAAGCAGTCCTTGAGGTCGAACAAGTGGTCGATGGGCGAGCGGCGGTGGTAGAGCACGCCCATGGAAAACACGGTGTCGAAACCTTCCAGCTTCGGCGGCAGGTCTTCGAGCGCCAGGGGCAGGTGCCAGGCAGGGAGCTCTGGGAGAAAGCGCTTCATGGCGAGGAATTGGCAGAAGAACAACCAGTTCGGATCGATACCCACTACGCTGTCGGCGCCGGCACCCAACATGCGCCACTGGTAGTAGCCGTTGCCACAGCCGACATCCAGCACGCGGCGCCCGCGCAGGTCCAGATGGGGCGCTACCCGTGACCACTTCCAGTCTGAACGCCACTCGGTATCGACGTGTACGCCGAATAGTTCGAACGGGCCTTTACGCCATGGAATCAGTCCCTGCAACGCGGACTTCAGTGCGGCGCGAGTCGCTTCGTCACAGGGGCCGTCGAGCAGGAAGCGCTGCGCCAGCTCCACCTGCTGTGGCTGTAGTGGCGGTAGTGCGTTGACCGCAGCGCCCCAGCGTTCAAGGTCGCCGTGGCCAACCGCCAGCCTGGCATCGAGTTGTGCGGGCAGGTCGGCTGCCCAATCCTGCAGGGGAGTGCCCGCCAGCTTTTGCTGCAGGGCATCGAGGTCCAGCGTACGAATCATGGCAGGGCGATCAGCGAGGCGAAGTTGAGGCACTGGAACCAGGGCACGACCTTGGAAAACCCGGCGGCCAGCAGGCGCTCGCGGTGTTCTTCCAGGCTGTCCGGGTGCATGACGTTTTCCAGCGCGCTGCGCTTCTGGGCGATTTCCAGCTCGCTGTAGCCGTTGGCACGTTTGAAGGCGATATGCAGTTCGGTGAGCAGTTGGTGCTCTTCGGTGTCTTCGAAGCGCAGCTTCTCGGAGAGGATCAACGCACCACCCGGAAGCAGCGCCTTGCGGATGCGGCTGAGGAGTTCGATGCGGTGCTCGCGGGGTACGAACTGCAGGGTGAAGTTCATCGCCACCAGTGAACAGGGCTGGAAATCCAGGGCAAGGATATCGGCCTCGACCACATCGACCGGCAGCAACTCCTGGAACATGGCGTCCTGGGCGTGCAGGTATTCGCGGCAGCGTTCCACCATGGCGCTGGAGTTATCCACAGCGATGACCTTGCACCCGTCGGTCTTCACGTGGCGGCGCAGCGCCTGGGTCACTGCACCGAGGGAACTGCCCAGGTCATAGAGCGGAGTGCCGGGCTTGGCGAACTGCGCCGCCAGCACACCAATGTTCTCGACGATGGTGGGGTAACCCGGTACCGAGCGCTTGATCATGTCCGGGAAGACCCGGACCACGTCCTCGTTAAAGGCGAAGTCGGCGACTTGGGCCTGGGGATTGGCGTAGATGCGATCGGGACGTTCGGTCACGGGCCGGTACCAGCAATGGAAAAGGCCGGCATTCTAACGAACTGTGCGGCGCGGCCAAACCACCCTCACTTCAGCTGATCGGAAAAGAACTCGCCCGCGCCTTGCAAGGGGCCCAGCGGATTGCGCTTGACTTCATGCCGGCGGATGTTCGGCTCGCCATTGCTCACCTTGTGCACCAGCGTGTCATCCACCAGCACGAACACCGCACGGAAGATCCAGCCCTGCAACTCCCGATTCTTGCGGAAGTTGAATACGTCTGCCCAGAAGCTGCCGACTCGCTGGGTATCCGTCTTGGTGAACTCGAACGCGTAGCCGATGCAGCGATCCTTGGCTTCCAGGCACTTCATCAGGCCTTCAGGCAAGTAGTCGATGGGCACGTTCGGCTGGACGAACATCAGGCGCACATCGATGAAGGAAAGCATCTTGCCATTGCCCTGGATCAGCGGATCGAAGCCCAGGGAAAACAGCTCGGGGCGTGTTGTCTTGCCCGGTACGGCCTGCGAATAACGGATCTCTGCATCGGTGTAGTCCCTGAATGGCGACAGGACTTCGGCTCGCTCGCTGGGCAGCAGGCTACCGCAGCCTGCGAGAAGAACCGCACAGCAAAGCAGGCTCCACAGTCGTACCAGGCTGCCCATCACACGCTCCCTATTTGAGTGTCCGCCTATTTGCTATAGCCGATTTCCGGGGAGGGTGCCGATGGAATTTTCGAGGATGGTATCTCGTTGGAAAATGCCGCAGCGGAGGCCGCGATTCCGAGCTGGCCCAGCCAGTAGCTGAGAATGATGAAGTAGCTCGCGCCGTCGAATGGCGAGACGAAACGGTTGATGCCGATGAGGCTGTCGGAGAGTACGAATAGTGCTGCGCCACCTGCCGCCAGCACTGCCGACCTGCGGTCGAGTTCTGCACCCAGGCGGGCCAGGGCACGCCAGAGCATGGCGCTGATGGCGATGGCGTAGCAGGCCACCGGAAGGAGCAGGGCGCCCAGGCCGCCAGAGGCGAGCAGTGCGAAGATGCCGCCTCCGCAGCCTGCCGCTACCAGCAGGGCGAGGGGCGCCAGTCGGCGGCTTTGCTGTAGGTAGGCGCACAGGTAGGCGAGGTGGGCGAGCAGGAAGGCGCCAAGACCGAAGACGAACAGGTCGGCGGGCCATTCCAGCAACATGTCACCGAGAAGGGACAGGAGCAGGCCGATACTGATCCAGCGGCGATACGGCCCGGCCGGAGCACGGCGCAACCAAAGCAGCAGAGCGACGATAGGGACCGGTTTGCTGACCAGGCACAACCAGTCCAGTTCAAGTGCTACACCGACGAGGAAGGACAGCGCCCCGGCCAGTCCGAAGATCAAGGTTCCCATGAATGCTCCTGCGAATCCGTCAGAGCAGCACTATGGAAAGGCAGCACGGCGCTCGCCAGGCGGCGGACGCCATTGGTGCAGTCATTTGGCGCTATTTGA
The DNA here is from genome assembly GCF_003626975.1 of Pseudomonas sp. DY-1. NCBI lineage: Bacteria > Pseudomonadati > Pseudomonadota > Gammaproteobacteria > Pseudomonadales > Pseudomonadaceae > Pseudomonas > Pseudomonas sp. DY-1. The sequence goes on along the minus strand of NZ_CP032616.1, from coordinate 2,611,729 downwards.
CGCTGATCTGGCAGTCGAAGGATTCGGCCGGCGCCACGTCGGTCTCCCAGGGGCGCTGGTAATCCAGGCGGAGGCGGCCCTCGCCGGGCTGGCTGGCCTTGAATCGCCAGGTGGATTGCCCGGCGCTTCCAACCAGGCCCGCGTCTTCGGGTGTCGAATAGACCTCCGGGCCGAGGCTTTGCAGCACGTTGGCGGCTGCGTCGCGGACTACCCAGCGAAAGCCGGTGGTGGGATTGCTGGGCAGGGTCAACACCAGCGGTTGGCCCTGGCTGAGTGACAGTGGGCAATCATCCTGCTGGTCCTGGAGTACTACCGGGCCGGTCTTCTGTTGGGCGCAGGCGGTGAGCAGGAGGAGTCCCAGGGGTAACAGCAGGCGAGGGGAGGGAACGAAGGACATCGGCGGCTCCGTCGGTCAAGGGCGGGGCCAGCATAACGGCTGACTTCGCCCTTGCGTAGGCTCCGAGAAGAAATCTTGGGGAAGGGACGCGGCTTCCCCTGGCTTGGAGAAGCCTGCGGGAGCGAATTCAATCGCGAATGAATTCGCTCCCGCGGACCGGACGCACAGCCTCAGTCGAACAGCACCTTCGCCACGTCCCCGAAGCGTCTGGCGAAGTGCACCGTCAGGCCGTCCTTTAGGTAATCCGGCAGCTCTTCGAAGGCACCGCGGTTGGCTTCGGGCAGGATCAGCTCGAAGATCTTCTGCCGGCGCGCGGCAATGACTTTCTCGCGGACTCCGCCGATGGGCAGCACCTGGCCGGTGAGCGTCAGCTCGCCGGTCATGGCCACGCCTTTCTTCGGCGCCTGGTTGCGCGCCAGAGAGAGCAGGGCGCTGGCCATGGTGATACCGGCGCTGGGGCCATCCTTGGGTGTGGCGCCTTCCGGCACGTGGAGGTGGACGAACGCCTGGTCGAAGAACGTCGGGTCGCCGCCATAGCGTTTCAGGTGCGAGCTGATGTAGCTGTAGGCGATCTCGGCCGATTCCTTCATGACGTCGCCTAACTGGCCGGTGAGCTTGAAGCCCCGGTTCAGCGTGTGAATGCGCGTCGCTTCGATGGGCAGGGTGGCACCGCCCAGGCTCGTCCAGGCCAGGCCGGTGATCACGCCGATACCCGTCAGCAGCTGTTCCCTGCGGAACGGCGGCAGGCCGAGGAAGCTTTCCAGATCCTTTTGCCCGACCTTGATCCTCGCCTCGGGCTCCTCCAGCAGTCGCACCACGGATTTGCGAATGATCTTGCCCAGCTGCTTCTCCAACTGGCGTACGCCGGCCTCTCGCGCATAGCCGTCGATCACGGAGGTCAGGGCGCCGTCAGTGATCGACAGGCGATCCTTCGGCACGCCGGTACGTTCCAGCAGGCGTGGCCAGAGATGGCGCTTGGCGATGGCATGCTTCTCTTCGGTGATGTAGCCGGAGAGGCGAATAGTCTCCATACGGTCCAGCAGCGGGCCGGGGATGGAGTCCATGGTGTTGGCCGTGCAGACGAACAACACTTTGGACAGGTCCAGGCGCAGGTCCAGGTAGTGGTCGAGGAATTCGACGTTCTGCTCCGGGTCGAGTGTCTCCAGCAGCGCTGAAGCCGGGTCGCCCTGGTAGCTGGCACCGAGCTTGTCGATCTCATCGAGCATGATGACCGGGTTCATCACCTCCACTTCCTTTAGCGCCTGCACCAACTTGCCGGGCAGGGCGCCAATGTAAGTGCGGCGATGGCCCTTGATTTCGGCCTCATCTCGCATGCCGCCGACGCTGAAACGGTAGAAGGGGCGACCCAGCGATTCGGCGATGGACTTGCCAATGCTGGTCTTGCCCACGCCGGGCGGGCCGACCAGCAGCACAATGGAACCCGAGATTTCACCTTTGAAGGCACCTACGGCGAGAAATTCGAGGATGCGGTTTTTCACGTCGTCGAGCCCAGCGTGGTGCTTGTCCAGCACCCTGCGGGCGTGCTTGAGATCGAGCCTGTCCGCCCCATAGACGCCCCAGGGCACCGACGTAGCCCAGTCCAGGTAGTTGCGGGTGACTGCGTATTCCGGCGATCCGGTTTCCAGGATCGACAGCTTGTTCAGTTCATCGTCGATGCGCTTCTTCGCCTGTTCCGGCAGCACCTTGCCTTCCAGGCGCTGGGTGAACTGCTCGCTGTCGGCACTGCGGTCATCCTTGGTGATGCCCAGCTCCTGCTGGATCAGCTTGAGCTGCTCCTTGAGGAAGAACTCGCGCTGGTGCTGGCCGATCTTGCGATTCACCTCGGCGGACAGTTCGCTTTGCAGTCGCGCCATTTCCACTTCCTTGCGCAGCAGCGGCAGCACCTTCTCCATGCGCTTGAGGATGGGCACTGTGTCCAGCACTTCCTGCAGTTCACGGGCGGGCGCCGTAGTCAGTGCGGCGGCGAAGTCCGTCAGAGGCGACGGGTCGTTCGGGCTGAAGCGGTTGAGGTAATTCTTCAATTCCTCGCTGTACAGCGGGTTGAGCGGCAGCAGTTCCTTGATCGCATTGATCAGCGCCATGCCGTAGGCCTTCACTTCATCGCGAGGGTCCTGCGGGCTATGTGGATAATCGACTTCCACCAGATAGGGCGGGCGATGGCGCTTGAGCCAGCCGCGGATGCGCACGCGCGATAGCCCCTGGGCCACGAATTGCAGCTTGCCGCCTTCGCGGCTGGCGTGATGTACGCGCACCAGGGTTCCGTGTTCCGGCAGGGTGCTGGGGTCGAAATGACGTGGATCTTCCGGCGGGTTTTCCATGAAGAACAGCGCCAGGCAGTGATGATCTGTCTTGGATACCAGTTCGAGGGTTTCCGCCCAGGGTTCTTCGTTGACGATTACCGGCAGTACCTGGGCCGGGAAGAACGGTCGGTTGTGGATGGGGATGATGTAGACCTTGTCCGGCAGGGTCTGGCCAGGCAGTACCAGGCCTGTCCGCTGGCTGGAAGTGGCTTCTTCGACGATGTCGGCGTTGATGTCCTGATCGCTCATGGGGGCACCTGGCTAATGGCTTACCCAGGCTAGATGGGGCAAGGCGATGGCCTTTTCAACCACCCAAAGCCACGGCCTTCTGCCGTGCGGCGCTGTGCAACCCCGGTTGCACCAGCTAGAATGCGCAAATTTTGATCAAATCGCACCATGCTCGAAGCCCGCCTCCTGCGCCTGGACGATCAGGCCCATCACCACGCCCACGACCACCACCAGTTGGTGATGTCCCTTGCCGGTCGCGCCGAGTTCGAGGTGGACGGCCGCGGTGGCGAGGTCTGCCGGATGCGTGCCTGCCTGGTGCCGGGAGATGCCGGGCACGGGTTTGCAGGTGTGGGCGAGAATCGCATGCTCATCCTCGATCTGGATGAGCACGGCACTTCGGCCGAAGACCTCGAGTTGCTTGGGCGCCTTTTCGAGACGCCGCGTTATCCGGAACTGGATGCGGACTTCCAGAACCTCCTGAGCTATGCCGGCGCGGAGCTGGCGCGTTACGGCAGCGATCCGCTGCTGGCTCGCTCCCTGGGCGGCCTTCTTTTGCGTGCGCTGTACCTGCGCCTGTTCGGGGATGTGCAGCGTCGCCCGGCGGGGAGTCTCGATATCGAGCGTCTGGACGACTTTATCCAGGGCAATCTGTCGCGACGGATCAGCGTGGCGGAACTGGCCCAGGTCGCCTGCCTGAGTCCGAGTCATTTCCATGCCCAGTTCAAGGACAACCTGGGCCTGACGCCCCACCAGTACCTGCTGAAAACCCGTCTCGATCGCGCCGCACGTCTGTTGCGTGAAAGCGAACAACCCCTGGTGCGGATCGCCGAAGAGTGCGGCTTCTCCAGCCAGAGTGCGTTGACCACCGCCATGCGCCGCTACCTGGGGCTCACGCCCAAGAGACTGCGCGGCGGCAAGTAGCTCCCTCCTGTCGCGGCGGTCGCATTCATCCGAGCCCGCCATCGATCAGTTTTTCACCGGTTAGCTGCCAAGAGTTGCACCCTTGCCAGGGTGGGCTCTATCAGGTTGTACCTTTTGGGCAACCCATTGTTTCGTGTGGACATTGGTGAAATTCGCAGGATGTCCTATTCATGGGCTTGCAAACAGGTTGCACCTTTTGGCGGAAAGTTCCCTGAATCAGAGGATCTGGCAAAGGAATCAGAGAATCCTAAAAGAAAGGCGCAGTGCCATATCTCTAAATTCCGCACTCGCCTTGCGGCTGCCCAGAGCTCGAAGCGTTCTTGCGGGCTGGAGAGGTTGTACTAGACCGAAGTAGTAGCGAATCCAGAGAGGAGGGCGTGATGTCGAAAGCGATTCACGCCTACTCGAGCGGAGCCAGGTATTCCCTTGCTCCTGCTTACCTTTGGCTGCTCGTGGCCAGTCGGCCCAGTCCTTTCGCTGGCCGCGCTTTGAGCGGCCATTGCGAGGCAACCAGGCGTTACCACTGATTCGCATGGTGGACCGAGCCTCCAGAGGCACGGTGCGCTGTCGCATTGGCAGGGCCGGACGCCCTGTGATGATTGCCCGATCGGGATTACCTCGGCCCCATGGCTGGCGTGGTCGGGAAGCAAACCGGTAGCCGTCACAAGTGGCCGCCAAATACCAACCACGGAAGCGGACTACCCGCCGCCTCCGAATAAAAACAATCGAGCAGGGGAGACCCCCATGAGTATGAGCAACCCGATGCTGATCACTTTCGTGATCTATATCGCGGCCATGGTGCTGATCGGCTTTGCCGCCTATCGCTCCACCAACAACCTTTCCGACTACATCCTCGGTGGCCGCAGCCTCGGTAGCTTCGTTACCGCACTGTCCGCCGGCGCCTCCGACATGAGTGGCTGGCTGCTGATGGGCCTGCCGGGTGCCGTCTACCTCTCCGGTCTCTCCGAAAGCTGGATCGCCATTGGCCTGATCATCGGCGCCTACCTCAACTGGCTGCTGGTTGCCGGCCGTCTGCGCGTGCAGACCGAACACAACGGCAACGCCCTGACCCTGCCGGATTACTTCACCAACCGCTTCGAAGACAACAGCCGCATCCTGCGCATCTTCTCCGCCGTGGTGATCCTGGTGTTCTTCACCATCTACTGCGCCTCTGGCGTTGTCGCCGGTGCCCGCCTGTTCGAGAGCACCTTCGGCATTTCCTACGAAACCGCCCTGTGGGCCGGTGCAGCCGCGACCATCTGCTACACCTTCGTCGGTGGCTTCCTGGCTGTGAGCTGGACTGACACTGTGCAGGCCAGCCTGATGATCTTCGCCCTGATCCTCACCCCGATCATCGTGATGATTGCCACCGGCGGCATGGACACCACCTTCGCTGCCATCGAGATGAAAGATGCCGCCCACTTCGACATGCTCAAGGGTGCCAGCTTCGTCGGCGTGATTTCCCTGCTGGCATGGGGCCTGGGCTACTTCGGTCAGCCGCACATCCTGGCGCGCTTCATGGCTGCTGACTCCGTCAAGTCCATCCCGAATGCCCGCCGCATCTCCATGGCCTGGATGATCTTCTGCCTGGCCGGCGCCGTGGCCGTGGGCTTCTTTGGTATCGCCTACTTCTCCGCTCATCCGGACCAGGCTGGTGCCGTTACTGCCAACCACGAGCGCGTGTTCATCGAGCTGGCCAAGATCCTCTTCAACCCGTGGGTCGCTGGCGTGCTGCTGTCCGCTATCCTGGCTGCCGTGATGTCCACCCTGAGCTGCCAGCTGCTGGTGTGCTCCAGTGCCCTGACCGAAGACTTCTACAAGGCCTTCTTCCGCAAGAACGCCAGCCAGACCGAGCTGGTGTGGGTAGGTCGTGCCATGGTGCTGCTGGTGGCTGTGATCGCTATCGCCATCGCCGCTGACCCGGAAAGCAAGGTGCTGGGCCTGGTGTCCTATGCCTGGGCTGGCTTCGGCGCTGCCTTCGGTCCGGTAGTGATCCTGTCCCTGGTCTGGAAGGGCATGACCCGTAACGGCGCTCTGGCCGGTATGATCCTGGGTGCTGTGACCGTTGTCCTGTGGAAGAACTTCTTCGGCTGGACCGGTCTGTACGAAATCGTTCCGGGCTTCATCCTCTGCACCCTCGGCATCCTGATCTTCAGCCGCATCGGCAACGCCCCGTCTGCCGCGATGATCAAGCGCTTCGACGAAGCCGAGAAGGAATACCAGGACGCCCACGTCTGACACTGTGCGGCACGCGGCCGGTCGTCCGTGTGCCGTGCTCCGGGTTGATCCCGGGCTCTCACCAACGACCCGATAGTGCTTCACCGGCCCATGTCCCTGGATATGGGCCGGTTTTTTTTGCCCGTGGAAAGGTGAGGGCGCTCCTGGTCGGCTCGTTCGCCAGGCCTCGGCACTACGCGATTCTCGCTGCTTAGACCATAGTCCGGGTTTGGTAAGACCATGGTCGAATGGCCCTACAGAAGGGCGGGGGATACAAAAGGCGCCATACAAAAACAACTACCCACCGAGGTAAGACCCATGAGTGCTGCTTCTCTGTATCCGGTCCGCCCTGAAGTGGCCGCCCAGTCCCTCACCGACGAAGCGACCTACAAAGCCATGTACCAGCAGTCGGTCATCAACCCCGATGGCTTCTGGCGTGAACAGGCCAAGCGCCTCGACTGGATCAAGCCCTTCACCAAGGTGAAGCAGACTTCGTTCGACGACCACCATGTCGACATCAAGTGGTTCGCTGATGGCACCCTCAACGTGTCCGCCAACTGCCTGGATCGCCACCTTGCCGAGCGTGGCGACCAGGTTGCGATCATCTGGGAGGGGGACGATCCCTCCGAGCATGAGCACATCACCTACCGCGACCTGCACGAGCGCGTCTGCAAGTTCGCCAACGCCCTGCGTGGCCAGGATGTGCATCGCGGTGACGTGGTGACCATCTACATGCCGATGATCCCGGAAGCCGTGGTCGCCATGCTGGCCTGCACCCGTATCGGTGCCATCCACTCCGTGGTGTTCGGTGGCTTCTCCCCTGAAGCCCTGGCCGGTCGCATCATAGACTGCCGTTCCAAGGTGGTGATCACTGCCGACGAAGGCTTGCGCGGCGGCAAGAAGACCCCGCTGAAAGCCAACGTCGATGACGCGCTGACCAACCCCGAAACCAGCAGCGTGCAGAAGATCATCGTGGTCAAGCGCACCGGTGGCGATATCAAGTGGAATCAGCATCGCGATGTCTGGTACGAGGATCTGATGAAGGTGGCGGGTAGCACCTGCGCGCCGAAGGAAATGGGCGCCGAGGATCCGCTGTTCATCCTCTACACCTCCGGCTCCACCGGCAAACCCAAGGGTGTACTGCACACCACCGGGGGCTACCTCACCTACGCTTCGCTGACCCATGAGCGTGTATTCGATTACCGCCCGGGCGAAGTGTTCTGGTGCACCGCCGACATCGGTTGGGTCACCGGCCACACCTATCTGGTGTACGGTCCGCTGTCCAACGGCGCAACGACTGTCATGTTCGAAGGCGTACCGAACTACCCGGACATGACCCGCGTCGCCAAAATCGTCGATAAGCATAAGGTCAACGTTCTCTACACCGCCCCCACCGCTATTCGCGCCATGATGGCCGAGGGCAAGGCTGCGGTCGAAGGCGCTGACGGCTCCAGCCTGCGTCTGTTGGGTTCGGTGGGTGAGCCGATCAACCCGGAAGCCTGGCACTGGTACTACGAGAATGTCGGCCAGGGCCGCTGCCCGATCGTCGATACCTGGTGGCAGACCGAAACCGGCGCCTGCCTGATGACCCCGCTGCCGGGCGCCCACGCCATGAAGCCGGGCTCCGCTGCGCGGCCGTTCTTCGGCGTGCAACCGGCACTGGTGGATAACCTTGGCAACATCCTGGAAGGCGCGACCGAAGGCAACCTGGTGATCATCGATTCCTGGCCGGGTCAGGCGCGCACCCTGTACGGCGATCACGACCGCTTCGTCGACACCTACTTCAAGACCTTCAAGGGCATGTACTTCACCGGCGACGGCGCGCGTCGAGACGAGGACGGCTACTGGTGGATCACCGGTCGTGTGGATGATGTGCTCAACGTCTCTGGCCACCGCATGGGTACCGCAGAAATCGAGAGCGCGATGGTCGCCCACCCGAAAGTTGCCGAGGCTGCGGTGGTGGGTATGCCCCACGACATCAAAGGGCAGGGCATCTACGTTTACGTCACTCTGAATGCGGGAGAGGAATCTTCCGAGCAACTGCGTCAGGAACTGAGGAACTGGGTGCGCAAGGAGATCGGTCCGATCGCGACCCCGGACGTAATCCAGTGGGCTCCGGGCCTTCCGAAGACCCGCTCGGGCAAGATCATGCGCCGTATCCTGCGCAAGATCGCCGTTGCCGAATATGATGCCCTCGGCGACATCTCCACTCTGGCTGATCCCGGCGTGGTGCAGCACCTCATCGATACTCATCGCACCATGCAAGCTGCCTGATCGGGGCTTGTCGCAAAACCCCGCTCTGGCCACAAGCCGGGGCGGGGTTTTGCATTTTTACGATGGGGGACATGAGGGGCTGCAGAAATGCAGCGCGATAACCGATCGGCACTTCTTGGGTAGCGCATCAATCTCTCGTTGTAATTACCGATTTCTTATCGGGTTTCAGGTGGGGGCGGGGAGCTTGGGTAACAGTCCTGGTTACGAGATGCACCAAACTGGTTCCATTGGGAACGTGTCGCGCACTTTCAGGGCTTTTTTCGCGGCTCTGAAAACTATGTGAGTTTCGCCAGGTCCCGGAATAGAGGGCTTCTGCTTTTTATGGTCCGATAATTGCCTTTTAATCAGGTTCTGTGCGTTATCTTTTCGGCACTTTTCTCTGTGCCTGTCAATGCTCTTCTGAGCCCTCTCCAGTGCTTCTGTAATTTGTTGTCGCATTGAAGAAATATCGACTTCGGGGCTGTGGCTAGAATGCCGCACACCCAGTCGGAGCCTTTTGCCCACGGCATTCAGCCAGCAAAGACGACGACTCTTTCTACAATTCGTGGACCGTCTGGGCGAATCTCACGCTGCCAACAGAAGCCATATCCCTTTGAAGGAGTCATAACATGAAGAAGATTGCACTTCTCGGCGCCATGGCGCTGTCCCTGTTGTCGCCGTTGGCCGCCATTGCAGATGACGCCAAGCCGCTGCGCATTGGTATCGAAGCCGCTTACCCGCCCTTCGCCTACAAGACTCCGGAAGGAAAGATCACCGGCTTCGACTACGACATCGGCAACGCTCTGTGTGCAGAGATGAAAGTCGAGTGCAAATGGATCGAGCAGGAGTTCGACGGCCTGATCCCAGCCCTGAAAGTACGCAAGTTCGACGCCGTACTTTCCTCGATGACCATCACCGAAGAGCGCCTGAAGTCTGTGGACTTCACCAAGAAGTACTACCACACCCCCGCTCGTCTCGCGATGAAGGAAGGCACCGTCATCAATGACCCGCTGACTGACCTCAAGGGCAAGAAAGTCGGTGTGCAACGTGCTTCCATCTACGATCGCTACGCCACCGACGTTTTTGCACCGGCCGGTGTCGAAGTGGTTCGCTATAGCTCGCAGAACGAAATCTTCCTGGACATGAACGCCGGCCGCCTCGACGCCACTCTGGCGGACGTGGTGAACATCGACGACGGCTTCCTCAAGACCGACGCCGGCAAAGGCTTCGCCCTGGTAGGTCCGGCCTTCAGCGAGAAAAAGTACTTCGGTGAAGGCGCTGGCATTGCCGTGCGCAAGGGCGACACGGCCCTGGCCGAGAAGATCAACACTGCCATCGCCGCCATCCGCGCCAATGGCAAGTACAAGGAAGTGCAGGACAAGTACTTCAAGTTCGACGTCTACGGCGAGTAATCGCTTTTCCCTGAAAGTGGCACAAACTTCACATAGCGGTTTGTGCCACTTTTTCGTTGTGGCGGTGCCGCCCGGAGCATCCCGGCGCGCTGCATGAGGATCTGAATCATGCTCAACGGCTACGGCTCGACCATACTCGATGGTGCCTGGCTCACCCTGTTGCTGGCCCTGTCTTCCATAACCATGGCAGTGGTACTCGGCCTGATCGGTGCCGCCTTCCGACTGTCCCCGATCAAGTGGCTGTCCCTGCTGGGCGAGACCTACGCCACTGTGATTCGTGGCATTCCCGACCTGGTGCTGATCCTGCTGATCTTCTACGGCGGCCAGCAGATCGTGAACGTCGTCGCCCCCATGGTCGGCTACGACGACTACATCGATCTGGATCCTTTCTGGTCCGGCGTCTTCACCCTCGGCTTCATCTTTGGCGCCTACCTTTCGGAAACCTTCCGGGGCGCCTTCATGGCGATCCCGAAAGGGCAGGGCGAGGCGGGTATGGCCTATGGCATGAGCGGTGCCAAGGTGTTCTTCCGCATCCTCGTGCCGCAGATGATCCGCCTGGCGATTCCCGGCTTCACCAACAACTGGCTGGTGATGACCAAGGCCACCGCGCTGATTTCGGTGGTCGGCCTGCAGGACATGATGTTCAAGGCCAAGAGTGCAGCGGATGCAACCCGTGAACCCTTCACTTTCTACCTCGCGGTTGCCGCGCTCTATCTGGTGCTGACCAGCGTCTCGCTGTTGGCGCTGCGGTACATGGAGCGACGTTACTCGGTGGGCATCAAGGCGGCTGAACTATGATCTTCGACTACAACGTGATCTGGGAGAGCCTGCCGCTCTACTTCGGCGGTGTGCTGGTAACCCTCAAGCTCCTGGCGATTTCCCTGGCGCTGGGCCTGACCGCAGCTGTGCCGCTGGCGCTGATGCGGGTTTCCAAACAGCCCTGGGTGAACTTGCCGGCCTGGCTCTACACCTATGTGATCCGTGGCACCCCGATGCTGGTGCAGCTGTTCCTCATCTACTACGGGCTCGCCCAGTTCGAGGCCGTGCGTGAAAGCGCGCTTTGGCCCTATCTGTCCAATGCGACCTTCTGCGCCTGCTTGGCTTTCGCGATAAACACCAGCGCCTACACCGCCGAGATTCTTGCCGGCAGTATCAAGGCCACGCCGCATGGCGAGATCGAGGCAGCCAAGGCCATGGGCATGTCCCGCGGCAAGCTCTACCGCCGTATCCTGCTGCCGTCGGCCCTGCGTCGTGCGCTGCCGCAATACAGCAACGAAGTCATCATGATGCTGCACACCACCAGCCTGGCGTCCATCGTCACCCTGATCGACATCACCGGTGCGGCGCGTACCGTGAACTCGCAGTACTACCTGCCGTTCGAAGCCTTCATCACTGCGGGTGCGTTCTACCTGTGCCTGACTTTCGTTCTGGTACGCCTGTTCAAGGCGGCCGAACGTCGCTACCTGGCCTATCTGGCCCCGCGCAAGGCCTGATCCATGCAACGTATCGACCATGAATTGCCCTGGGGATGCCTGGGGACCCGCCGCCAGCTGACGGTTTTCCGTTTCGGCAGCGGCGAGCGCAAGGCCTACATCCAAGCGTCCCTGCATGCTGATGAGCTGCCGGGTATGCGAGTGGCGGTGGAGCTCAAGCGCCGCCTGTGCGAGCTGGAAGAGCAGGGTCGCCTGAAGGGCCTGATCGAGTTGGTGCCGGTGGCCAACCCCGTCGGCCTTGGCCAGCTCGTCCAGGCTGCCCAGCAGGGTCGCTTCGAGCTGGGTAGCGGCAAGAACTTCAACCGTGATTTCGCGGACCTTGCCAGTCTTGTGGCAGAGCACCTGGACGGCCGTCTGGGTAGCGACGCAACTGCGAACGTGGCGCTCATCCGCGAGGCCATGGGCGAGGCGCTGGCCGCGTTGCCAGCGGCGGGTTCAGAGCTGGCAGGTATGCAGCGTCTGTTGTTGCAGCATGCCTGCGACGCCGACCTGGTGCTGGATCTGCACTGCGATTTCGAGGCAGCGGTGCATCTCTATTGCCTGCCGCAGCACTGGAGCGAACTGCGTTCGTTGGCTGCTCGCCTGGAAGCCGGCGCGGTGCTGACCGCCGAAGATTCCGGCGGCAGTTCATTCGATGAGTCCTGCTCGCTGCCCTGGTTGCGACTGGCCCAGCGTTTCCCCGAAGCGTCGATTCCTCCAGCTTGCATGGCGACGACCGTGGAGCTGGGCAGCATGGCGGATACCGACAAGCCGCTGGCCGAGGCTCGCGCCGAAGCCATCCTGGCCTTCCTTGCCGACCAGGGCCTGATCACCGGCCAGTGGCCGGTGGCCCCGCAGGATTGCTGCGAGGCGACGCCGTTCGAGGGAGCTGAATATCTCTACGCACCGCACTCAGGGGTCGTGAGTTTCCTCCAGAGCGCCGGTGCGAAGGTCAAGGCTGGCGATCCGCTGTTCGAGGTGATTGACCCGCTGGAAGACCGTCATGCGGTGGTTTGCGCGTCGGTGGACGGCGTGCTGTTTGCGCGTGAAAGGATGCGATTTGCGCAACCTGGACTTTGGCTGGCCAAGGTGGCCGGCCGTGAACCCATTCGTCAGGGACGCCTGCTGAGCGACTGAGCCAAACGAGACCGAAACCATGTACAAACTGGAAGTCCAAGATCTGCACAAGCGCTATGGCAGCCACGAAGTCCTCAAGGGCGTGTCCCTGGCGGCGAAGGCTGGCGACGTCATCAGCATCATCGGCTCGAGCGGCTCGGGCAAGAGTACCTTCCTGCGCTGCATCAACATGCTGGAGCAGCCGCACGGCGGCAAGATCCTCCTCAATGGAGAAGAGCTGAAGCTCGTGGCCAACAAGGACGGCGGCCTGAAAGCGGCCGATGCCAAGCAGCTGCAGCGCATGCGTTCGCGCCTGGCGATGGTGTTCCAGCATTTCAACCTCTGGTCGCACATGAGCGCCCTGGAAAACGTCATCGAGGCGCCTGTGCATGTGCTCGGCGTGCCGAAGAAGGAAGCCATCGAGAAAGCCGAGCATTACCTGGCCAAGGTGGGTGTGGCTCATCGCAAGGACGCCTATCCGGCGCACATGTCCGGTGGTGAGCAACAGCGCGTGGCGATTGCCCGTGCCCTGGCCATGGAACCGGAAGTGATGTTGTTTGACGAGCCGACTTCGGCCCTGGACCCGGAACTGGTAGGCGAGGTGCTGAAGGTCATGAAGGACCTGGCCGTGGAAGGCCGCACCATGGTCGTGGTCACGCACGAAATGGGCTTTGCCCGTGAGGTGTCCAACCAGCTGGTGTTCCTGCACAAGGGCCTGGTGGAAGAGCGCGGTTGCCCGAAGGAAGTGCTGGCAAACCCGCAATCCGATCGCCTCAAGCAGTTCCTTTCCGGCAGTCTGAAGTGATCTCCGCTACGGCGGCCTCGGGGCCGCCGTAGCGCATTCGAATCCCTGATTCGCCTTGTCTCTTTCCTTTCTCCGGGGTCTGCTAAGCTGCCTGCCATGACTGCCCATCGAATCGCTTTTCTCCTCTGGCCTGGTACCAAGGCGCTGACCCTGGCGCTGGCCGAGGAAGCTCTGCGCGTTGCCCAGCGACTACATCCGGAAGTGGTTTACGACATGTCCTTCCTGCAGGCCGAGCCCGCCCCCGAGGGGAACTGGCGCCTGCCGGGCGACGCCTGGGTCGGCAAGCTCGATGGCCTGCATCGCCTGTTCCTGGTGGCCGACGAGCCGCCGGCACAGACTTCACCTGCACTCTCTGCTGCGCTCAAGCAGGCGGTACGTGCCGGTTGCGTGGTCGGTGGCCTCTCCGCTGGCGTCTATCCGTTGGCACAGCTGGGTCTTCTGGATGGTTACCGTGCCGCAGTGCACTGGCGTTGGCAGGACGACTTCACCGAGCGCTTCCCAAAGGTCATTGCGACCAGCCATCTGTTCGACTGGGATCGTGACCGTCTGACTGCATGTGGTGGGTTGGCGGTGCTTGACCTTTTGCTGGCGGTACTGGCCCGAGATCACGGCGCCGAGCTGGCCGGTGCGGTGTCCGAAGAGCTGGTTGTGGAGCGCATCCGCGAGGGTGGCGAACGCCAGCGCATCCCTTTGCAGAATCGACTGGGCTCCAGCCATCCGAAGCTGACCCAGGCCGTGCTGCTGATGGAAGCCAATATCGAAGAGCCGCTGACCACCGACGAAATCGCTCAGCATGTCTGTGTGTCCCGTCGCCAGTTGGAGCGCATCTTCAAGCAGTACCTGAATCGCGTACCCAGCCAGTACTACCTGGAGCTGCGCCTGAACAAGGCCCGGCAGATGCTGATGCAGACCAGCAAGTCGATCATCCAGATCGGCCTGTCCTGCGGCTTCTCTTCCGGTCCGCATTTCTCCAGCGCCTACCGCAATTTCTTCGGTGTTACCCCGCGCGAAGACCGCAACCAGCGCCGCGGCGCCAGCCCCTTCGAGACCCAGCAGCCGACTCCTGTGGCTGAGCGGACCTAAGAAAGCAATTCCTTCCGTTGTGGGAGCGAATTCATTCGCGATTGCAGGACACAGTCCTGCTCATGAAGTGGCGGCGCATGTGTCGCGGTCATTTCGCGAATGAATTCGCTCCCACAATTCCTCCTGCGATCCTTTGCTCAATACCCACCAGTCACCCCGTGGAGAAATTTTCCCGTCGGGTGCGTAGCAGTGGCGATCAGCGTTTAAACTGCGCCTTCCCGACGCTTTCTGTCGCATTTCCATAAGCGCCGGTTTTAGCGGGGTTGGCGCTGTAAGAAGTTGTCGCATGGCGGCAATGCCAACCCAGAATCAGTCCCTACAATCCTTTCATCACTAGCCGTTCATGGCAGGAGAAACTGATGTCCGTTGAGCATGCGCAGGTCGAGCGCGCCGATTTCGACAAGGTGATGGTTCCCAACTACGCCCCCGCCGCTTTCATCCCGGTGCGTGGTCAGGGTTCCCGAGTCTGGGACCAATCCGGTCGCGAGCTGATCGATTTTGCCGGCGGTATCGCAGTGAACTCCCTGGGGCACGCGCACCCGGCGCTGGTCAAGGCGCTGACCGAGCAGGCCAACAAGATCTGGCACGTCTCCAACGTCTTCACCAACGAGCCGGCCCTGCGCCTGGCCAAGAAGCTGGTGGATGCCACGTTCGCCGAGCGCGTGTTCCTGGCCAACTCCGGCGCTGAAGCCAACGAAGCGGCTTTTAAACTGGCCCGTCGTTATGCCCATGACGTCTATGGCCCGCAGAAACACGAGATTATCTCCGCCACCAACAGCTTCCACGGTCGTACCCTGTTCACCGTGACCGTGGGTGGCCAGCCGAAGTATTCCGACGGCTTCGGTCCGAAGATGGAAGGCATCAGCCATGTGCCCTACAACGACCTGGAAGCCCTGAAGGCCGCCATCTCCGACAAGACCTGTGCCGTGGTCCTGGAGCCCGTGCAAGGCGAAGGTGGTGTACTGCCGGCCGACAAGGCCTACCTGGAAGGCGCCCGCAAGCTGTGCGACGAGCACAACGCGCTGCTGATCTTCGACGAAGTGCAGAGTGGCATGGGTCGTACCGGCCATCTGTTCGCCTATGAGCACTATGGCGTGATCCCGGACATCCTCTCCAGCGCCAAGAGCCTGGGCGGTGGTTTCCCTATCGGCGCCATGCTGACCACCAGCGAAATCGCCAAGCACCTGTCCGTGGGCACCCATGGCACCACCTATGGCGGCAACCCGCTGGCCAGCGCTGTTGCTGAAGCGGTGCTGGACGTGATCAACACCCCGGAAGTGCTCAGCGGCATCAATGCCAAGCATGACCGTTTCAAGGCTCGCCTCGAGGCCATCGGCACCAAGTACGGCATCTTTACCGAGGTTCGTGGCCTGGGCCTGCTGATTGGCGCCGTTCTCTCCGAAGCCTGGCAGGGCAAGGCGAAAGACGTGCTTAACGCAGCCGAGAAGGAAGCCGTGATGGTCCTCCAGGCCAGCCCGGATGTGGTGCGCTTCGCACCCAGCCTGGTAATCCCGGATGCGGACATCGATGAAGGTCTGGACCGCTTCGAACGCGCCGTCGCCAAGCTGACCCAGGCTTAAGTCTCTGCTGGACGCAGTGCAGGGAAAGCGCTGCGCTGCGATCCCAGGGATGGAACAGATTCATGTGTGAGTGCGGGCCATAGGGGCCCGTCTTTTCTCTGGATGGAACCACTGGTTCGTTCGGAGTCTTCAACAAGAAAAGGAGTGACCCCCATGTTGGTGATGCGCCCCGCGCAAATGGCCGATCTCGCTGAAGTTCAGCGCCTGGCCGCGGATAGCCCCGTGGGTGTCACTTCGTTGCCGGATGACGCCGAAGTGCTGGGCGAGAAGATTGCCGCGTCCGAGGCGTCTTTCGCCGCCGAAGTGAGCTTCAATGGCGAGGAGAGCTATTTCTTCGTCCTGGAAGACAGCAAGACCGGCCGTCTCGCCGGTTGCTCGGCGATCGTTGCCTCGGCCGGTTTCTCCGAGCCCTTCTACAGCTTCCGTAACGAGACCTTCGTCCACGCTTCTCGCTCGCTTTCGATCCACAACAAGATCCACGTCCTGTCGCTCTGCCACGACCTCACCGGCAACAGCCTGTTGACCAGCTTCTACGTCGAACGCGACCTGGTGAACACCTCCGTTGCTGAACTCAATTCGCGTGGCCGCTTGCTGTTCATGGCGAGCAACCCGGAGCGCTTCGCCGATGCCGTGGTGGTGGAAATCGTGGGTTACAGCGATGAGCACGGCGAGTCGCCGTTCTGGGACGCTGTGGGGCGCAACTTCTTCGACCTCAATTACACCGAGGCCGAACGCCTGTCGGGCCTGAAGAGCCGCACTTTCCTTGCCGAGCTGATGCCGCACTACCCGATCTATGTGCCGCTGTTGCCGGATGAAGCCCAGGAATCCATGGGCCAGGTGCACCCACGTGCGCAGATTACATTCGACATCCTGATGCGCGAAGGCTTCGAGACCGACAACTACATCGACATTTTCGACGGCGGTCCGACCCTCCATGCCCGAACCTCGAGTATCCGTTCGATCGCCCAGAGCCGCATGGTTCCGGTGAAGCTTGGCGACCAGGGCAAGGGCGGTCGCCAGTACCTGGTTTGCAATGGCCAGCTGCAGGATTTTCGCGCGATCGTCGCCGAGCTCGACTGGGTTCCCGGCAAGCCGGTGGTGTTGGGCGAGGAAGCGGCCGAAGCGCTGGGTGTTGGCGAAGGCGCCAGCGTCCGCCTGATTGCGGTTTGAGTCTTTGACCCTCCTTCCGCCGGGAGGAGGTGGCCCTGGTTGGGCCGGATGAGGGCACTGCTCTCTCCCTGGCTCCCTTCCCGGACGGAAGGGGGCGCAATTTCTGGAGGCACTATGATCGTTCGTCCCGTACGCAGCGCCGACTTACCGGCCCTGATCGACCTGGCGCGCAGCACCGGCGCAGGCCTGACCACGCTGCCGGCCAATGAGGAGCGCCTGGCGCATCGCGTCGGCTGGGCGGAGAAGGCTTTCCGTGGAGAGGCCGAGCGTGCCGACGCGGACTACCTGTTCGTTCTCGAGGACGACGATGGCACCGTCATTGGCATTTCCGCCGTGGCAGGCGCCGTGGGTCTGCGCGAGCCCTGGTACAACTACCGGGTCGGCCTGACCGTCAGCGCCTCGCAGGAACTGCACATCCACCGGCAGATTCCCACCCTGTTCCTGGCCAACGACCTGACCGGCAACTCCGAGCTGTGCTCGCTGTTCCTCCATGCCGGTCACCGCAGCGGCCTGAACGGTCGGTTGCTGTCCAAGGCGCGCTTCCTGTTCATCGCCGAATTCCCGGAGCTGTTCGGTGACAAGGTGATCGCCGAGATGCGCGGTATGTCCGACGAACACGGCGTTTCCCCGTTCTGGGAAAGCCTCGGACGGCACTTCTTCAAGATGGAATTCTCCCGCGCCGACTACCTCACCGGCGTCGGCAACAAGGCCTTCATCGCCGAACTGATGCCCCGCTTCCCGCTGTATACCTGCTTCCTCTCCGAGGCAGCGCGCAACATCATCGGTCGTGTGCACACCGACACCGAGCCGGCGCTGGCCATGCTCAAGGGCGAGGGCTTCAGCTACCAGGGCTACGTCGACATCTTCGATGCCGGTCCCGCCATCGAGTGCCAAACGTCGAAGATTCGCGCTGTGCGCGACAGCCAGAGCCTGGTGCTGGCCGTCGGTACGCCAGGTGATGACGCTACGCCTTTCCTGATCCATAACCGCAAGCGCGAAGACTGCCGCATCACCGCTGCACCGGCCCGCCTGGCCTCGGGAACGCTAGTGGTCGACGCACTGACGGCCAAGCGCCTGAAGCTCTCGGCCGGTGCCTCGGTTCGCGCTGTTCCGCTGTCGGCCAAGGAGTCCGTTTAAATGAGCACCCATTTCATTGCTGGTAACTGGCAGGCAGGGCAGGGCGAGGCTTTTGATTCGCTGAATCCGGTGACGCAGTCGGTCGTGTGGTCCGGCCAGGGCGCCAACGCCGTCCAGGTGGACGAAGCGGTCAAGGCTGCCCGTGCAGCGTTCCCAGCCTGGGCACGGCGCCCGCTGGAAGAACGAATTGCCATTCTCGAACAGTTCGCCGTGGCGTTGCGCAGCCATGCCGACGAACTCGCCCGTTGCATCGGCGAAGAAACGGGCAAGCCGCTGTGGGAGTCGGCCACCGAAGTGACCAGCATGGTCAACAAGGTCGCCATTTCCATCCAGAGCTACCGTGAACGCACCGGCGAGAAAAGTGGCCCTCTGGCTGACGCTACGGCGGTGCTGCGCCACAAGCCCCACGGCGTGGTCGCGGTGTTCGGTCCCTACAACTTCCCCGGCCACCTGCCCAATGGCCACATCGTGCCTGCGCTGCTGGCCGGCAACGCGGTGATCTTCAAGCCCAGCGAGCTGACCCCGAAGGTCGCCGAGCTGACGGTGAAATGCTGGATCGAGGCTGGCCTGCCGGCCGGCGTGCTCAATCTGGTGCAGGGCGCCCGTGAAACCGGTGTTGCCCTGGCCGGCAATGCGGGGATCGACGGCCTGTTCTTTACCGGCTCCAGCCGCACCGGCAATCTGCTCCACCAGCAGTTCGCCGGCCGCCCGGACAAGATCCTCGCCCTGGAAATGGGCGGTAACAACCCGCTGGTGGTGGATCAGGTTCAGGATGTGGATGCCGCCGTCTACACCATCATTCAGTCGGCCTTCATTTCTGCCGGCCAGCGCTGCACCTGCGCCCGTCGCCTGCTGGTGCCCGAGGGTGCCTGGGGCGATGCCCTGCTGGCGCGCCTGGTGAGCGTCGCCAGTACCATCAAGGTCGGCGCATTCGATGCCCAGCCCGCACCTTTCATGGGCTCGGTGATTTCCCTGGATGCGGCGCGCCACCTGCTCAAGGCCCAGGACCACCTGATCGCGGGCGGTGCCTCGGTGCTGCTGGCCATGTCCCAGCCGCTGGAGAACGCGGCGCTGCTGACTCCGGGCATCCTCGATGTGACCGCCGTGGCTGAGCGTCCGGATGAAGAGTTCTTCGGACCGCTGCTGCAGGTGATTCGCTACAGCGACTTCGATGCGGCGATTACCGAGGCCAATGCCACCCAGTACGGCCTGGCCGCCGGCCTCCTGTCGGATTCAGCCGAGCGTTACCAGCAATTCCTGATCGAGAGCCGTGCCGGCATCGTCAACTGGAACAAGCAGCTGACCGGTGCCGCCAGCAGCGCGCCCTTCGGTGGCGTCGGCGCCTCCGGCAACCACCGCGCCAGCGCTTATTACGCCGCTGACTACTGCGCCTACCCGGTAGCCTCGCTGGAAAGCGAAACCCTTGCCCTGCCTGCAACCCTTACCCCAGGAGTCAGCCTGTGAACGCCTATGAAGTGAACTTCGACGGACTGGTCGGCCCGACCCATAACTACGGTGGCCTGTCCTACGGTAACGTCGCCTCGCAGAGCAACAGCCAGGCGGTTTCCAACCCGAAGGAAGCGGCGCTGCAGGGCCTCGGCAAGATGAAGGCGCTGATGGAAATGGGCTTCAAGCAGGGCGTGTTCGCTCCGCAGGAGCGCCAGGACGTCGCCGCCTTGCGCAGCCTCGGTTTCACCGGTACCGATGCTCAGGTCATCGCCCAGGCTGCGAAGGAGGCCATGCCATTGCTGGCCGCTTGCAGCTCCGCGTCCAGCATGTGGACCGCCAACTCCTGCACCGTCAGCCCCAGTGCCGATACCGCGGATGGCCGTGTGCACTTCACTGCTGCCAACCTGAACTGCAAGTTCCACCGTTCCATCGAGCATCCGACCACCAGTCGCGTGTTGGGCGCGATGTTCGCCAACGACAAATACTTCGCCCACCATGCCGCGCTGCCAGCGGTAGGCCAGTTCGGCGACGAAGGCGCGGCCAACCACACGCGGTTCTGCAAGGGCTACGGTGAGGCAGGCGTTGAATTCTTCGTCTTCGGCCGCAGCGCCTTCGACACCCGTTTCCCGTCGCCGCAGCGTTATCCCGCGCGGCAGACCCTGGAAGCCTGCCATGCGGTCGCCCGGCTGCACGGGCTAGGGGCGGAAGGTGTGGTCTACGCTCAACAGAACCCGGCGGTTATCGACCAGGGCGTGTTCCATAACGACGTGATTTCTGTGGGTAACGGCGAAGTGCTGTTCTATCACGAGGATGCCTTCCTCGAGACCGACAAGGTGCTGGCCGAGCTGGATAGCAAGCTTGGCAAGCGTGGTGGTCGCTTCCAGGCGTTGCGCGTGCCGCGCAGTGCGGTGGGAGTGGAAGACGCAGTGCGTTCCTACCTGTTCAACAGCCAGCTGCTCACTCGCGCCGATGGCAGCATGCTGCTGATCGTGCCGGAGGAATGCCGTGGCAATGCCAATGTCTGGAACTACCTGAACGAGCTGACCTCGGGGCAAGGTCCGATCCGCGAAGTGAAGGTCTTCGACCTCAAACAGAGCATGCAGAACGGAGGTGGCCCGGCTTGTCTGCGCCTGCGCGTGGCACTGAAGGAAGACGAACTGGCCGCGGTGAACCAAGGGGTGATCATGACCCCGCAACTTCACGCCAGCCTGACCACCTGGGTCGAAAAACACTATCGCGACCGACTCAGCGAGTCCGACCTGGCTGATCCGCAATTGCTGGTGGAGTGCCGGACGGCATTGGATGAACTGACGCAGATCCTTAAACTGGGCGCTGTTTATCCCTTCCAGCTCAACTGAGAAACCTGAAATGTCCGACGCCCTGCAACTCATCCTCGAAGATACCGACGGCACCCAGCTCGAAACTTCTTGCACCCGCTTCGCCGTCGTCTGGCAGGGCAAGGAAGTCTGGATCCAGCAGGCCGGCAATGGCCAGCTGCTGATTGGCGTGGACGTGGAGGAGGGCGACACCGAGTACGCCAACCTGCTGCTGCGCCCGCTGGCCACCAATCTGGTCAGCCTGCAACTGGAAATGGAACCGGCCGACGCCGACGATGATGACCATGTACATGGTCCCGACTGCGATCACGATTGAGGTAACAGGATGCTAGCCCTCGGAAAACTGCTCGAACTGACCCTCGCCGGCCGAGAGCCGACCGAGAAGATCCAGCTGACATCCGGGGGCGTGCGTCTGCACTGGCTTGGGGAGGGGGCGCTGGACGTCACCCCGCCGGCCGCCGAAGACAGTGGGCTCGACCTGCTGCTTTCGGCCGGGGTGCATGGTAATGAGACCGCTCCGATCGAATTGCTGGACCGCCTGGTCCAGGCCATCGCACGCGGCCAGTTGAAGCCGCGTACACGCATTCTCTTCCTGCTGGGCAACCCTGAAGCCATTCGTCGTGGCGAACGCTTCGTCGAGCAGGACATCAACCGTCTGTTCAACGGTCGGCACGCCGAATCCAGTGGTTTCGAAGCCATGCGCGCCGGGGAGCTGGAGCGCTACGCGGCTGCCTTCTTCAGCAAGCCCGACCGCTTGCGCCTGCATTACGACCTGCATACCGCCATTCGTGGGTCGAAGATTGAACAGTTCGCCCTCTACCCCTATGTCGAAGGTCGCGAGCATTCGCGCAGGGAACTGGCGCGCCTGCGCGCTGCCGGCATCGACGCCGTGCTGCTGCAGAACAAGACTGGCATCACCTTCAGCTCCTACACGTACGCGCGACTGGATGCCGAGGCCTTTACCCTGGAACTGGGCAAGGCACGTCCGTTCGGCAGCAACGAGGAGGTCAACCTCGACCGGCTCGAGGCGCGTCTGCATGGGCTGATCGAAGGGTGCGAGCCAGAGGCTGATGGTGAAAGCCTGGACGGCCTGCAACTGTTCTCGGTATCGCGCGAGATCATCAAGCACAGCGAGTCCTTCCGCCTGCACCTTGCGCCGGATATCGAGAACTTCAGCGAGCTACCCGTCGGTTACCTGCTGGCTGAAGACATCGCCGGTACCCGCTGGGTGGTGGAAGAGCAGGGGGCGCGAATCATCTTCCCCAATCCCAAGGTGAAGAACGGCCTGCGTGCCGGCATCCTGATAGTTCCGGCCGACGTCTGAGAACCTGTCCACGATCTGCTGCGCGTCGGTTCGTGAACAGGTGCTGCGCCTTTCTTTCTTTCTTTCTTTCTGTACCTGTACCCGCCTGGTGCCGGCATTTAGGATCGGGTCCTTCGCCCATCCAAGGAGCCCGGCATGAGCCTGATCGATCTGCGTAGCGACACCGTCACCCAACCCACGCCCGGGATGCGCGAGGCCATGCAGCGTGCCGAACTGGGCGACGACGTCTATGGCGAAGACCCGACTGTCAACCGCCTGGAAGCTACGCTGGCCGAACGCCTGGGCTTCGAAGCAGCGCTCTTCGTGCCGACGGGAACCATGAGCAACTTGCTGGGCCTGATGGCCCATTGCGAGCGCGGCGACGAGTACATCGTCGGCCAGCAGGCGCATACCTATAAGTACGAAGGCGGTGGCGCCGCCGTATTGGGTTCTATCCAGCCCCAGCCCATCGACGGCGAGGCTGACGGCAGCCTGGACCTCTCCAGGGTCGAAGCTGCCATCAAGCAGGACGATTTCCACTTCGCACGCACCCGCCTGCTGGCGCTGGAAAACACCATGCAAGGCAAGGTGCTGCCACTTGATTACCTGGCCGCTGCCCGCGAGTTGACTCGTCGTCGTGGTCTGGGCCTGCATCTGGACGGCGCCCGGTTGTACAACGCTGCGGTGAAGCTGGGAGTGGACGCCCGCGAGATTACCCAGCACTTCGACTCGGTATCCGTTTGCCTGTCCAAGGGCCTCGGGGCACCGGTGGGTTCGGTGCTCTGTGGTGGCGCGGCGCTGATCGCCAAGGCTCGACGCCTGCGCAAGATGGTTGGTGGTGGCATGCGCCAGGCCGGTCTGCTGGCAGCGGCCGGTATTTATGCACTGGATCAGCAGGTGGAACGTCTGGCGGAAGATCACGCCAATGCTGAGCGCTTGGGGGCGGGCCTGCGTGATCTGGGTTACAGCATCGAGCCGGTGCAAACCAACATGGTCTACGTGCAGATCGGTGATCAGGCACGCGCCCTGGGCGACTTCCTCGCTGCTCGCGGCATTCGCGTCAGCCCTGCCGCGCGCTTGCGTCTGGTGACTCATCTGGACGTGCAAGCCGCCGATGTTCCCCGTGTGATCGAGGCTTTTGCCACTTTCCGGCAAGGCTGATCGGATGGCGCGCATAAATAGCCGCCATCTATCGCACAAAGAGACTATCCCGCTGGCGCAGGGCCGATATAATGCGGCCCTTTGCCGGTGATTCGTATGCCCGTCGCCAGACGGCTTCGAGTTTCGCGCGCAATGTGGGAAACAGGCGTTAAATGCCGGGATATTCTTGAGAACCTGCTGCTTTTTCGCCGATTTCCGCTTGCCGCCCTTCGCCGATAACGATTAGCACCCGCCGTCGTGGCCGCAGTTTCCGTGGAAGAACCTATGAAAAGCGCAGAAATCCGTGAAGCCTTCCTGAGCTTCTTCGAAGAGAAGGGGCATACCCGTGTCGCTTCCAGCTCCCTGATTCCGGGCAACGACCCGACCCTGCTGTTCACTAACGCGGGGATGAACCAGTTCAAGGACTGCTTCCTTGGCCTGGAGAAGCGCGCCTACACCCGTGCCACCACCAGCCAGAAATGCGTACGTGCCGGCGGCAAGCACAACGACCTGGAAAACGTCGGCTACACCGCGCGTCACCATACTTTCTTCGAAATGCTGGGTAACTTCAGCTTCGGTGACTATTTCAAGCGCGACGCCATTCACTACGCGTGGGAATTCCTCACCGGCGACAATTGGCTGAAGCTGCCGAAGGACAAGCTCTGGGTCACCGTCTACGCCAGTGACGACGAGGCCTACGAAATCTGGACCAAGGAAGTCGGTGTGCCGGAAGAGCGCATGGTGCGCATTGGCGACAACAAGGGTGCCCCTTACGCCTCCGATAACTTCTGGGCCATGGGCGACACCGGTCCTTGCGGTCCGTGCACCGAGATCTTCTTCGACCACGGCCCGGAAATCTGGGGCGGCCCGCCCGGCTCCCCGGAAGAAGACGGCGACCGCTACATCGAGATCTGGAACAACGTGTTCATGCAGTTCAACCGCACCGCGGACGGCGTGATGCACCCGCTGCCGGCGCCGAGCGTGGATACTGGCATGGGCCTGGAGCGTATCAGCGCCGTGCTGCAGCACGTGCACTCGAACTACGAGATCGACCTGTTCCAGAGCCTGCTGAAGGCTTCCGCTGAAGCTATCGGTTGCGCCAACGATGACGCGCCCTCGCTGAAAGTCGTGGCCGACCACATCCGTTCCTGCTCCTTCCTCATCGCCGACGGCGTGCTGCCTTCCAACGAAGGCCGTGGTTATGTACTGCGCCGCATCATTCGCCGCGCCTGCCGTCACGGTAACAAGCTGGGCGCCACCGGAGCCTTCTTCCACAAGATCGTCGCAGCTCTGGTGGGCGAGATGGGCGAAGCCTTCCCTGAGCTCAAGCAGCAGCAAGCGCATATCGAGCGCGTGCTGAAGACCGAGGAAGAGCAGTTCGCCAAGACCCTGGAGCAGGGCTTGCGCATCCTCGAACAGGACCTGTCCGGTCTTTCCGGCACCGTGATCCCGGGTGATGTGGTGTTCAAGCTGTACGACACCTACGGCTTCCCCATGGACCTGACCGGTGACATCGCCCGTGAGCGCGGCCTGACCCTCGATGAGGAAGGCTTCGAGCGCGAGATGGAGAAACAGCGCGAGATGTCCCGCGCCTCCAGCGCCTTCGGCATGGATTACAACTCCCTGGTCAAGGTGGACGCCGATACCGATTTCACCGGTTACGTGTGCACTCATGGCGACGCCAAGGTGGTTGCCCTGTTCAAGGAGGGCCAGGCAGTCGAGCTGCTCGCCGAAGGCGAAGAGGGCGTGCTGGTCCTGGATCGCACTCCGTTCTATGCCGAGTCCGGCGGTCAGGTGGGCGATTGCGGTTTCATTGCCGCCGCCGGCCTGCGATTCGACGTGCGCGATACCACCAAGGCTGGTGGCGCCTTCCTGCACCACGGCGTGGTCGACCATGGCGCCCTGCGCGTCGGTTCTGCCGTCACTGCTCAGGTGGATGCCACCGTTCGTCAGGCGACTGCACTCAACCACTCCGCTACTCACCTGCTGCACGCTGCGCTGCGCCAGGTGCTGGGTGATCATGTCCAGCAGAAGGGCTCGCTGGTCGACAGCCAGCGCCTGCGCTTCGACTTCAGCCATTTCGAGGCTATCAAGCCCGAGCAGCTGAAGGCTCTGGAAGACATCGTCAACTCCGAAATCCGCAAGAACAGTGAAGTCGAGACCGAAGAGACCGACATCGACACTGCCAAGGCCAAAGGCGCCATGGCCCTGTTTGGTGAAAAGTATGGCGATCAGGTGCGCGTACTGACCATGGGTGGCGATTTCTCCGTCGAGCTCTGCGGTGGTACTCACGTATCCCGTACCGGCGACATCGGCCTGTTCAAGATCACCAGCGAAGGCGGTGTGGCTGCTGGCGTGCGTCGTATCGAAGCCGTGACTGGCGCTGCTGCCCTGGCCTACCTCAACGGTGCCGAAGAACAACTCAAGGAAGCCGCGGGCCTGGTGAAAGGCAGTCGCGACAACCTGCTGGACAAACTGTCCGCCTTGCTGGAGCGCAACCGTCAGCTGGAAAAAGAGCTGGAGCAGCTCAAAGCCAAGGCGGCCAGTGCTGCCGGCGACGATCTGGCTTCTTCGGCCATCGACGTCAAAGGTGTGAAGGTCCTGGCGGCGCGCCTGGACGGACTGGACGGCGACGCGCTTTTGGCGCTGGTCGACCAACTCAAGAACAAGCTCGGCCGCGCGGTGATCCTGCTCGGCAGTGCGCTGGAGGGCAAGGTGACACTGGTCGCCGGTGTCACCCAGGACCTGACCGGCCAACTCAAAGCCGGCGATCTGATGAAGCAGGCCGCGGCGGCGGTCGGTGGCAAGGGTGGTGGCCGCCCTGACATGGCGCGTGGCGGCGGTACCGACGCTGCGGCCCTTGAGCAGGCACTGGCCCTGGCTGCACCGTTCGTCGAACAGGGCCTCTAAGGCCCGCCACCAACGGTCCGCCCCACGCCCGGCGGGCCTTGGCAGTGTTCTGCGTTGATTGTTTAATGGGCGCCCTTCACGGGATTAGGCGGCTTTTGAAATGGCTTTGATCGTACAGAAGTTTGGGGGGACCTCGGTCGGCACTGTCGAGCGCATCGAGCAGGTGGCCGAGAAGGTGAAGAAGTTCCGCGAAGGCGGCGATGACATCGTGGTCGTGGTTTCCGCCATGAGCGGCGAAACCAACCGTCTGATCGATCTGGCCAAACAGATCAGCGAGCAGCCGGTACCGCGCGAATTGGACGTAATGGTCTCCACCGGCGAGCAGGTGACCATCGCCCTGCTGGCCATGGCGCTGATCAAGCGCGGCGTGCCGGCGGTTTCCTACACCGGTAACCAGGTGCGCATCCTTACCGACAGCGCCCACAACAAGGCGCGCATCCTGCAGATCGACGACCAGAAGATCCGTGCCGACCTCAAAGCAGGTCGCGTCGTCGTGGTTGCGGGCTTCCAGGGTGTGGATGAGCACGGCAACATCACCACTCTCGGCCGTGGCGGTTCCGACACTACCGGCGTAGCCCTGGCAGCGGCCCTGAAGGCCGACGAGTGCCAGATCTACACCGACGTGGATGGCGTCTACACCACTGATCCGCGCGTGGTGCCCCAGGCCCAGCGCCTGGACAAGATCACCTTTGAAGAGATGCTGGAAATGGCCAGCCTCGGCTCCAAGGTGCTGCAGATCCGCTCGGTGGAGTTCGCCGGCAAATACAATGTCCCGCTGCGCGTGCTGCACAGCTTCCAGGAGGGTCCGGGCACCCTCATTACCCTTGATGAAGAGGAATCCATGGAACAGCCGATCATCTCCGGCATCGCCTTCAATCGCGACGAAGCCAAGCTGACCATCCGTGGCGTGCCGGACATCCCCGGCGTGGCCTTCAAGATCCTGGGCCCGATCAGTGCCGCAAATATCGAAGTGGATATGATCGTGCAGAACGTGGCGCACGATAACACCACCGACTTCACCTTCACTGTGCACCGCAACGACTATCAGAACGCCCAGCGCGTGCTGGAGCAGACCGCCAGCGAACTCGGCGCCCGTGAAGTGATCGGCGACACCAAGATTGCCAAGGTCTCCATCGTGGGTGTTGGCATGCGCTCCCATGCCGGCGTAGCCAGCCGCATGTTCGAAGCCCTGGCCAAGGAAACCATCAACATCCAGATGATCTCTACCTCGGAAATCAAGGTGTCCGTGGTCATCGAAGAGAAGTACCTCGAACTGGCGGTGCGTGCACTGCACACTGCGTTCGAGCTAGACGCCCCGAACCGACAGGGCGAATAAGGCAATTTTCAAAAGGCGCGGCTCACCCCGCGCCTTTTGTCGTTTTTGGCTGCTACGGTGGAACTTTCCTTTTGCCGGGGCTGGTCAATACTTGGGTGTAAGCTCCAGCCGTATTCCGTGCCGGGGCCGCAACCATTTCTTTTTTGCAGACTGTTGTCCCGAAACGAATCCGTAAGGAGAAAGGAATGCTGATTCTGACTCGCCGGGTCGGAGAGACCCTGATGGTGGGTGACGATGTCACTGTGACCGTGCTTGGGGTGAAAGGTAATCAGGTGCGCATTGGTGTCAATGCTCCCAAAGAGGTTGCCGTGCACCGTGAGGAAATTTACCAGCGCATACAGAAAGAGAAAGACCAAGAACCAAGCCACTAATTTTTCTGCAATTTTTGGCTTTGCAAACGGGGAAAACATGGTTATCATGCGCCCCGTGTTGCGGAGAGGTGGCCGAGTGGCCGAAGGCGCTCCCCTGCTAAGGGAGTACACCTCAAAAGGGTGTCGGGGGTTCGAATCCCCCCTTCTCCGCCATATTTCGTGTTGTAGGGTGGTTGGTTGCTAGATCGTTAAGTTATTGAAACTTCTCGAAAAAGCAGTTGACCAAAGCAAGAAAATCCCTATAATGCGCGCCCACAACGCACTCATAGCTCAGCTGGATAGAGTACCCGGCTACGAACCGGGCGGTCGGAGGTTCGAATCCTCCTGAGTGCGCCATTTTCAAGACTCGTGGCGTAGCCAGAGTCGTGAAAAAACCAGCGGTGATCTGGTCTAAAAACACCAACTGCGCACTCATAGCTCAGCTGGATAGAGTACCCGGCTACGAACCGGGCGGTCGGAGGTTCGAATCCTCCTGAGTGCGCCATACCGAAAGGGCCTGCAGAAATGCAGGCCCTTTTCTTTTGCGCTTCTACTTCCCCGCTATCACGCATCCCTCGGCATTGAACGCAACGTGGTAGCTGACGCCCTTCTTAGGCTTGTAGTGGTAGCGCAACTTGCCACTGCTTCCGCTAATTCGGTCCGGCTTGCCCAAGGCGCTCTCGACATCTGAGCGGGTCATGCCGCTGCGAATCTGCTTGCGGATAATCGCCCTGCGCCGATCCTGCGGCGAAATCGCGTTGCCGCATACCTCCTCCCGCTCACCGACCACTACTATTTCCTGAGGAAGTTCGG
This sequence comes from Pseudomonas sp. DY-1, assembly GCF_003626975.1. Lineage (NCBI taxonomy): Bacteria > Pseudomonadati > Pseudomonadota > Gammaproteobacteria > Pseudomonadales > Pseudomonadaceae > Pseudomonas > Pseudomonas sp. DY-1. The sequence continues at coordinate 2,582,979 of NZ_CP032616.1, read as the reverse complement.
GGTTATCCCATTTCTGAATCGGAAAGTACGACTCACCCAGTTCGCCCGGTATCAGTTCGCTACTCAAGATGTTTGGCGTCCTGGTGCGATGTTGCTCGGCATGGCTGCCCACTGGACAGCCATGCTGGTTGAAGCTGACGTTGCCCTCGGCATCGCTGCAGCGGAAGACAGATGCCGCGTTCAATGGGGGCTGTGGCCAGCAGGGCAGGGCGGTGACGATGAGGATCGAGAGTCGTTTCATGGCGCCTTCTCCTTGGCATGGGCTCTCGAGTGTATCCGCTGAATCTCCACGCGTGCGCGTGTCCTACAGATGCGTGCCGACGTCGCAGGAGGGTGAAGGCAATCCCAGCTTTGCGATGCAAGCGATTGTTCTTTCCATGATTTTGTAACGCGTGAGTCTAACGGCGGTGTTATCATTGCGCGGTCAGCCCCGCCGGGGCATTCGGACAACCATCATGGACTTACCCAGTAGTTACTCAGAATCCCGATTGCACAATCGCGAAATGACTGTTTGACCCCTTCTGGCGTGCTCTGCCACTGGGGGTGGAGCGCGCTATATGACTGAAGTAGAAGCCAAAAAGCCGCAAGAGAGCCTGCAGGACCGTCTGGCCCAGGTTATCGAACTGCTGCATCGCCACAAGCTGGTGGAAGACCTGACGCATCGTCAGGAAGGCCAGCATCGCGACCTCGTTGAAAATCTCGTCCACCGCCAGAACCTCGCGGAACTGCAGCGCAAGCTGGACGAGTTGCACCCTGCCGACATCGCCCACATCCTCGAAGCCCTGCCGCTCCAGGACCGTCTGACGGTCTGGCAGCTGGTCAAGGCTGAGCGCGACGGCGACATCCTCCTTGAAGTGTCCGATGCGGTCCGCGAAACGCTTATCGCGGACATGGACAATCACGAGCTGCTCGCGGCTGCCAAGGAGATGGACGCCGACGAGCTGGCGGACCTTGCGCCCGAGCTGCCGCGGGATGTGATCCATGAGCTGATGGAGTCCCTCGATGCGCAGCAGCGCGAGCGTGTTCGCTCCGTGCTGTCGTACGAGGAAGACCAGGTCGGCGCGCTGATGGATTTCGAGATGGTCACCATCCGCGATGATGTGGCCCTCGAAGTGGTGTTGCGTTACCTGCGCCGTCTCAAGGAGCTGCCCGGCCACACCGACAAGCTCTTCGTGGTGGACTACGATGGCGTCCTCAAGGGCGTTCTTCCCATCAAGCGTCTGCTGGTGAATGACCCGGACAAGGAAGTGGCCGAAGTCATGGCCACCGACCCGGTGAGCTTCCACCCGGATGAGGATGCTTACGATGCTGCCCAGGCGTTCGAGCGCTATGACTTGGTATCGGCACCGGTAGTGGACAAGAACGGCAAGCTGATCGGTCGTTTGACCATCGACGAAATGGTCGACCTGATCCGGGAAGAAAGTGAGACCGAAGTGCTCAACATGGCCGGTCTGCGCGAAGAGGAAGACATCTTCGCCTCGGTCTGGAAGTCGGTCGGTAACCGCTGGGCCTGGTTGGCGGTCAACCTGGTCACTGCGTTCATCGCGTCCCGTGTGATCGGTTTGTTCGAGGGCTCCATCGAGAAGCTGGTAGCACTCGCGGCACTGATGCCGATCGTTGCTGGCATCGGCGGCAACTCGGGCAACCAGACCATCACCATGATCGTCCGCGCCATGGCCCTGGACCAGATGGGCCCCGGCAATACTTCGCGCCTGCTGCGCAAAGAGCTGGGTGTAGCCCTGATCAATGGCCTGATCTGGGGTGGGGTAATTGGGGCGGTTGCCTACTATCTATATGGCAACTGGTCGCTGGGCGTGGTGATGACGGGGGCGATGACCCTCAACCTGCTGCTGGCGGCGCTAATGGGGGTGCTGATTCCCATGACCCTGACGCGCATGGGGCGCGACCCGGCGATGGGTTCCAGTGTGATGATCACGGCCATGACTGATAGCGGCGGCTTCTTCATCTTCCTTGGCCTGGCCACCCTGTTCCTGCTCTGAGATCGAATGAACGAAGAAGCCGCCTCCGCAGGGCGGCTTTTTCGTTAGTGCGACTGTCCCAGACGGGGCCCTTCCGAATCGAAGGCATGAAAAAACCGGCAATAGCCGGTTTTTTCATTCAATGCGGGGAGCTTCAGGATTCCTCAGCCGCCAGTTCCGCATCGTGGGCAATCAGGGCAACCAGGGCATTCTGCTGGCGCCGCGACAGCTGACGGAAGCGCTGCAGCAGCTCGCGCTCATGCAGGGTCAGCTCTGGGCTGTCCAGGCGCATGGAAACGCCTTCGTCCAGCGCGCCTTCCTGGAGCATGCTCTGCTCGAGGCGGGCGATGATCTCGGAGTTCATGCTGCGATGGTGGTTGCGGGCCACGACAGCAATGCGCTCTCGCATACCCTCGGGGAGACGAACGACGAATTTGTCAGCCGTGCGACTGGAATAGATAGCCTGTTTCATAGGGCGCATACATTCAACCGGTTAGTTCAGGAAAGCGATGCTGGCAATGAGCTGCAAGATTGTCACCGGTTTGACTGTCCTTAGCAGCAATTGTTCAACCAGTTTCGCGATTCGAATCGGTATGACCCTAAGGTCAGCAAAACGTTTCCTTGACGTCAATTTGGTGTCGGATTGTGATCATTATAGCGGCTTTTGGCCAGCACCAATTGTCCGAATTGCGAGTGGCTGAACAATTTACAGACAATTCCAGGATGCCTCTTCCAGCGCTCTAGAACCTTCATTGACCACGGTCCGACAGCCGCATTGCCCCTCGAAGCCCCATTCAAGGTCCATGAAGGCATCATGATGCTGTCTGGCCATCATGCTAAAGGGTAGCTGCAGTTGTCAGACCACGCCCTATGCAAAAGAATCCTTTGCGCTGTCATAAAAGCGGTTCAAAATTTTCGCGGTGAATTTCTTCGAATCCCGGCTGTGATCCTTGGCCACTAGCATTCCTCCAGGTGTTCCCATGAAAGGCAGGCTCATCTACCTGATAGGCCCTTCCGGTTCCGGCAAAGACAGCCTGCTCGATGCCGTGCGTGAGCGCTCGGACGCGCAGGGCTGCCGCGTAGCGCGCCGGGTCATCACCCGTTCTGCAGAAGCCAAGGGGGAACTCGCCGAGGCGGTCAGTCCCGAGGCCTTCGCCGAGCGTGAGGAGCGTGGCGAGTTCGCCATGAGCTGGTACGCCAATGGCCTGTCCTACGGGATTCCCCGGTTGATCGACGACTGGCTGGAAACAGGCGACGACGTGCTGGTCAACGGTTCCCGTGGCTACCTTCCCGAAGCCCGTCGGCGCTACCCGCACCTTCTGGCTGTGCTGTTGACGGTCGAGGACGATGTACTGCGTCGACGCCTGCATACCCGTGGTCGTGAATCGGCGGAGGAGATCGAAGCTCGCCTGGCCCGCAACACCGGGTTCGCCGACACCCTGCTCGCCGGCGAAAACGCCGACCTCTGCCTGCTGGATAACTCCGGCTCCATCGCCGAGACCTGCCAGCGCCTGCTGCAGCTCATCGAAGAACACCGCCCCGTCGCCTGGCCTGATTCGGCCTGATCCTCAATCCAGCGGCAGCTCCGTTGTGCGCTTGACCTCGCTCATGGCGATGTTCGAGTGCGCCTCCAGCACATGGGGCCGCTGCAGTAGCTGGTCCCGCAGGAAGCGCTCGTAGCTGGCGATGTCCTTGGCCACCACCTTCAACAGGTAGTCCGAGCCACCGGCCATGGTGTAGCACTCCAGCACTTCCGGATAGCCGACGATGGCCTCCTCGAACTCCGTGAGGTTGTTGCGGCCGTGGGCGGAGAGCTTGATGTTGACGAACACCGTGATCGAGAAACCCAGCAATTTGGGATTGAGCAGGGCCACCTTGCGTTCGATCAACCCGTCTTCCTGCATGCGATGAATTCGTCGCCAGCATGGTGACTGCGACAGCTCCACCCTTTCGGCCACTTCGGCGGCGGAAAGGTCGGCGTCATGCTGCAGTAGGCGCAAGATCTTGCGGTCAATGGGACTCAGAGGGTTCTGCATGAATCAGTCCGAAAACTTGTTTTTGTTGGAAGTATCATGCGCAAGTCTGGCGTTGAAACCCGAAAATAGAAAGAAAAAATCAGCACCGTCCGGTCATAGTTTTGGCATGCGTCCGACGCAGCGATCCTGCTTCGGGCTGAACAAAGGATGGCACCCACCGTTGCCATCAAGGTCGCCATAAAAATAAAAGGAGCGCCCACATGTCTCTGGCCGAGATCCGCCTGGATGACAAATACCGCCTCGAAACCGGTCACCTCTACCTCACCGGCACCCAGGCGCTTACCCGCCTGCCGATGCTGCAGAAGCAGCGGGACAAGGCTCACGGCCTGAACACCGCCTGCTTCATTTCCGGCTACCGCGGTTCGCCGCTCGGCAACCTCGACAAGAGCCTCTGGGAAGCCAAGTCCTTCCTCAAGGAAAACCACGTTCACTTCCAGCCCGGCGTCAACGAAGAACTGGCGGCTACCGCCTGTTGGGGCAGTCAGCAGACCAGCCTGTTCCCCGGTGCCAAGTACGATGGCGTGTTTTCCATGTGGTACGGCAAGGGGCCGGGCGTGGATCGCTGCGGCGACGTCTTCAAGCACGGTAACTCCGCCGGCGTCTCGGCCCATGGCGGCGTCTTGCTCCTGGCCGGTGACGACCACGGTTGCAAGTCCTCCAGTATCGCCAACCAGAGCGAGCATGCCTTCATTGGCGCCTCCATCCCGGTACTGAATCCGGCCAACGTCCAGGAGATTCTCGACTACGGGATCATCGGCTGGGAGCTGTCGCGCTACAGCGGCTGCTGGGTGGCGCTGAAGACCATTGCAGAGAACGTCGATTCCTCCGCGGTGGTGGAAGTCGACCCGTTGCGCGTGGATGTGAAGATTCCGCAAGACTTCGTCCTGCCGGAAGATGGCGTGCATATCCGCTGGCCGGATCCGCCCCTGGCGCAGGAAAAGCGCCTGAACATGTACAAGATCTACGCCGCCCGCGCCTTCGCCCGCGCCAACAACCTCAACCAGGTGATGCTCGACTCGCCGACCCCGCGCCTCGGCATCATCACCACCGGCAAGTCCTACCTCGACGTGCGCCAGGCCCTGAATGACCTGGGCCTGGACGAGGAACTCTGCGCCAAGGTCGGCCTGCGGGTGCTCAAGGTCGGCATGAGCTGGCCGCTGGAGCCTGTCTCCGTCCACGAGTTCGCCCAAGGCCTGGATGAGATCCTGGTGGTGGAAGAGAAGCGCAGCGTCATCGAAGACCAGGTCACCGGCCAGCTCTACAACTGGCCAGTGGACAAGCGCCCGCGCGTGGTGGGCGAGTTCGACGAGGAGGGCACTTCGCTGCTGCCCAACCTCAGTGAACTGACGCCGGCGATGATCGCCCGCGTCATCGCCAAGCGGCTGGCGCCGATCTACTCCAGTGAGCAGATCGAGTCCCGCCTGGCCTTCCTCGCCGCGAAGGAAAAGGCCCTCGCCGAGCCTAAGCACACGACCACGCGCACCCCGCATTTCTGCTCCGGCTGCCCGCACAACAGTTCCACCAAGTTGCCGGAAGGCAGCCGCGCCCAGGGCGGCATCGGTTGCCACTACATGACCCAGTGGATGGACCGCAACACCGATACCTTCACCCAGATGGGCGGGGAGGGCGCCACCTGGATCGGCCAGGCCCCCTTCACCGACACCCCGCACATCTTCCAGAACCTGGGTGACGGCACCTACTTCCACTCCGGTCAACTGGCCCTGCGCGCGGCCGTCGCCGCCGGGGTCAACATCACCTACAAGATCCTCTACAACGACGCCGTGGCCATGACTGGTGGCCAGCCCATCGACGGCGAACTGCGCGTCGACCAACTCAGCCAGCAGGTCTTCGCCGAGGGTGTGAAGCGCATTGCCCTGGTCAGCGACGAGCCAGAGAAGTATCCGACCCGCGCCACCTTCGCGCCCATCGTCACCTTCCACCATCGTCGCGAGCTGGATGCCGTGCAGCGCGAGCTGCGTGAGTTCAAGGGCGTTTCGGTGCTGATCTACGACCAGACCTGCGCCACCGAGAAGCGCCGCCGCCGCAAGCGCGGCAAACTGGTCGACCCGGCCAAGCGCGCCTTCATCAACCCGGCCGTATGCGAAGGCTGCGGCGACTGCAGCGTCAAATCCAATTGCTTGTCCGTGCTGCCCCTGGAAACCGAACTGGGGCGCAAGCGCCAGATCGACCAGAACGCCTGCAACAAAGACTTCTCCTGCGTCGAAGGCTTCTGCCCGAGCTTCGTCACCGTGCATGGCGGTAGCCTGCGCAAGCCGGAAGCCGCGGGTGCCAAGGCGCTCTTCGTGGCCCTCCCGGAACCGCGTCAGCCGAGCCTGGACCGTCCCTGGAACATCCTCCTGCCGGGCGTCGGCGGCAGCGGCGTGACCACTGTCGGCGCGCTGCTGGGCATGGCTGCGCACATCGAAGGCAAGGGTTGCACCGTCCTCGACCAGGCCGGCCTTGCTCAGAAGTTCGGTCCGGTGGTTACCCATATCCGGATCGCCGCCAAGCAAGACGACATCTATGCCGTGCGCATCGCCGCCGGCGAGACCGACCTGCTTCTTGGTTGCGACCTGGTGGTGGCCGCCAGCGAGGAAGCCCTGGCCAAGCTCAACGACCGCATCGCCCACGCGGTGGTCAACAGCCATGAAGCCGCGACCGCCGAGTTCACCCGCAACCCGGATGCCCAGGTGCCGGGCGCTGCCATGCGCGAGGCCCTGGTGGAAGCGGTAGGTGTGGCCAAGACCCACTTTGTCGACGCCACACGCCTGGCTACCCGCCTGCTGGGCGACAGCATCGCCACCAACCTGTTCATGCTCGGCTACGCCTACCAGCGCGGCCTGGTCCCGATTTCCGCCGAAGCCATCGACAAGGCCATCGAACTCAACGGCGTATCGGTCAACCTCAACCAACAGGCCTTCCTATGGGGACGCCGTGCCGCCCATGACTTGGCGGCAGTGGAGAAGCTGGCCAAGCCAGCCGAAGTAGAAGCCCCGCGCTGCGAGACGCTTGAAGAGATCGTCCAGTACCGCGCCGACCACCTTCGTGCCTACCAGAATGCCGCCTACGCCGAGCGCTACCGTGCCCTGGTGGAACGCGTGCGTAAGGCCGACATCGGCGAAGACAAGGCCCTGACCCTCAGCGTTGCGCGCTACTACGCCAAGCTGCTGGCCTACAAGGACGAGTACGAAGTGGCGCGTCTCTACAGCGATGCCACCTTCCGCAAGCAACTGGACGCCCAGTTCCAGGGTGACTACCACCTGGAGTTCCACCTGGCGCCTTCCTGGCTGGCCAAGGCTGACCCGGTGACTGGCGAACCGCGCAAGCGTCGTTTCGGGCCCTGGATGCTCAAGGCCTTCGGCGTGCTCGCCGGCTTCAAGTTCCTTCGAGGCAGCGCGTTCGACCCCTTCGGCTACAGCGAGGAGCGCAAGCTCGAGCGCGACCTGATCGCGGAGTACGAAGCCACGGTCGACCTGCTCATCAAGGAGCTGAAACCGAGCAACTACGCCGCCGCTGTCGCCCTCGCCGAACTGCCGGAGCAGATCCGTGGCTACGGCCCGGTCAAGGAGCGCGCCCTGGCCAAGGTCCGCGAGCAGGAGAAGCAGCTCCGCGCCCGCCTCACCGCCAGCGAGATCCAGGTGCTGCACCTGTTCGACCCGGCTGCCTGAAAAAGCCCCTCTCCTTCCGGGAGAGGGGTTGGGGTGAGGGAAGCTCGAGTTGTCTCGCGTTCCCCTCATCCGTCACTTCGGGCCACCTTCTTCCAGAGGGAGAAGGGATTGATCAATCCCCCTACGTTGCCAACAAGAATTCAGAGGAACCCCCATGTCCGTCTTCACCCATGTCGAGTTCGATGATCACGAGCAGGTGGTCTATGGCCACGACAAGGCCACCGGTCTCAAGGCGATCATCGCCATCCACAACAGCAACCTCGGCCCGGCCCTGGGCGGCTGCCGCATGTGGCCCTACCTGAACGACGAGCAGGCGCTGCGCGACGTACTGCGGCTGTCCCGCGGCATGACCTACAAGTCCGCCCTGGCCAACCTGCCGCTGGGCGGTGGTAAAGCCGTGATCATTGGCGACCCGCACCGCGACAAGAGCGAAGCGCTGTTCCAGGCCATGGGCGATTTCGTCGACAGTCTGGGCGGCCGCTATATCACCGCCGCAGACTCCGGCACCGGTGTCACCGAGATGCGCATCATGGCCGAGCGCAGCCGCCACGTGGCGGGTTCCGGCACCCGCGAAGCGCTGGGAGGCGGCGTGCGTGACGGCAACCCGTCTCCGTCCACCGCTTACGGCACCTTCGTCGGTATCCGCGTAGCGGCGAAGCACCGCCTCGGTCGCGACGACCTGACCGGCCTGCGCGTAGCCATCCAGGGCGTCGGCCAGGTGGGCTTCAGCTTGGCGCAGTACCTCAAGGAGGCCGGTGCCCAGCTCTGGGTCTGCGATATCCACGAAGCCAACGCCCGTCGCGCCGCCGAGCAACTGGGTGCTCAGGTGGTAGGACAGAATGAAATCTACGGCCTCGATGTGGATGTCTTCGCCCCTTGTGCCATGGGCGGCATCATCAACCTGCAAACCCTCGAAGCCCTGCGCGCGCCGATCATCGCCGGTGCCGCCAATAACCAGTTGGCCGACGCGGGCCTCGCCGAGGAGCTGCGTCGTCGCGGTACCCTCTACGCACCGGACTACGCCATCAACGCCGGCGGCATCATCGACGTCTGGTACGAGCGCAGCAACGGCAGCGAAGCGGCGCTGCGCCAGCATGTCGAAGGCATTGGCGAGACCCTGCGGGAAATCTTCGTGCGTGCCGACAGCGAAGGCCGCACTACCACCGCCGTGGCCGACCGCCTGGCCGAAGAGCGCTTCGGTCGCTGAGCTGAATGCCTCGCGGGATACTGGTCCCGCGAGGCATGACAAATGGCGCGGACGTCGCTAACATGCCGCCCGTCCTCCGGACCTCGCCAGCAACTGGCGAGCCCCGCGTCCCAGTAGCTCAATTGGATAGAGCATCCCCCTCCTAAGGGGAAGGTTGGTGGTTCGAACCCACTCTGGGACGCCATTTTTCCCGCCTGATCGTAGCTTTCCGACCGTTCTCGACCGCTGGCCGCCTGCGCTTGCGACCCTCCGTGCGCCACGCTTGACTGAATGTTGGGGGCTCACCTCACGGGAGAACTCAGATGCTCAGACGCTTGATCCCCTTGGTAATGGTGGCGCTGTTCATCGCGATCAGTGGCTCGTCCTGTAACGGCGTCGACGATGGCGGTGGTGGTTCGCAGCAGAGCGAGCCAATGGGCAGCGGCGGCTACTAACACGAACAGGCCCCGCTGACCTGCGGGGCTTCTTCGTCGTCGCGCCATCAGCGCGTCAGGGGCAGGGCCGCGCCGATCAGTGCGAACAGCGTCCCGCAGCCACGGTTGAAGCCCTTGCCACCACGCTCCAGCCACGGTCGGATCCTGAACGCCAGGCGCGCCAGGAGGTATTCCACCAGGAACTCCACCGCCGCGAAGGTCGCCGCCATGACGATGAACTGGCTGACTAGCGAGCGCTGCAGATCGATGAACTGTGGCAGGAAAGCACCGTAGAAGAGCAGCACCTTGGGATTGGCCAGCGCCGACAGGAACCCCTGGCGGAACAGGTTCGACAGCGGCGGTGTGCCGGTTCCGGTCAGCGGATTCAGGTGCAGGGCGGGGGCTCGCCAGAGCTGGAAGCCCAGCCACACCAGATAGGCGCCGCCAACCCACTTGAGCACCGTCAGCGCGGCCGACGAGGCCTCCAGGAGAGCGCCCAGCCCGAACATTGCCAAGGCGATCAGTACGCTGAAGCCGGAGACGCTGCCGGTGATGGTGAACAGTGTGCGTTTCGAGCCGTGCAGTGCCCCGTGAGTCAGGGCAAGCAAGCTGTTCGGGCCGGGGGTGAGCGCCAGGCCGATGGTGGCGATGAAGTAGATCAGCCAGGTGTCCGGAGCCATGTGCCAGTCCTCGTGAAAACCTGCGGCCAGTCTAGGGGCGGCTCGTCTCGGAGTGAGGTATTTTCTAGACATTGTTTAGCAGTTTCTGGACATGCCCTCATGCACGCAGACGCCAGCCAACCGGATGTTCGCTTCCTCCTGCTGCCCCTTCCCGAATTCAGCCTGCTGCCATTCGGTGGCTTCCTGGACAAGCTGCGCTTCACTGGCGACGACGAAGATTACAGCCGGCAGCGCTACTGCAGCTGGACGATTCTCGGCCTCGAGCACGGGCACGTGGTTTCCAGTAGCGGGGCGGCCGTTCAGGTGGAGGCCAGTCCGGAGCAGGTCGCGCTGGCCGACTACGACTACCTGGTCGTGTTCGGGGGGCGACGTGCCGGCGCGACCGAGGCCCTCGCACCAATTTACCGGCCATTCCTGCGCAAGGCCGCCGCACAGGGCGTGAAGCTGGTGTGTATCGATAACGCCTGTTTCCTCTTCGCTGCCTGCGGTCTGCTGGCCGGCCATAAGGTGGTGGTGCACTGGCGGCATGAAGCCGAGTTCCGCGCCTCCTATCCTCGCATCCAGCTACAGCACGAGCAGCTCTACTGCCTCGATGGCGATCGCATCTCCTGTGCAGGTGGTGCTGCGGCCATCGACCTGGCGGTGGAACTGCTGTCGCGCGGCTGCGGCCGAATCAAGGCGCTCAAGGGACTGGCCGACATGCTGGTGGATGAAAGCCGCAGCAGCGAACACCTGCTGCGCTCGCGAGAGGCCGCGACGGTACATGGGCGGCACGTAGATCGTGCCATCGCGCTGATGCGGCAATGGATGGATTCCGCAACCGGCACCGATGCGCTTTCGGAAGTGGTGGGCGTCAGTCGCCGTCAGCTGGATCGATTGTTCCAGGCCAGCCACGGCGTGACGGTAAAGGCCTACTGGACCGAGATGCGCCTGAACCATGTGAAATGGCGGCTGCTGAATTCCGATCACAGCCTGGCGCTGATCGCCGACGAAATCGGCGCGGTGGATACCAGCCACCTGGCCAGGTTGTTTCGTACGCGCTTTGGCATTTCACCTGCCGCTTTCCGGAGGCAGGAAAGGGCAGTGGAGCGCCTGTCGTCTGATCGCTGAACCGAGGATCAATGCCAAATTTGCGCCCCCAGGAGCCGTTGGAGTCCGGAGCGTATTGCTGCGCTATCGCGATCACTTCCTGATCCTTCTCCGTTGAAACCGCAAGCACTGACCGCTGCAACGGCTGTGCAGCCCACCCGGCGGCAGGCAGAATGCCCGCATTCCACCGCTCCGAGGTCCACCCCCCATGCTCAGCGCCGAGCTCAAGGCCTTCTACATGGTTGCCCGCCTGGGCAGCATTACCCAGGCGGCGAAGAAGCTCGGTCTCAGCCAGCCCACGGTGACCACGCAGATCCGCAACCTGGAAGGCCAGTACGGCGTCGAGCTGTTCCATCGTGGCGGGCGCCGCCTGACGGTGAGCGAGGAGGGGGCGAAACTGTTGCCCATGGTCAAGGTGCTGTTGCAGCAGGAAGCCGATATCGAGTTCTTCCTGCGCAATTGCGGACAGATGCAGGGCACCCTGCGCATCGGCGCCACTGCGCCTTACTACATCCTCGACCTGGTGCGCAGCTTCCGCGAACGCTTCCCGCAGATCGATGTTTCCCTGGATATCGGCAATTCCCAGCAGGTGATCGAAGCCCTGGAGGAGTACCGCGTCGATCTTGCCGCGTCTTCCCAGAAGCTGGATGACGCCAGACTGACGCGCATGGTGCTGGGCAGCGATCCGCTGGTACTGGCGGTTCACCGGGAGCATTCCCTGGCACGGCGCAAGTCGGTCGGCCTCGAAGATCTCCGGGGCCATTGCCTGTTGATGCGTGAGCCAGGCTCGACCACTCGCCAGCTCACCGAAGACATGCTCAGGGATGCCGGCATTTCCATCGGCCCGCTGCTGGAGATCGGCAGCCGCGAATCCATCCGCGAAGCGGTGATCCGAAACCTCGGCATCAGCATCATCGCCCGCCACGAAGTGCCGGATAACCCCGAACTGCGGGTGATCGCGCTCAAGGGCGCACCGCAGATAGACGAATACCTCTACTGCCTCAAGGAACGCCGCCAGGCGCGCTTGCCCGCAGCGTTCCTTGCCGTAGCGCGGGATACGGCTGACCAGTCATAGGCTGCCCTGTAGGAGCGAATTCATTCGCGAAGCGGGCCGAAGGAGCGTCCTGCGTGCCTGGAAGACACGGGCAACGGAGCTGCCCTTCGCGATTGAAATCGCTCCCACGAGGATTGCGCAATCGCCGATCCGGGGCCTATCCCAAATCCACCAATGCCACTATCGGCGTAATTTGCCCAATCGCCATCTGACGTTCGCATTGCCTCCCTAGCATCCACCTCGTCGAGCCGTGCACCCGTGCACGCCAACTGCTTAACGAGGTACCGCCATGACCCCAGCCGATCACCACGCCACCCATATGCGGGTGCGAGATATCCACAAGCGCTTCGGCCATTTCACTGCGTTGGGCGGTGTTTCCCTGGATATCGCTGCAGGCGAACTCGTGTGCCTGCTGGGACCGTCCGGCTGTGGCAAGACGACACTGCTGCGCTGCATTGCCGGCTTGGAGCAGCAGGACAGCGGCACGCTCCACATCGGCACACGGGATATCTCACGCCTGCCGCCCCAGGCCCGTGACTACGGCATCCTGTTCCAGTCCTATGCGCTGTTCCCGAACCTGACGGTGGAGCAGAACATCGCCTATGGCCTGTCCGGCAGCGGCCGCGAGCAGGTGCGTGCCCGCGTTGCCGAGATGCTGGAGCTGGTGGGCCTTGCCGGCAGCGAGAAGAAGTTCCCCGGCCAGCTCTCCGGTGGCCAGCAGCAGCGCGTGGCCCTGGCCCGAGCCCTGGCTCCGGCGCCGTCCCTGCTGCTGCTGGATGAGCCGATGTCGGCGCTGGACGCCCGCGTCCGCGAGCATCTGTGCACCGAGCTGCGCCAACTGCAGAAGCGCTTGGGCATCACCACGCTGATGGTTACCCACAACCAGGACGAGGCCATGCTGATGGCCGACCGAATTGCGGTGATGAACCAGGGCCGCGTTGAACAATACGGCACGCCCCAGGATATCTATCGCCAGCCCGCCACACCCTTCGTTGCCGAGTTCGTCGGCCAGGGCAACTGGCTGCCCTTCGACTCGCGCCAGGGCGGTCACGCCCGTGTCGGCAACATGCACCTGCGCCTTCCTGAAACCGCCGGCAGTGTCGCGCGCGGCCGCCTGTTCTGTCGCCCCGAGGCCATCGCTATCAATCCCGCCGAGCAGCAGGACAATCGCTTCCGTGCCCAGGTGCGGGAGATCACCTTCCTCGGCAACCGTTGCCGCATGAGCTTCGAGCTGGAGCAACTGCCTGGCCATCCGCTGCTGGCCGAGCTGGGCCCTGAAAGCCTGCCGCGCCTCGGCACCCCGGATATCTGGGTGGCGCTTCCGGCGCACAGCCTGCAGGTGTTCGCCTGAGATGGATGCCGTGATCAAGCTGGACAAGATTCCGGCCAGGGCCACCGCGCGTGGTGACCTGCTCGACCGCCTCTTCGTGACCGGTGGTAAATACCTGTTCCTCGGCCTGCTGATTCTCGCTGTGCTGCTGCCGCTGCTGGCGATCTTCTGGCGGGGCTTCAGCGCAGGGGCGGGGCAGGGGGGTGGTCTGTTGGCGGCGAAGGAACTGCTGGCCAGCGCCAACTTCCATTGGCTGCTGGGAAACAGCCTGAAGGTGTCTCTGAGCGTGGCTGCCATCGTGGTGCCCACCGCCTATCTGTTCGCCTATGCCCTGCAACGCACGTTGATTCCGGCCAAGGGCCTCTGGCGGGGAATCTCCCTGCTGCCGTTGCTGGCACCGTCAATGCTGCCGGGCATCGCGCTGATCTACCTGTTCGGCAACCAGGGACTGCTGCGTGACTGGCTACCGGACAACATCTACGGCTTCTGGGGCATCGTCCTCGGTGAGGCCATCTACACCTTCCCACATGCGTTGATGGTGTTGCTCTCGGCGCTGTCGATGGCCGATGCGCGCCTGTTCGACGCCGCCGCCAGCATGGGCGCCGGTCCATGGAAGGCCTTTCGCAGCATCACCTGGCCGGCGACGCGCCAGGCTGCGTTCGCCGCCTTCTGCCTGGTGTTCACCCTGACCATCACCGACTTCGGCGTGCCCGTGGTCGTCGGTGGCGACTACCAGGTGCTGGCGCTGGAAGCCTACAAGGCCGTGGTCGGCCAGCAGCAGTTCGGCCGTGGCGCTCTGATCGGCATGGTGTTGCTGCTGCCGGCACTGCTCAGCTTTGGTGTCGACGCCTGGTTGCGTCGTCGCCAGGGCGAGGCCATGAGCGGCCGGGCCCAGGTCTTCCACCCGACACCGTCGAAGGTCCGCGATGCCTGCTTCCTCGCCCTGGTGCTGACGGTCTGCGCAATCCTCCTGCTGGTGCTGGGCATGGCAGTGTATTCGTCGCTGGTGAAGTTCTGGCCCTACAACCTGTCGCTGTCGCTGCGTCATTACGCATTCGAGGAAACCGCCGGTGGCGGCTGGCTGGCCTACCGCAACAGCCTGACCCTGGCCAGCTGCACCGCGATCTTCGGCAGTGCGCTGATCTTCACCGGCGCCTACCTGATGGAGAAGACCCGTGGCCAGCAGTGGCTCAACCAGGTGCTGCGCCTGCTCAGCTTCGTGCCCATGGCCGTACCCGGCCTCGTGCTCGGCCTTGGCTACGTGTTCTTCTTCAACCTGCCAGGCAACCCGCTGCACGCCCTCTACGGCAGCATGACCCTGCTGGTGATCTGCTCCATCGCGCACTTCCTGACGACTGCGCAGATGACCGCCACCACCGCGCTGCGCCAGCTGGATGGCGAGTTCGAGGCCGCCGCGCTGTCGCTCAAGGCTCCGCTCTGGCGCCACTACCTGCGGGTGACGGTGCCGATCTGCCTGCCGGCGCTGCTGGACATCATCCGCTACCTGTTCGTTTCGGCCATGACCACGGTGTCCGCCGCCATCTTCCTCTACAGCCCCGACAGCATCCTCGCCGCCGTGGCTGTGCTGAACATGGACGACGCGGGCAACGTCGGCGGCGCGGCCGCCATGTCCACCCTGATCCTGCTGACCTCCGCCACGGTTTCCCTGCTGCTGGCCTGGGCTTCGCGCGGCCTGCTGCGCCGCTCCCAGGCTTGGCGCCAGGGCACGCCGGGCACCCACTGAACAACCACAACCCCAAGCAATCCCGACAAGGAGCTTTCCATGTTCAAACGCCTCGCTCTCGCCGCCGCCGTAATGGCCGGCTTCAGCCTCCAGGCCCAGGCCGCCACCGAGCTGACTGTCTACACCGCCCTGGAAGCCGAGCAGCTGTCGGCCTACAAGAAGGCCTTCGAAGCGCAGAACCCGGATATCGAGATCAAGTGGGTACGTGACTCCACCGGCATCATCACCGCCAAGCTGCTGGCCGAGAAGGATCGTCCGCAGGCCGACGCCGTGTGGGGCCTGGCTGCTTCCAGCCTGGCCATCCTCGATGCACAGGGCATGTTGCAGAAGTACGCGCCCAAGCATCTGGAGACCATCGGCGCCAACTATCGCGACGCTGCCAATCCGCCGGCCTGGGTGGGCATGGACGTATGGGCCGCCACCATCTGCTTCAACACCGTGGAAGCCGAGAAGCAGGGCCTGAGCAAGCCCAATAGCTGGGAAGACCTGACCAAGCCGGAGTACAAGGGCAAGATCGTGATGCCGAACCCTGCGTCCTCCGGCACTGGATTCCTCGACGTCAGCGCCTGGCTGCAGACCTTTGGCGAGAAGCAGGGCTGGACCTACATGGATGGCCTGCACCAGAACATCGGCCAGTACGTCCATTCCGGCTCCAAGCCGTGCAAGCTGGCCGCCGCCGGCGAGTTCCCCATCGGTATCTCTTTCGAATACCCGGCCGTGCAGCTCAAGCGCCAGGGCGCACCGCTGGACATCGTCCTGCCGAAAGAAGGCCTGGGCTGGGAAATTGAAGCCACCGGTATCGTGAAAGGCACCGACCAGCTTGAAGCGGCCAAGAAACTCGCCGACTTCTCCGCCAGCCCGGCGGCCATGGAGCTGTACAAGGAAAACTTCGCCGTACTCGCCGCCCCCGGTATCGCCAAGCCGCAGACCGAACTGCCCGCCGATTACGAGCAGCGCCTGATCAAGAACGACTTCGCCTGGGCTTCGCAGAACCGCGACCAGATTCTGGCCGAATGGCGCAAGCGCTACGACGGCAAGTCCGAGAAGCTGCCGCAGTAACTCCGCAATCATCCCCTCGCTCGAACCTTCCCCTCTCCCTCGCTGCTTTTCTCCCTCTGGGAGAGGGCTGGGGTGAGGGGGCGGGAAGGCACGGGCTTTCAAGGAGAACCCCATGCCCCTGCAAGACACCGATATCGCTATCGTCGGCGCCGGCATCCTCGGTCTATCCCACGCCTATGCCGCCGCCCGCCGCGGACTGCGCGTCAGCGTCTTCGAACGCAGCGCCACCCCGCTGGGCGCGTCGGTGCGCAACTTCGGCCAGGCGCTGGTCACAGGCCAGCCGCCGGGCCCCATGCATGCGCTTGCCCGCGACAGTCGCGAAATCTGGGCCGGTTGGGCCGAGGCCGCCGGCTTCCAAATCCGCCGCAATGGCTCCCTGCTGTTCGCCCGTACCCGCGCCGAGGAAGAGTTGCTGGACGCCTTCTGCGAAGTGCGTGCGCCCGAGCACGGCTATCACGTGGAACTGCTGCGTGGCGAACGTCTGCACGACCTGTACCGGGGCCAGTTCAGCCACCATCGCGCTGCGCTGCTGGGCCTGGACGACCAGCAGATCTACTCCCGCGAGGCTGTTCCCGCGCTGGTGGATTACCTGCGCCGCGAGCACGGCGTCGAGTTCCATTTCTCCACCCTGGTGCGCGATGTCGAACCCGGGGTTATCCACAGCACGAAAGGCAGCTGCCGCGCGGAGCAGATCGTCGTCTGCTCGGGGCATGACTACCAGACCCTGCTGGCCGAGCAGATCGCTTCACTGCAACCCCAGGTGTGCCGCCTGCAGATGCTGCGTGTTCGCCCGGAACAGGATTTTGGCTTGAATCAGGCGGTGCTCACGGGCCTCAGCTGCGTGCACTACGGCGCGTTCGCCGACCTGCCGGAAGCCGAGGCCATTCGCGAGCAGATCCAGAGCGAGCAGCCGGAGCTGGAAGAGCACGGTATTCACCTTTTGGTCAGCCCGACGCCCCATGGCGAGCTGATCGTCGGCGATTCCCACCACTACGGCACAGATGCTTCGCCCTTCAACGCCGAAGCGGTGGACGAAATCATGCTGGAACTGGCCGAACACACCCTGGGTACCCGCCTGACCGTGGTGGAGCGTTGGCAGGGCGTCTACGGCGCACGTGGGCCGGGGCCCTTCTCGGTGCTCAAGGCCGCGCCGGGAGTGACTGCCGTGTTGATGCACAGTGGCGTGGGCATGAGCGTCGGACCGGCACTGGGTGAGCGGACCATGGCGGGGTTGCTGTCGTAGGTTGGTCCGAGGAACGAGGCCCAACGAATGAGCGCTGATCGTTGGGTTTCGCTTCGCTCTACCCAACCTACGAAAAGCGTTTCGGCCTTCTGGATTTCAATCCAGCCGCTTGTGCACCCGCATTACTGCGAAGGTGAGCATCACCAGGGTGAACACCAGCAGCACCACCAGTTCCAGCCAGAGATCGGCAAGGCCTGCGCCGCGCAGCATGATGCCGCGGGTCAGACGCAAGAAGTGCGTCAACGGCAGGATTTCGGCGATCCACTGCGCCGCCTGCGGCATGCCGGCGAAGGGGAACATGAAACCCGACAGCAGGATCTGCGGCAGGAAGGTGAAGAAGGCCATTTGCATGGCCTGGAACTGGCTGCGCGCCAGGGTGGAAATGAATACCCCCAGGGTCAGACTGGCGAAGATGAACACCAGGGACGCGCCATAGAGTTCCAGCAGCGAGCCACGCACCGGTACCTCGAACAGCCACAGCCCCACCAGCAGGATCACTGTCACCTGCACCAGGCCGATGCCGACGAAGGGCAGGACCTTGCCCAGGGTCAGCTCCCAGGGTGAGAGCGGTGTGGTGATCAGCAGTTCCATGTTGCCGCGTTCCCGTTCGCGCACCAGGGCGATGGCGGTGAACAGCACCATGGTCATGGTGAGGATCACTCCGATCAGCCCCGGCACCGTATTCAGGGGCGCCAGGCGTTCGGGGTTATAGAAGTTCACCACCTGCACGCCGGTCAGGTTCGGCCAGCCGGGCAGAGGGTAGGCCGCCAGTTGGCGGGCCGAGGCCTGCACGACCTGGTCCGAACCATCCACCACCAGCTGCAGTGGCGGGCGGTCCTTGCGTTGCAGACGTGCTTCGAAGTCCGGCGGCACCACCAGGGCTGCACTGATGTTGCCTTCGCGCAGCAGCTTGTCCAGCTCTTGCGGCGTGGCGAGCTGGTAGCGGAAATCCAGCACCTGGCTGGCGCCGAGTTCGGCGATCACTTCGCGGGAGCGGGCGGTGTCGGCCTGATCCAGCACGGCGGCGTGCAAGCCGCGCACGTCCATGTTGATGGCGTAGCCGAAGAGCACCAGTTGCATGATCGGGATGCCGACGATCATGGCGAAGGTCAGGCGGTCGCGGCGCAGCTGGCGCAGTTCCTTGAGGACGATAGCCCCCAGGCGGCGCAGGTTCATGACGAGGCTCCGGCCCGTTCCAGCGGGCGGTGGGTGACGGCAACGAAAACATCTTCGAGGTTGGCGTCGGTGGGCTTCACCTCGGCCTCGACGCCCTGGTCGACAAGGCGTTGGGCGATGCGTTCGCGAGCATCATCGACGGCGCTGAGCACGCGCAGCGTGGCACCGATCTGGGCCATGGCGATGACTTCTTCGGCACCTTGCAGGGCGCGTTGGGCCTGGCGTGGCTGTGCGCATTCCACCAGCAACGGGCGTCCTGGCAGGGCAGCCATCAGATCGGCGGGGCTGCCGTCGGCCACCAGGCGTCCGGCATCGAGGATGCCCAGACGGGTGCAGCGTTCGGCTTCATCCATATAGTGGGTGGACACCAGCAGGGTGGTGCCGGCTTCGGCCAGTTCGAAGAGCGAATCCCAGAATTCCCGGCGTGATTGCGGGTCCACGGCGCTGGTGGGTTCGTCGAGGAGCAGCAGGTCGGGCTTGTGCAGCACTGCGCCGGCCAGGGCCAGGCGCTGTTTCTGGCCGCCGCTCATGGTGCCGGCGAGCTGCTTGCGGCGATCCGCCAGCCAATAGCGCTCCAGCAGTTCATCGATGCGCTGGCGGGCTTCGCGGCGATCCAGGCCCTGGACGGTAGCGAGGAACTCCAGGTTCTCGCCCACCGTCAGGTCTTCGTACAGAGAGAACTTCTGGGTCATGTAGCCGATGCGGCGTTTCAGTTCCTCGGCGTCCTGCGGGATGCGGCAGCCGAGCACTTCGATCTCGCCAGCGCTGGGCAGAAGCAGGCCACAGAGCATGCGGATGGTGGTGGATTTGCCACAGCCATTGGGACCGAGGAAACCGAACACTTCGGCGCGGTTGACGTGCAGGTTCAGCCCATCGACGGCAGTGAGCTGGCCGAAGCGCTTGGTCAGGCCGCTGGCGCGGATTACCGCTTCATCACTGCTCATGGCTCACTCGCTCCGCCTGCACCGGCAAGCCCGCGGGCAGCTTGCGCGCAGCCTCGCCTTGCAGCACCAGTTCGGCGCGGTAGACCAGGCGGCTGGCGTCGTCGCCGGTCAGGGCGAAGTAGGGGGTGAAGCTGGATTCGCTGGCGATGCTGCGCACGGTGGCGTCGAAAGGTTCGGCCACGCCTTCGACCTTCACCTTGAGCGCATCGCCGATGGCGATCTGCGTACGTACCGAGGCAGGCACGTAGACCCGCGCGTAGGGCGCCTCACCCACCAGCAGGCTGACCAGCTCGGCGTTCAGTGGCGGTTGGTCGCCAGGCTTGAAGGGGAGGGTATCCACCCGGCCCTCGCGGGGGGCGCGCAGGCTAAGGTGCTCGCGGGTGACCTGCAATTGCGCCAGCCGGCCCTGGGCGGCCTGGAGCAGGGCGGTGGCCTGTTCGATCTGTTCCGGACGGGTGCCGTTGGTGAGTTCGCGCAGCTGGGCGTCAGCATTGTTCACGGCAGCATTGGCCTGGTCGCGGGCGGCGCGGGCGCGGTCGAGCTCGGCAATGGCGACCTGGCGGCGCTGATAGAGAGCGGCGATGCGCTGGAAGTTTCGGTCGGCGTCGGTCAGCTCCGCGCGATTGCGGGTGAGGGTGGCGCGGGCGGCGTCCACGGTCTCGCTACGGGCGCCATTGCTGAGTTCGTCAAGCCGCGCCTTTGCCTGGGCGACGTCGCCTTGCGCTTCCTTGAGACGGGCATCGAGACGACGCGGGTCCAGTTCCAGCAGCAGTTGGCCCTGCTGCACCTGATCACCCTCGGCCACACGCCAGGCGAGGATGGTTTCCGAGGCTTCTGCGGGCAGCCCGATGCGGTCCCATTCAAGGGTGCCGAGCAGCGGCTGTTGAGCGGGGTCTTCGCAGCCACTGAGCAGGGCGAACGCCAGCAGACAGGGAAGCAAGTGTTTCATGGCTTCACCTCCAGTCCGCGCTCGAGTAGCGCCATGATGTGTTTCACCATGGCTTCGTCGCCCAGTTCCGGCGTGGCGAAAATGCCGCGCCAGATCTGTCCGGCGGCGTAGGGCAGCATCACCAGGCCGACCAGCGAAACCACCAGCAGGCGAGGGTCGACGTCCGGGTTGAGACGACCGCCCGCTTGCGCCGCAGCGAAGCGCTGGGCCAGCAGCAGGGGCACCATCGGGGCGAAGCGGGACGTGAGCATTTCGCGCAGCGCACCGCCTTCGCAGAGCACTTCACGGACCCAGAGCGGCGGCAGCCAGGGGTTCCTGCTGAGGTTGGCGCTCATGCCGCGAACGAAGGCGCCGACCAGTTCCATAGGATCGTCACCGACCTGTTGCAGGCGTTCGCTCATGCCCTGGAACAGGGGCAGCAGGCGCTCCTCGACCACGGCTTCCACCAGGCGCTCCTTGTTGCCGAAGTAGTAGTTCACCAGGGCGGGCGTCACGCCAGCCTGCTGGGCAATGCCCCGCAGGCTGGCAGCATGGACGCCGACATGGGCGAACGCATCGGTGGCGGCGTCCAGCAGGCGTTCGCGCTGGAGCTGGGAATCGCCCGTGGGGCGGCCGGGGGAGCGAGGGCGGGTCACGGTAAGTATCTCCGGACGAGAAGGGATGGGTTTATTTAAATATGCATTTAATTAATTAACAACGAGCAGCCGACGAACGCGAAGCGCCCACTGGACGAGATTTTGTTAGCAAGCTATCAATATTCGCGGTTATGGCCTGCCGATTCTGGCGGGCTATCTTCAGTTTCTACGGATCATCCTTGGACCTAGCCCGTGCGCGATTCCCTGCGTGCCTTCCTGGCGCCTGACATTCCGGCGCTGCAATTCGCAATCAAGACTTTGCTGGGAGGCGGCATTGCCCTCTGGTGTGCCTTTCGCTTCGATCTTCAGCAGCCGCAATGGGCGCTGATGACGGCGTTTATCGTGGCACAGCCGTTGTCCGGGATGGTGGTGCAGAAGGGCTTGGCGCGGCTGCTCGGCACCTTGGTCGGCACGTTCATGTCAGTGGCCATCGTCGGCCTCTTCGCGCAGACACCCTGGTTATTCCTGCTGGCCCTGGCCGCCTGGTTGGGCATCTGCACCGCCGCCTCGACCATGATGCGCAGTGCCTGGTCCTATTCCTTCGTGCTGGCCGGTTACACGGTCGCCATCATTGGCCTGCCCGCCATTAGCCACCCGCTGGCGGTGTTCGACCAGGCCGTGGCGCGCTCCACGGAAATCTGCCTCGGCATCATCTGCGCCACCCTTACCAGCGCACTGCTCTGGCCGCAGCGGGTGGAACGCCAGCTGGCGCGCCAGGCACGGGACGCCTGGCAATGCGGCATCCAGGCGTCGATCTCCGCCTTGAAGGGCGAGCGACAGGAGCGCCAGGGCTTGCTGGGTGTGCTGGGGCGCATCGTTGCGGTGGATGCGCAGCGCGAGCACGCCTGGTTTGAAGGCAGTCTTGGTCGCCAGCGTGCGCTGGCCTTGCAGGTGCTCAGTCGCGACTTGCTCAGTCTGCTACGTCTGGCTCGCGGTGTAGCGCGCCAGTGGCGTCAGTTGGACGAGGACGAGGCCGATGGCCTGCGGCCCTGGGTGGAAGAGGTCGAACAGACCCTGGCCGAACCTGATGTGGCGCGTCTGGATGCGTTGCGCGAGCGGCTGCTGTTGGCGTCTGAGGACGAGACCCTGACCACTGTCCAGCAATACTGTCTGGGTCGCATGGCGGTGGTCATGCGCCAGGCCTCGGAGGCGGTTGGTGCCATGCATGCAGTGGAACGCGGCGAAGCGCCCGCGGACGCACCACCGCCGCTGTCTACTCACCGGGATGTTCAGACAGCCGCCATCTATGGCCTGCGCAGCGCCCTGGCCTTCCTCGGCCTGTCGGCTTTCTGGCTGGCCACCGCCTGGACCTCCGCGGTCGGCGCGCTGACCCTGACTTGCGTGATCTGTGGCCTGTTCGCCAGTCGCGAGAACGCGGAGCAGATCGGCATGATGTTCCTGCACGGCATCGTCTATGCGCTGCCCGTGGCCTTTATCGTTGGACAGGTGTTCCTGCCCCAACTCAGCGGCTTTGCGATGCTCTGCATGGCGCTCGGTGTACCGCTGTTCTTCGGTGCGCTGGGTATGGCCAAGCCTGCGCTGGGTGCCACGGCTACCTCCTTCTGCCTGCATTTCATCGTGCTCTGTGCACCACAGAACCTCATGCGTTTCGATGTCGGGTTGTTCTTCAATGAGGCGATTTCCATGCTGCTCGGAGTCGGCTTCGCGGTGTTCACCTTCCGCCTGATTCCACTGCGCAATCCGGTGTGGCACGGCCGGCGGCTGCTCAAGGCGAGCCTGAGTGATCTGGCACGCCTGACCGGAGTGCGCCTGGCCGGGGCGGAGAACTGGTTCGGCGGACGCATGGCCGACCGCTTGCTTCAACTGGCGCGGCTCTACCCGGTGCTGCCGGAACAGAGCCGCAGCCGCTGGGACGATGGTATCGCCAGCCTGGACCTGGGCGACGAACTGCTGCACCTGCGGCGCTGCCTGGCCGCGGCTGACAGGCCGCTGGGCGCATCGGAGGACCGCTTCATGCGGCAACTCGAGCACGTCGTGCTGCAAGGCCCGGCACCGGGCCGCGCCCAGGCCCTCGACGAGCCCGTTGGAGAGTTGCTGGAGGCTCTGCGGGGGGCCGGGAGGAGTATCGACCGTCGCCTGGCCCAGGCGGCATTGTTGCAGCTGCAGCAGAGTTGGCGGCAATGGTGTGAACAACAGGAGGCGAGCCATGGGCTTGCGTGAATGGTCCCTGGGGGGCGTGCTGCTCAGCCCCTTTCTGCTTTATGCGCTGCTGGCCCTGCTGGTAACCGGCGCACTGCGAATCGGTCTGGCTCGAGCCGGGTTGGCGCGCTGGATCTGGCACGAAGCGCTGTTCGACTGTGCCTTGTATGTCTGTGTGCTGGCGGCGCTGGTAGCGCTGACCGGGCACTCGTGAAGGAGATGAAGATGCGTTCCACGCTGCGCGTAATGGTAACCCTGGCCCTGGTCGTGGTGGCCATCGTGGCCGGCTATGGCCTCTGGCAGCACTACATGCTCGCACCCTGGACCCGCGACGCGCGCGTGCGCGCCGACGTGGTGGTGATATCGCCCGATGTGTCCGGCTGGGTGATGGAGCTGAAGGTCCAGGACAACCAGCAGGTCAAGGCCGGCGACCTGTTGCTCAGTATTGACCGAGAGCGCTACCAGGCGGCGCTGGAGAAGGCCCGCGCGGTAGCCGAGACCCGCCAGCACCAGCTGCGCCTGCGCGAGCACGAGGCCTCCCGTCGTGAGCACCTGGGACCCCAGGCGATCAGTGCGGAGCTCAAGGAGAACGCCCTGATCACTGCGGAAGTGGCCCGTGCCGAATTCCGCGAAGCCCAGGCGGAGGTGAGAGTGGCCGAGCTCAACCTCACGCGCAGCGAGTTGCGTGCGCCACGTAGTGGGCAAGTGACCAATCTGCGCCTGGCCCAGGGCAACTACGCGAGCGCCGGGCAGCCAGTGATGGCGCTGGTGGATGACGGTTCGTTCTACGTCCAGGCCTATTTCGAAGAAACCAAGCTGCCGCGCATCAAGGTAGGCGCTCCAGTGAAGGTCTGGTTGATGAGTGCAGGGGAGCCGCTGACCGGTAAGGTGGAAAGCATCAGCCGTGGCATCACCGACCGCAATGCCATTCCCGATACCCAGTTGCTGGCGAACGTCGAACCCACCTTCAACTGGGTGCGCCTGGCCCAGCGGATTCCGGTTCGGATCAAGCTGGACAAGGTGCCGGATGATGTGACACTGAGCGCCGGGATGACGGCCAGCGTGACGGTGGCTGAGTAGGGCAGGGCTGGCACAGACCACCCCCTCTCACTCTGGGAGAGGGTTGGGGTGAGGGCAGCGTCAGGCCAGCTCGGTGCCTACCCCTTTCGCGAATGAATTCGCTCCCACAGGGACAGTGCCCAAAAAAAGCCCGGAGTCATCCGGGCTTTTTTTGGGCAGCTGCATCTTCAGCCGATGGTGATCGGCGGCAGTTCCGGCAGTTCCACCGACAGCTGCTGCTTCGGCGCGAGCACCTCGGCTTCGCCGTCCACGACCTGGTCCGAGTTCTGGTTGAACACGCGAGTGGCGATGCGTACGCGGTTCTTAGGCAGCTTCTCCAGGATTTCCAGCTCGACGGTCAGGGTGTCGCCCAGTTTTACCGGACGGGTGAACTTGAGCTGCTGGCCGAGGTAGATGCTGCCCGGGCCAGGCATTTCGCAGGCGATGGCGGCGCTGATCAGGGCGCCGGTGAACATGCCGTGGGCGATGCGCTCCTTGAACATGGTGCCGGCAGCGTACTCGGCGTCCAGGTGCACCGGGTTGCGGTCGCCGGAGACGGCAGCGAACAGCTGGATATGACGCTCTTCGACGGTGGTGGAGAAGGTGGCTTTCTGGCCGACTTCCAGGGCGTCGTAGGTGAAGTTGGTTACCTGGCTCATGCGGACTCCTTGGCTTGCGTTTTTTGGTGCCGACTGTGGGCAAGGGTCTGCTCCAGCCAGTCGATCAAGTCTTCGATCACTTCGTCGCGGTTGCTCTCATTGAGCAGCTCATGACGGGCGTCAGGGTAGATGTTCAGCTGCACGTCCCTGATGCCGGCCCGGCGCAATGCCGCGGCAAGATCCTGCAGGCGCCGGCCCTCGCTGACCGGATCGCGTTCGCCGCCGATCACCAGCAGCGGCAGATCGGGGTCGATCTGCGCCAGGTGTTTCGGCGGGGTGATGTTCTGAAGCCCGCCAAGCAGGTCGAGCCACAACTGGTTGGTGCAGCGGAAACCGCAGAGCGGGTCCTCGACGTACTTGTCCACTTCAGCCGGGTCGCGGCTGAGCCAGTCGAAGGCCGTGCGGTTGGGTTTGAAGGCCTTGTTGAAGGAGCCGAAGGAGAGGAACTCGATCAGCGCGCTACGGCCTTCCTTGCCCTGGCGCCAGCGCTCGAAACGGGCCACCAGTGCAGCCACCTTGTACAGCGCGACGGGCTGGTAGTTGGAGCCGGAAAGAATGGCGCCCTGCAGACTGCAGCTGTGCTGCATCAGGTAGGCCTGGCCGATATAGCTGCCCATGCTGTGGCCAAGGAGGAAGATCGGCACTTGCGGGTGCTGTTGGCGGATGTGGTGATTGAGGCTCGCCAGGTCGCCAATGACCTTGCTCCAGCCTTCATCCGCCGCGTACTGGCCGAGAACGCCATGCTCGGCGCTGCGTCCATGACCGCGCTGGTCGAGGGCGTAGAGCTCGAAACCGACGGCTACCAGCGCCGCACCCAGACGGGCATAGCGGCCGCCGTGCTCGGCCATGCCGTGGGAGAGCATGACTACCGCCCTGGGCGGGGTCTCGCCGGACCAGTGATTGACGTACAGGGGCGCGCTATCGCTCGCGTCTAGCCAGAAGGCGTCGTGGCGCATGGCCGATCCTTTTGCCGGGGATTCGGCGCATTGTGCACGGGGGCGAAGGTGGCGCAAAGCCTGCTCAATTGGGCGGGACGTTGTGGCGTTCGAGGATGCGCATGTATTCGCCGCTGGCCAGCAGTGCCCTGAGGCCGCGCTCATAGATTTGCGCCCAGTCCGGTTGTCCGGCACGCGGCGCGTTGAATCCCGCCAGCAGAGGGATGCGTTCCAGGGCCGGCGGCTGCCATTGGAGCTTGCCGCGCAGGTGCTCGTCCGTGGCGATCAGGTACTGGCCGACGGCTCGCTCCAGCAGAACCAGGTCGAAACGTCGGGCATCCAGCTTGCGCAGGTTGGAGATGTCGTCCACCGCCTCTTCAGCACTGAATCCCGAGCGCAGCACACGGGTCGGGTAGCCGTAGCCCCTGACCACGCCCACCTTGCGTCCCTTGAGTTCGGAGAGGCTCTTGAAGCTGACAGGCGTGTCCTTGCGTACGAAGAATCCCAGTTCGCTGTAGAACAGCGGGCGCGAAGCATGGAGGTTCTCCTCCACCACTTCACGCGGCCAGAGGGCCAGGGCGCCCTGGTAGTGGCCGCTGTGCAGGGCTGCACGTACGCGGGCCCAGGGCATGAAATCCACCTGGACCTTGTAGCCCTGGGTGGCGAAGGCGCGGGTTGTGAGCTCGATGATACTGCCGCCTTGCGGCAGGGACTGTGAGCAGTAGGGCGGATATTCCAGGGTCGCCAGACGGAGGTCGGCCCGCACGCCGCAGCTGAGGAACAGGCAGGACAGCAGCGCACACAGGGCCAGAGGGAAACGCATGGGTGATATGTAATCCGGATGTCATGTTCTTGTTCTGATGCTAGGCGAATCTAACTGGACTATCGGTAAGATTCACGCGGTCAATGACACCCCGTCGCATATTTGCGCTGCGCTTCGGAGCTGCTAAGTTCCCGGCAGCCCCGCAGTGCGGGCCAGACTATTTCAGGGCTTCGAGGATAAGAACAATGCAACCTGATTTCTGGAGCGACAAACGCCCGGCCGGCGTGCCCAACCAAATCGATCTGGCCGCCTACAAGTCGGTGATCGAGGTCTTCGAACGATCCTGCAAGAAGTTCGCTGACCGCCCGGCCTTCAGCAATCTGGGCGTGACCCTGACCTACGCCGAGCTGGATCGCCTGTCCGCAGCCTTCGCCGCCTACCTCCAGAAGAACACAGACCTTGCACCCGGCGACCGCATCGCCGTGCAGATGCCCAACGTGCTGCAGTACCCCATTGCCGTGTTCGGCGCCCTGCGCGCCGGCCTGATCGTGGTCAACACCAACCCGCTCTATACCGCCCGTGAGATGCGTCACCAGTTCAAGGACGCCGGGGTGCGTGCGCTGGTCTACATCAACCTGTTCGGCAAGCTGGTCGAGGAAGTCCTGCCCGACACCGAGATCGAGTACCTGATCGAGGCGCGCATGGGTGACATGCTGCCAAGCCTCAAGGGCTGGCTCGTCAACACCGTGGTGAAGAAGCTGAAGAAGATGGTCCCCGACTATCACCTGCCCCAGGCCGTCTCCTTCAAGGACGTGCTGAAGCAGGGCCAGGGTCATGGCTTGAAGCCGGTGCGGGTCGGCCTGGAAGACATCGCCGTGCTGCAGTACACCGGCGGCACCACGGGCGTGGCCAAGGGCGCGATGCTGACCCACGGCAACCTGGTGGCCAACATGCAGCAGGTCGACGCCTGCCTGTCACAGCACGGCCCGGATGGCGCGCCGCTCATGAAGCAGGGCCAGGAAATCATGATTGCGCCGCTGCCGCTGTACCACATCTATGCCTTCACCGCGAACTGCATGTGCATGATGGTCAACGGCAACCACAACATCCTCATCACCAACCCGCGCGATATCGGCGGCTTCATCAAGGAGCTGCAGAAGTGGCGTTTCTCTGCGCTGCTGGGCCTGAACACCCTGTTCGTTGCGCTGATGGACCACCCCGAGTTCAAGAACCTCGACTTCTCCAACCTCAAAGTCACCAATTCCGGCGGCACCGCCCTGGTCAAGGCTACTGCCGAGCGCTGGCAGGCCATGACCGGCTGTTCCGTGGTGGAGGGCTACGGCCTGACCGAAACCTCCCCCGTGGCCAGCACCAATCCCTACGGCAGCCTGGCTCGCCTGGGGACCGTGGGCATTCCGGTACCGGGCACCGCGTTCAAGACCATTGACGATGCGGGCAACGAACTGCCCTTGGGGGAACGTGGCGAGCTGTGCATCAAGGGGCCGCAGGTGATGAAAGGCTACTGGCAGCGTCCCGAGGCCAGCGCCGAGGTGCTGGATGCCGAAGGCTGGCTGAAGACTGGCGACATCGCGGTGATCGATCCGGACGGCTATGTGCGTATCGTCGATCGCAAAAAGGACCTGATCATCGTTTCTGGCTTCAACGTCTATCCAAACGAGATCGAGGACGTGGTGATGGCCCACCCGAAGGTGGCCAACTGCGCGGCCATCGGCGTACCCGACGACAAGTCCGGTGAGGCGGTAAAGCTCTTCGTGGTGCCGCGCGAGGGCGGCGTCAGCGTCGAGGAGCTGAAGGCCTACTGCAAGGAAAACTTCACGGGTTACAAAGTGCCCAAGCACATCGTGCTGAAAGAAGCCCTGCCGATGACTCCGGTGGGCAAGATCCTGCGTCGCGAACTGCGCGATATCGCCTGACCGAAAGGGCAGGGCGGGTCTTCCGTCCTGCCCTTGTTCTTCCCGCCTCCTCTTCACCCCGCATTTCAGCACGAACCGCCTGTCCGCCCGGTCAATCTCCCCCCTCAGAACCCGTGAAAGCCCCGAAATACGCCGTTTGTCGGCTAATTAGAGTTCAGACTCCAAAAATGACCAGATGCACTGAATTTGGTCATTTTTATTACTGGTAAGGGCTGTTTTGGTGCTGGTGAGGCTCTGGCAAAGCTGTTAATCTCGGCGCGTTTTTTTGCCCGGACGGGCGCACAATCGCACAGAACACAACAAACAACTGTCCCTCGAGGACAGTGAAATCAGCTGTTGCTTAGGAGTGGGCCTCCATGACCGAAAACTTCTGGAAGGACAAATATCCGGCGGGTGTTCCTGCCGAGATCAACGCCGACCAATACCCCAACGTCCAGGCGGTATTGAAGCAGTCCTGCCAACGCTTTGCCGACAAGCCCGCATTCA
This sequence comes from Pseudomonas sp. DY-1, assembly GCF_003626975.1. Classification (NCBI taxonomy): domain Bacteria; kingdom Pseudomonadati; phylum Pseudomonadota; class Gammaproteobacteria; order Pseudomonadales; family Pseudomonadaceae; genus Pseudomonas; species Pseudomonas sp. DY-1. The sequence continues at coordinate 2,553,777 of NZ_CP032616.1, read as the reverse complement.
GCAACCTGGGCAAGACCCTCACTTACGGTGAGCTCTACGAACTTTCCGGCGCCTTCGCCGCCTACCTGCAGAGTCACACCGATCTCAAGCCCGGCGACCGCATCGCCGTGCAACTGCCGAACATCCTGCAATACCCGGTAGTCGTCTTTGGCGCCATGCGTGCCGGCCTGATCGTGGTCAACACCAACCCGCTGTACACCGCACGGGAAATGGAGCACCAGTTCAACGACTCTGGCGCCAAGGCCCTTATCTGCCTGGCCAACATGGCTCACCTGGCTGAAGAAGTGCTGCCCAGGACCGGCGTGAAGCACGTCGTCGTCACTGAAGTCGGCGACCTGCTGCCGACCTTCAAGCGTCTCTTGGTCAATGCCGTGATCAAGCACGTGAAGAAGATGGTGCCGCCGTTCAGCCTGCCGCAGGCGGTCAAGCTCAACGATGCCCTGGCCAAGGGCCGTGGCCGTGCCGTCAACGAAGCCAGCCCGCAGGGCAGCGACATCGCCGTGCTGCAGTACACCGGCGGCACCACCGGCGTGGCCAAGGGCGCGATGCTGACCCACCGCAACCTGATCGCCAACATGCTGCAATGCAAGGCGCTGATGGGCGCCAACCTGAACGAAGGTTGCGAGATCCTCATCACCCCGCTGCCGCTCTATCACATCTACGCCTTCACCTTCCATTGCATGGCGATGATGCTGACCGGCAACCACAACATCCTCATTTCCAACCCGCGCGACCTGCCGTCCATGACCAAGGAGCTGGCGAAGTACAAGTTCACCGGCTTCGTGGGCCTGAACACCCTGTTCGTTGCCCTGTGCAACAACGAGGACTTCCGCAAGCTGGACTTCTCCGCGCTGAAGCTGACCCTGTCAGGCGGCATGGCCCTGCAACTGGCCGCCGCCGAGCGCTGGAAACAGGTCACCGGCTGCGCCATCTGCGAAGGCTATGGCATGACCGAGACCAGCCCGGTGGTATCGGTGAACCCCTTCCAGAGCATCCAGATCGGCACCATCGGCATTCCGGTGCCCTCTACCCTGTGCAAGGTGGTGGACGACGAAGGCAACGACGTTGGCCTGGGCGCGCCCGGCGAGCTGTGCGTGAAGGGCCCGCAGGTGATGAAGGGCTACTGGCAGCGCCAGGAAGCCACCGACGAAATCCTCGATGCCGACGGCTGGCTGAAGACCGGCGACGTTGCGGTGATCCAGGAAGACGGCTTCATGCGCATCGTCGACCGCAAGAAGGACATGATCCTGGTGTCCGGCTTCAACGTGTACCCGAACGAACTGGAAGACGTGCTGGCGACCCTGCCGGGCGTGCTGCAGTGCGCCGCCATCGGCGTGCCGGACGAGAAGTCCGGCGAGGCGATCAAGATGTTCGTGGTCGCCAAGCCCGGCGTCAGCCTGACCAAGGAACAGGTGATGGAGCACATGCGCAGCAACGTCACCGGTTACAAGGTGCCGCGCGCCATCGAGTTCCGCGACGCGCTGCCGACCACCAACGTTGGCAAGATCCTGCGCCGCGAACTGCGTGACGAAGAGCTGAAGAAGCTCAAGGCGAAGCAGGAGAAGGCCCAGGCCTGATCCCCATCGCTCCTGACAAGGCCCCGCACTCGCGGGGCCTTGTCGTTCATGGCGTCCCATCGACGGCATTCGGGCCGGTCGCTACATTGGCGATCTCTCTTTTGCGCTGGAGCCGGCAATGTCATTGCCCGACCTCAACCTGCTGGTGGCCCTGGATGTTCTGCTCGACGAGGGCAGCGTGGCCGGCGCCGCACGGCGCATGCACCTGAGTGCGCCGGCCATGAGCCGAACGCTGGCGCGCATTCGCGATGCGGTGGGCGACCCGATCCTGGTGCGTGCCGGGCGCGGCCTGGTGCCTACGCCACGCGCACTGGAACTGCGCGAACAGGTGCGTGAGCTGGTGGAGCAGGCCAGCGGACTTTTCCATTCCCGTGATGTGGACCTTTCGAGTCTTGCGCGACAGTTCAACGTGCGGACTAATGACATCTTCATGGTCTGCTATGGCGGCCGGCTGTTCGAGCTGATGCGCCAGGAAGCGCCCGGCGCGGTGCTGCGCTTCGTTCCGGAGATCGATGGCGACGACGATGCCATGCGCGCCGGCCGCATCGACCTGATCGTCGGCGCTTCCGACAAACTGACGCCCGAGATCAAGTCCCAGGGCCTGTTCGAATGCCGTTTCAACGGCCTGGTGCGCGAGGGGCATCCGATCTTCGACGCACCCATCACAGCGGAGCGCTTTGCCGCCTTCGACCAGATCAGCGTTTCGCGCCGAGGCCTGGCGCGCGGGCCCATCGACCAGGCGCTCGCTGATCGGGGGCTTTCACGCCGAGTCGGGCTGATCTCCCCGAGCTTCTTCTCGGCGGTGCTGGCCCTGCACGATTCCGATCTGATCCTCCCCATGCCCGACCCGGTGATCTCGGTGTGTGAGCGGCTCGGCCTGCCACTGCGCTCGTTTGCGATTCCCTTGCCGCTGGAATCGGTGCGGGTTCGCCAGTCCTGGCATCCGCGTTTCGACAACGATTCAGCCCATCGCTGGCTGCGCCGCCTGATCAAGCGCTGCTGCGAAGAGGGCCTGCGCAGCTAGTGGGGATACGTGCGTATAACGCACTGATTCATTCGCATAATTGCAGTTATCGGCATGGCAGGAGCACAAATAGACTCAGTCTCGTGCCTGCAATCCGGTAACCCGTCATGTCCGTTTACTCCACCTCTCGCGCCGGCGGAAAGGCGTCCAGATGAACGCCTCCCTGGCCATGCCGCTGCCGGTCGCCGGCCCTGTGGCGGCGCCTGTCGCTACTCCCTTCACCCCACGCCTGGTGGTCGGGATGCTCGGCGTCCTGCTGGCTGTCCTGGTCTCCGGCTTCAATGAAAACGTGATCAAGATCGCCCTGGCGGATATCCGCGGCGCCATGGGCATTGGTCGTGACGAAGGGACCTGGCTGGTGGCGCTCTATGCGGCGCCCTCGGTTTGCGCCATGGCCTTCGCGCCCTGGTTCGCGGTGACCTTGTCCCTGCGTCGCTTCACCCTCTGGGCCATCGCCGCCTTCATGCTGCTCGGGCTTTTGAGCCCGCTGGCGCCGAACCTGCAGAGTCTGATGTGGCTGCGCGGCCTGCAGGGGCTCGCCGGCGGAGCCTTGCCGCCGATCCTGATGACCGTGGCGCTGCGCTTCCTCCCCGCCAACATCAAGATCTACGGCCTCGCCAGCTACGCCCTCACCGCGACCTTCGGCCCCAGCCTCGGTACGCCGCTGGCCGCGTTCTGGGTGGAGTTCGTAGGTTGGCGCTGGGCCTTCTGGCAGATCGTTCCAACGAGCTTGCTGGCCATGGCCGCTGTGGCCTGGGGGTTGCCCCAGGACCCGTTGCGCCTGGAGCGTTTCCGTCAGTTCAACTGGCGGGGTCTGGCGCTTGGCTTTCCCGCGCTGTTCATGCTCGTGGTCGGCCTGGTGCAGGGCGAGCGGCTGGACTGGTTCGAGTCATCTTTGATCCGCGTCCTGCTCGGTGGCGGCAGCGTGTTGCTGGTGTTGTTCCTGCTCAACGAATGGAGGCACCCACTGCCGTTCTTCAAGCTGCAACTGCTCAAGCTGCGCAACCTCAGTTTTGCGCTGTTCACCCTGGGCGGGGTGCTGTTCGTACTGCTGGCGGCAGTGATGATTCCCTCGAACTACCTGGCCCAGGTGCAAGGCTATCGGCCGTTGCAGACCGCGCCGGTCATGCTGGTAGTGGCCTTGCCGCAACTGCTGGCGCTGCCGCTGGTGGCGGCCCTGTGCAACCTGCGCTGGGTCGATTGCCGCTGGGTGCTCGCCTGCGGCCTGGTCATGCTCGCCTGTTCCTGCTGGTTGGCTTCGCAGCTGACATCGGCCTGGATCCGCGACGATTTCTATCTGGTGCAGGCGCTGCAGATCTTCGGCCAGCCGATGGCGGTGCTGCCCCTGCTGATGTTGTCCACAGGCAGCATCAAGCCCACCGACGGACCTTTCGCCTCGGCCTGGTTCAACACGGTCAAGGGATTCGCCGCGGTGCTTGCCGGCGGCGTGCTGGAGGCGCTTGCCACCCTGCGCCTGCATCTCCATTCGACGCAACTGGTCGACCGCCTGGGCAATAACCCGCTGGTCGAGGGAGGCGTTGAAATCGCCCGCCGGCTGCATCTGCAGGCTCTGGTGCTGACATCCGCTGATCTCTATTTCTGCATGTCCGCCGTGGCGGTCGCACTGCTCCTCATCATTCCCTTCGTGCCCACGCGCATCTATCCGCCGCGCGCCCCGACCTGACCGGAGTCGATCATGAACCAATCCCGCATTCTCAAACCCGTTATCCCGGTCGCCCTGCTGGTGGGCGCCGGCCTGCTGGCCTGGGGCACCTGGCACCTGCTGGGCGAAAGCACCGACCAGTACACCAACGACGCCTTCGTTCACGCTGACTTCACCTTGGCGGCACCGAAGGTGCCAGGCTTCATCCGCGAGGTGCTGGTGGAGGACAACCAGATGGTGAAGGCCGGACAGCTGCTCGCTCGCATCGATGACCGCGACTACCGTGCCGCCCTGGAAGGCGCGCGGGCGAAAGTCGCCAGTGCCCAAGCGCAACTGGAAAATGCCGGGGCCACCCTGGAGCGGCAGGATTCGCTGATCGAACAGGCCCAGGCGACGCTGGAGGCTGACCGCGCCGAGCGTGTCTTCGCCCAGCATGAACTGGAGCGCTACCAGAAACTGGTAGGACGTGGTGCCGGCACACTGCAGGCCGCGCAGTTGGCCCGCAGCCGTTTCGACAGCGTGCTGGCGCGACAGGCCGAACACAGCGCCGCGTTGCTCGCCACGCGCAAGCAGACCGACATACTCACTGCCGAACGCGATGCTGCGCAGGCTGCACTGTCCAGCGCCCAGGCGGCATTGCGCCAGGCCGAGCTGGACCTTTCCCATACCGAGCTGCGGGCGCCCATTGATGGCATGGTCGGCCGCCGCGCCGTGCGCGTCGGCGCCTTCGTCAAACCCGGCGATGCGCTGTTGGCGGTGGTGCCGCTGGAGCGTGCCTATGTGGTGGCCAACTTCCAGGAAACCCAGCTCACTCACGTGCGCCCGGGGCAGGAGGTGGAGATCGCGGTGGATACCTTTCCCGGCGAATCCCTGCGTGGCCGTGTGGAAAGCATTGCGCCAGCAACCGGCGTGACCTTCGCCGCCATCGCGCCGGACAACGCCACCGGCAACTTCACCAAGGTGGTGCAACGCATTCCGGTGAAGGTCGTGCTGGATGCCGGCCAGCCCCTGCTTGGCCAGCTGCGCGTGGGAATGTCAGTAGAGGCGAGCATCGATACGCGCAGTGAACCCGAGGCGGTAGCCGAGGTGCCCCTGTAGGAGCGGGCTTGCCCGCGAAGCTTTTGAGCGCATCCTTTCGCGAGCAAGCTCGCTCCTACACAGACGCCAGCCTGCTGGGAAATCTGCGACAATTCCGCCCTTGCCGAAAACGACAGCAGAATCAGCGGAACCGATGAGCGAGCAATCTCCCAGCGCCGAACAACTCCTGAAACGCCTCGACCAGGCCATGGGCGCCGACCGCCATCGCCTGCGCCGACAGCTCCACGAGCTGCGCAAGCATCCGGACGACGCCAAGCTGGCGCAGTGGGCCGAGCGCTTCCAGGCTTCCATCGCGCGGGTCGAGGCGCGGCGCGCCAGTGTGCCGGTGATGCGCTACGACGACGCCCTGCCCATTGCCGCCAAACGCGACGAGATCAAGGCGGCGCTGGAAAAGCACCAGGTGCTGGTGATCGCGGGTGAAACCGGCTCGGGCAAGACGACCCAATTGCCGAAGATCTGCCTGGAAATCGGCCGTGGCACCCACGGTCTGATCGGCCACACCCAGCCACGCCGGCTGGCGGCGCGTAGCGTGGCGACACGCGTGGCGGAAGAGATCGGCAGCCCGCTCGGCGAGCTGGTGGGCTACCAGGTGCGTTTCGAGGACCAGTCCAACGAGCGCAGCCTGATCAAGCTGATGACCGACGGCATCCTGCTGGCTGAAACCCAGCATGACCGCTTTCTCGAACGCTACGACACGATCATTGTCGACGAGGCCCACGAGCGCAGCCTGAACATCGACTTCCTCCTTGGCTACCTCAAGACCCTGCTGCCACGCCGCCCGGACCTCAAGCTGATCATCACCTCGGCCACCATCGACCTGGAGCGCTTCTCGAAGCATTTTGGCGATGCCCCGATCATCGAGGTTTCCGGCCGCACCTATCCGGTGGATACCTGGTACCGGCCGCTGGCCGCCGAGGTGGACGAAGACGGCGAAGCACTGTTCGACGACCTGTCCGTGGACCAGGGCATCCTCCGTGCCCTGGACGAGATCACCGCCCATGAACGCGAAGTGGGCAAGCGCCCCGGCGACGTGCTGGTGTTCCTCCCTGGCGAACGGGAAATCCGCGATTGCGCAGAAGTGCTGCGCAAGGCCAACCTCAGGCACACCGAGGTTCTGCCGCTGTACGCGCGGCTGACGCCGGCCGAGCAACAGAAGATTTTTGCCCCCATGCCGGGCCGCAAGATCGTGCTTTCCACCAACGTCGCGGAAACGTCGCTGACGGTACCGGGCATCCGCTATGTGATCGACAGTGGCACCGCGCGCATCAGCCGCTACAGCTATCGCGCCAAGGTCCAGCGCCTGCCGGTGGAAGCGGTGTCCCAGGCCAGCGCGAACCAGCGCAAGGGCCGCTGTGGCCGTGTCGAACCGGGTATCTGCGTGCGGCTGTACAGCGAGGAGGATTTCATCTCCCGCCCGGCCTTCACCGACCCGGAGATCCTGCGCACCAACCTCGCGGCGGTGATCCTGCAGATGCTCCACCTGCGCCTGGGCGATATCGAGGCCTTCCCCTTCATCGAACCGCCGGACGGCAAGGCCATCAAGGACGGCTTCACGCTGCTGCAGGAACTCTCGGCGGTGAACCGCGAGTGCCAGCTCACGCCCATCGGCCGCCAGTTGGCGCGCCTGCCCATCGACCCGCGCCTCGGTCGCATGGTGCTGGAAGGCGTTCGCCAGGGCAGCCTGGACGAAGTGCTGGTGATCACGGCCGCGCTGTCGGTGCAGGACCCGCGTGAACGCCCCCTGGAGCGCCAGCAGGCCGCCGACCAGGCGCATGCCCAGTGGAAGGATGTGGACTCCGATTTCGCTGCCCTTATCAACCTCTGGCGCGGCTTCGAGGAACAGCGCCAGGCGCTGGGCTCCAACGCCCTGCGCACCTGGTGCCGGAAGAATTTCCTCAACTACCTGCGCCTGCGCGAATGGCGTGACGCCCACCGCCAGCTGGTGCTGATCTGCCGTGAGCTGAAGCTCTTCCCCGAGGCCGGCAGGAGCCAGCTTGCTGGCGAATCTGGCAAGGCGCGGAAGGATTCCGCCGTTCGCCAGCAAGGGGGCTCCCACAAGGAGGAGACGCCCGAACGCAGCATCGACTACGCCAAGGTGCACAAGGCGATTCTCTGCGGCCTGCTGAGCCAGATCGGCCAGAAGACCGAGGACGGCGACTACCTGGGCGCCCGCCAACGGCGTTTCTGGATCCACCCCGGTACCGCAATCGCGAAGAAGCGCCCGCAGTGGATCATGGCCGCCGAACTGGTGGAAACCACCAAGCTGTTCGCGCGCATGGTGGCCAAGATCGAACCGGACTGGCTGGAGCCACTGGCCGGTCATCTGGTGAAGAAGAATCACCTGGAGCCCCATTGGGAGAAACGTCGCGGACAGGTCGTGGCCTTCGAGCAGATCACCCTCTACGGCCTGATCATCGTTGGCCGTCGCGCTGTGCACTACGGCCCGGTGGACCCGGAGGTCTCCCGCGAGTTGTTCATTCGCGAAGGCCTGGTACGTGGCGAGATCAACAGCAAGGCGAAGTGCCTGACCGCCAACCGCCAATTGCTGGAGCGGCTGGACGAACTGGAAGCCAAGGCACGCCGCCGCGACATCCTTGCCGACGAAGAAACCCTCTTCGCCTATTACGCGGCGCGACTGCCGGCAGACCTCTACCAGACGGCCAGCTTTGATAGCTGGTATGAGCGCGAGCGGGCGAAGAATCCGAACCTGCTGATCATGCGCGAAGAAGACGTGCTGGCCCGCGAAGCCAGTGAAGTCACCGCCGCGCAGTACCCGGACAAACTACGTCTGGGCGAACTGGAACTGCCGCTGTCCTACCACTTCGAGCCCGGCCACGTCCGTGACGGCGTGACCCTGCGCGTGCCCGCGCCGCTTCTGCCGCAGCTGCCGCCGGAGCGCCTTGAGTGGTTGGTGCCCGGCCTGCTGGAAACCAAGTGCGTGGCGCTGGTGCGCAACCTGCCCAAGGCCATCCGCAAGAACTTCGTGCCGGTGCCGGACTTCGTGAAAGCGGCCTTGGCCAAATTGGTGTTCGCCCAAGGCTCGTTGCCGGAAGCGCTCGGCCGTGAGCTGCAGCGGATGACCGGTGCTCGCGTGCCGGAAGAGGCCTGGGTCGAGGCGGCTGCCCAGCTGGAAGGCCACCTGAAGATGAACCTCGAAGTGGTGGACGCCCGCGGCAAGTTCCTTGGTGAAGGCCGTGAACTGGCCGAGATCACCGCGCGCTTCGCCGAAGCCAGCCAGGCTGCCCTGGCCATTCCGCAGGCGCAGAAGGAACAGAAGCCGGTGGAAGCCAAGGGCTTCGCCCAGGTCGCGGAGAAAACCCAGCAAAAGGTCGCCGGTCTTTCCATGACGGTGTACCCGGCACTGGTAGAGGAGGGCGGCACCGTCAAGGAAAGCCGCTTCCCGACCCAGGCCGAAGCCGAGTGGCAGCATCGCCGCGCACTGCAGCGCCTATTGCTGCAGCAGCTCGGCGAAAGCGCCAAGTTCCTCCGTGGCAAGCTGCCGGGTCTTACCGAACTTGGTCTGCTGTACCGCGACATGGGACGTGTCGACGCGCTGGTGGAGGACATCCTCCTGGCCAGTCTGGACAGCTGCATCCTCGATGGCGAAGCCAACCTGCCCCGTGATGGCGCGGCCCTGGCCTCGCTCGCCGAGAAGAAACGCGGCGCCTGGGCCGAGCACGCCGAGCGGCTGGCGCGACTGACTCTGGACATCCTCAAGCTCTGGCATGCCCTGCAGAAGCGTTTCAAGGGCCGGATCGACCTGGCGCAGGCAGTGGCGCTCAACGACATCAAGGCGCAACTGGGTAATCTCGTCTATCCGGGCTTCGTTCGCGAAACCCCGGCGGAGTGGCTGAAGGAACTGCCGCGTTACCTCAAGGCCATCGAGCAGCGCTTCGACAAGATTGCCGCACAGCTGCAACGTGACCGTGTCTGGTCCGGCGAGTTGGCTGGCTACTGGGAGCAGTACCAGGCCCGCCTGGCCAAGCACGCCCAGGAGGGTAAGCGTGATCCGGAGCTGGTGCTCTATCGCTGGATGCTGGAGGAATACCGCGTATCGCTGTTCGCCCAGCAGTTGGGCACGAAGATGGCGGTATCCGATAAGCGTCTTAATAAACAGTGGAGCCAGGTAGAAGCGTGATGAGCGAGCCCTTCGAAATACGTCCGATGATCCCCGAGCAATATCGCCAGCAGACCCGGCGCATCACCCTGGTCATCGCAGGCCTGTTCATTGCCCTGGCGCTGCTGTTGTCCACTTTTTGCGTGCAGGTGTTTGGTACGCCTGGTGGCGACAATTTCCGCTGGAACCTGATTGGTGTGCTGGCCGGCCTGGCGCTCACCGTCGCCTTCGTGCGCCTTCAGCTCTGGCCACGCCCGTGGATGGCTCCGGCCGTCTACGGCTGGCAGCTCAAGCGCAATCTGATGCGCGTGACCAATGTCATGCACAAGGTCAAGGCAGGGGTGGCGGCCGGCGATCCGGCAGCGATGAAGCTGCTGCGCTTCTACCACCTGGGCCTGACACAGATGCACCAACTGGATGGCAACAGCGCCGACCTCAGCCACCATGTGCACGAGATCGACCGGCACCGAGAAGCGATGGAAGTGCAAGGACTGCCGGTGGAGCAGAACCGCCTCGATCCGGTCTGGTTGGAAGCGGTGAAGGGGTACGGCAAGTAGTTTCCAGAACCCGCTGAGCCAAGCTGCTTACCGAATTCTGCGGATATTTTTGGTTTCGCCTTCCCAGGTAAGTCCCTTTTCCAAACGTTGAAAAGGAAGCAAAAAACTTGCCCCTGCATTCGGCCCCGGCTTCGCCGGGGTTCCCTCCCTTCATCGTTGCGCCGGGGGCGCGGTGCGAGGGGGCATCCATGGCCCCACTCGCCTCTCGCGGCATCCATGCCGCTCGTCCTCCTCCGCAACGATTCCGCTCGGCCTGCTGAAGGGGCGGAGTCGCTGCCCCGCCTCTGTTGCTCACTATCAGGCACGTTTCGGCTTCAGGATGGCAAGGGCCTCGCTAGCGCGAGTCACCCTTCGCCTGGCTGCGGGAGAGGGGGCGGGCCGCGTTCGGAAGAGGGTTTCCTCAGGCTGGCGCAGATTGGCAATCGCTAACGCTGACAGGGTCGTCGCTAACGCACCCCCAATCGCAAGCTGTACTCCGCCACCGCCTTCTCGTCCGCCGCGACCCGCTCCGGCAGGAACTCGCGAAGGAACTCGACCCAGGTACGGATCTTCGCATCGAGGAACTGTCGCGACGGATAGAGCGCGTAGATGCCGAGGGGGAAGAGGCTGTGGTTGGGCAGCACGCGGACGAGGCTGCCGTCCTTCAGGCCGCTGATGGCCGAGTACACCGGCACCACGCCCACACCTATCCCGGCCCTGATGGCTTCGGTCATGGCATCGGCCGTATTCACCTGGAAGGGCGTCTGGTTGACGCTGACCATCTCCTGTCCGTCGGGGCCTTCGAACAGCCACTTGTCCAGGGACATCACATTGTTAACCAGGCGCAGGCAGCGGTGCTTCGACAGCTCCGAAGGCATGCGCGGCGCCCCATGCTTCTCGATGTAGCCGGGGGAAGCGCAAAGCACGCTGTAGGTGGTGCCGAGCTGCTTGGAAATGAAGCCCGAGTCCGGCAGTTCCTGGGCGATCACCACGGAGATGTCGTACCCCTCGTCGAGGATATCGGTGGTGCGGTTGGCCAGGGTCAGGTCGAAGCTCACGTCCGGGTACTTCTCGCTGTATCCGGCGATCGCCTTGATCAGGTAGTGCTGACCGATGCCGGTCATGGCATGCACCTTCAGGTTGCCCACCGGGCGCGCATGGGCCTCGCTGGCCTCGGCCTCGGCTTCTTCGATGTAGCCAAGGATCTGTTCGCAGCGCAGCAGGTAGCGCTGACCGGCCTCGGTCAGGGCGATGCGGCGTGTAGTGCGGTGCAGCAGGCGCGTGCGCAGGTGGGTTTCGAGAGTGGCGACTGCGCGGGAGATGTATGAGGTCGTGAGATCCATGCGCTGGGCAGCGGCGGTGAAGCTGCCGGTTTCCGCCACACAGACGAAGGCGCGCATGTTGAAGAGGATGTCCATGGAGGGTCCTGGCCCGGAAGGGAGGCAAATTTTGTCACGAAGTATGTCCCCGGATTATGGCTGATTCAGTACACAATCCTTCATCTATCCGTCGCCTTATCCTTCACCCTGGCTGCCCCTAGAATCGCCGCCGATCCAGGCCCTGTCCCTGGCTACCCAGCATTCAGGATATGCCGCAGTGCACCGCAATCCTTGGTCCGGTTTCGCCCGCGCCAGTCTGTTCGCCGCCATTTCGTTCCTCTCCGCTTGTATCGATAGTCAGGGCATAGCGCCCCAGGCAGAACGCCTGGATGCTGCCCAACTGGACCCCGGCTCGGCCATTCGGCGCGCCGAGCGTGACGCCGCCTGGCCCGACACCCAATGGTGGCGCGCCTATGGCGACCCGCAGCTGGACGCCTGGATGGAGCAGGCGCTTGCCGGCAGCCCCAGCCTGGCCATTGCCGCTGCCCGTGTGCGCAAGGCCCGGGCGCTGGCCGGGGTGGTGGAGTCCGCTGAACAGCCCCAGGTCGCCTTCGATACCAATCTGCAGCGCAAGCGCTGGCCGGCTGACAACTTCTATGGTCCCGGCGATCTTGCCCGCAGCACCAGCTGGAACAACGCCAGCCTGCTGGGCTTCTCCTACGACCTCGACCTCTGGGGCCGCGAGCGTAGCCGCAGTCACCAGGCGCTGGACTGGGCCCGAATGGCGGTGGCCGAAGGGCGCCTGGCGGCGCTGGAGCTTCAGGGCAACCTGATGCGCAGCTACGTCCGCCTGGCCCTCTTGCATGCGCAACAGGACATAGCCCAGGCCGCTCTTGCACAGCAGGAACAAATCCTGCGGTTGGCCGAACAGCGCCTGCGCGACGGTATCGGCACCCGCCTGGAAGTCAGTCGTGCCGAAGCGCCATTGCCGGAGTCCCACCGGCAGATCGACGTCCTGGATGAATCCATCGACCTTGCCCGCAACCAGCTTGCCGCCCTGGCCGGCAAGGGGCCGGGGGAGGGCGAGCACCTGCAGCGTCCGACGCTCGATCTGCAACAGCTGCCCGGCCTTCCCGCGCAACTGCCGCTGGAACTACTCGGTCGTCGACCGGACCTGGTCGCCAGCCGCTGGCAGGTGGCGGCGCAGGCGCGCGGCATCGAGGTCGCCAAGGCGGGCTTCTACCCCAACGTCAACCTGCTGGGCGGTATCGGCACCAATGCCACCCAGGGCGGCGTGCTGGATTTCCTGCGCTACGACAAGCTCACCTACAACCTTGGCCCGGCCCTCAGCCTGCCGGTGTTTGATGGTGGGCTACGCCGTGGCCAGTTGGGCGCTGCCGCCGCCGAGTACGACATTGCGGTGGAGCAGTACAACCGGACTTTGATCGGTGCGCTGCAACAGGTGGCCGATGCCCTGGTGCGCATCAGGTCGCTGCACCAGCAGCAGGCACTCGCTGCTGAAGCGGTGGCTGCCGCGCAAAAGACCTGCGACCTCGCGCTGCTGGCGCAGAAGCGCGGCCTCACCGGCTTCGACGCCGTGCTGGAAACCCAACCCGTCCTGTTCCAGCGCCAGCTCCGGCAACAGCAGGTACGCGCGGAATTGCTCGGCGCCCAGGCCGACCTGCTGCTGGCCCTTGGTGGCGGTGTGCTGCCCGAGCCCGGCGGCCCCGACGCCGCAACGCTGGCGCCGCAGGAACCTCGCCTGCGTTTTCTCCCCAAGTACTGAGGACCCGACATGGTTCGAACCTTCAACCGCGCGCTGGTCGATTGGGCGCGCAGTGACGGCCTGACCTGGGCCTTCATCTTCAAGGCCCTGCTCACCGCCTTCCTCGCCCTCTGGCTGGCCTATCGCCTGGAACTGCCGCAACCGGGCACCGTGCTGGTGACCGTGTTCATCGTCATGCAGCCGCAGAGCGGACAGGTCCTGGCCAAGAGCTTCTACCGCATCATCGGCACCTTGCTGGGGCTGGCCGTGATGGTGGCGCTGATCGCCCTGTTCAATCAGGAGCGGGTGCTGTTCATGCTCTGCCTGGCCATCTGGATCGGCCTGTGCACGGCCGGCGCCGCGCGCTACCGGGATTTCCGTGGCTACGCATGCGTACTGGCGGGCTACACGGCGGTGATGATCGGCCTGCCGGCCACCTCGCACCCGGACGATGCCTTCATGCTCGCGCTCTGGCGGGTCCTGGAGATCAGCCTGGGCATTCTTTGCACCGGCCTGGTCAACGGCCTGATCCTGCCGCAGAGCACCAGTACCGACCTGCGCAACACCTTGCATGGACGTTTCCGCGACTTCGCCGCTTTCGCCTGCGAAGGGCTGGCCGGCGGCCTCGATACCGGACGCTTTGATGCCAGCAACGCGCGCTTTGCGGCCGCCGCCGTGAATCTCGAGAACATGCGTAACGCCACCGCCTTCGAAGATCCGCACATGCGCATGCGCAGTGGGCGCCTGGCGCGCCTGAACAACGAATTCATGGTGCTTTCCACCCGTTTCCATGGCCTGCACCAGTTGCTGCGGCGCCTGGCCAACTCGCCTGCACCAGAGGTGGGAGCGAGCTCTGCTCGCGAAGGCTCGGAGTCGATGGAGTTCGCTAGCAGAGCTGGCTCCTACGGGAGCATGGTGCTCGACGCTTTGCAGCCTTGCCTCGCGGAAGTTTCACGGCTGCTCGCGCCGCTGCGTGACCGCCTGAGCAGCGAGGCTGACGCGACCCGACTCGCCATCCGCCTGGAGGCCTGCAAGCAAGAGCTGATGCAGTTGATCCGTAGCGGTCGCGCGCAGCTTGCCGTGCAGCAGCCCAGTGAAGCCCAGAGCCTGGATTACGACACGGCTGCCGAGCTGCTCTACCGCTTTGCCGATGACCTGCACAGCTACGCTCAGACCCATGCCTCGCTGTTGGATGACCACCATGCCCGCGAGCAGTGGAAAGAAAGCTTCCGACCCCGCGCCAACGCCGTGGCTGCGGCCGTGGCGGGACTGCGCAGCAGCCTGCTGATCCTGCTGCTCGGCGCCTTCTGGATGGCCACCGCCTGGCCCAGCGGCGGTACCTTCGCCATGACCATCGGCATGGTTTCGGCGCTGGCATCATCCTCGTCCAATCCTCGGCGCCTTTCACTGCAACTCACCCTGGGTGCCAGCGCGGGCGCTTGCCTGGGCATCTTCATGACTTTCCGTGTCCTGCCCGAGATCGACGGCTTCGCGTTGCTCTGCTGTGCCCTGGCGCCGGTCGTCGCGCTGGGTGCCTACCTGCTGGCGCGACCGCAACTGGCAGGTGCCGGGCTGGGCCTGCTGATCTGGTTCTGCATGAACTCCATGCCGGCCAACCAGACACTGTTCGACCCGCACCGGGTGCTCAACGAATACCTGGCCTCGGTGATTTCCATGGCGCTGGCGACCGCGGCCGCCGCGGTGCTACTGCCGCCCAACCGGCCCTGGCTGTGGCGGCGCCTGGAGCGCGACCTGCGCATGTGCGTGGTGCGTGCCGTGAGCGGTCGGATGAAGGGGCTGGTGTCCGGTTTCGAAAGCGGCACCCGCGACCTGTTGAATCAGGCCTACCTGTATTCCGCCGGACGCCCGGACGTGCAGCGCCAGTTGCTGCGCTGGATGTTCCTGGTGCAGGAAGTGGGGCATGCAGTGATCGAGATGCGCCTGGAGCAGGCGCGCCTGCCGGCGCTCTCCTGCTATGCCGAATCCATGCCCTGGCGCAATGCCATCCGTGCCATGGGCCGGGCACTGATCCGGCTGTTCATCCAGCCTTCGGAAACCAACCGCCAGCGCGCTCTGTTCGCCGTGGAACAGGCCATCGACAGCGTGCGCAGCACCGCCGAGCCATGCGCGCCGCAGTTCGAAACCTCGCCCCTGCGACGCTTGCAGAGTTACCTGCACTTCATCCGTACTTCGCTGCTGGACCCTCAGAATCCGCTGGGCGGCGATGCAGCGACGACGTATCCGCAAGGAACCGTCCATGCCGCGTGAAATCGCACTGCACGGTGTCTACCTGCCGAGCCTGACCCTTTTGTTCCTGGTGGCGTTCCTGCTCGGCTGGGCGCTGGATCGACTGTTCGCCTGGTGTGGCCTCTACCGCCACGCCTGGCACCCGGCGCTGCTCCGTGTCGGCCTGTTCACCTGCCTGTATGGCGCCCTGGCGCTGACCATCTACCGTTGAGGCTTCCATGTCCCTGAAACGAATCATCAGTGTCGGCGCGACCCTGCTCATCCTCGCGCTGGCGGTCGTGCTGGTGCGCACCCTCTGGCAGCACTACATGGACTCGCCCTGGACCCGCGACGGTCGCGTGCGCGCCGATGTGATCAACATCGCCCCGGACGTGGCCGGCCTGGTGGTGGACGTGCCGGTACGCGACAACCAGCAGGTAGAGGCCGGTGACCTGCTGTTGCGCATCGACCCGTCCCACTACGCAGTAGTAGTGGAGCAGGCCGAAGCCCTGGTGGCGGCCCGCAAGGCGGCGCTCGCCATGCGCAAGGTCAATGCCGACCGCCGCGCCGAGATGGACGACCTGGTGGTATCCCGCGAGAGCCGCGAAGACGCCGGCCACCTGGCCGCCGCCGCCCTGGCTGAATACCAGGAGGCTGTCTCCGCCCTGGATGCCGCCAAGCTCAACCTGGCGCGAACCGAAGTCCGGGCGCCGGTGGCTGGGCATATCACCAACCTCAACGTCTACAAGGGCGACTTCGCCGAGCGCGGCGAAGCCAGCATGGCCCTGGTGGACGAGCAGTCCTACTACGTCAACGGCTACTTCGAAGAGACCCGCCTGCCACGCATCAAGGTAGGGGATCTTGCCGAACTCAGGCTGATGAGCGGCGAGCGCCTCACCGGGCGAGTGGACAGCATCGCCCGTGGCATCTACGACCGCGATAACCCGGAAAGCCGCGAGCTGATCGCCGACGTGAACCCGACGTTCAACTGGGTGCGACTGGCCCAGCGGGTGCCGGTGCGCATCCACCTGGACGAGGTTCCCGAAGGCGTGCTGCTGGCTGCCGGCATGACCTGCACCGTGGTGATAGGGGAGAAGGGCGCCAGGCCGGAAACTACCGGCTGGCTCGATGGATTGCTGTTCGCACAGTAAACAGTCCTTGTTGTATCCGGCGCTGTTTGTGAAGTTTCCCGAATATTAAAATTATCCCGCCTCCCACGATGAGGCACTTGCTGCCGTAAACATCACCGAAAGGTGTTGCGCTGTACCTTCGGCCAGTTCGTGGAGAGCTGGCCGAAGTTCCAAATTCCAAGCACTCGGGAAACAATCCAATGAAAGCTCTTGCCTTGCTGGTTCTTGCCGGCATGTCTGCCTTCGCCTTGGCTGAAGAGCCGGCAGAATCCACTGTCGCCGGGGAACCCGTGATCGAGCAGTATCACTACGGGATGGAACTTGATATCGCCAAAGTTCTTTCTCGAAGTGAAATTTCCGATGTCTGCGGCGTGGTTCCGGCCTATATGACCTACGAAGATCATCAGGGCAAAGTTCATCGCCTGGAATATGTGGTTTTTGGCCAGGGTTGCAGTAACGGTTGATTGGCAGGATGTCATTCATCAAACCGAATTATCACTCTGCAAGCAGAATACCGAGCCCGCTTACCCCTCCTGCGCCTTCAGGAACAGGCGGAACAGCTCCGACTGAGACTTGATCCCCAGCTTGCTGTAGATGTGCTTGCGGTGGACCTTCACCGTCTCGGCGGAGATATCCAGCTTGCGTGCGATCTCCTTGCTCGAACAGCCGCTCAGCATCAGGCGGCCGACCTCCAGTTCGCGGGCGGTCAGGGCGCTTTCTACCTTCTGGCCGGCGGCTTCCAGCTGTTCCTGCCAAGCTGGGGCGGGTGGAGGCGGGTTGGCCATCAGCTCTTGCTCGAAAGCCAGGCGCTGGCGCATCAGACCGGCAACCCAGGGCTGGATCAGGCCGAGCAAGGCGATTTGCTCCGGGCTGAAGCGCTGCCGCGAGCCCAACGAAAGGCATAGCGTCCGCCCGCCATCGAGCGGCACGTTCAGCTGCACCTCGTCGGCTACGACGTTGAGCCGGAAGTAGCGCTGGTAGTAATCGGTCTGCTCGAAGCATTCCGGCGCCACGTCAGCGAGACGGAACAGGCCGCCGGTGTTGTGCTCGCGGCTGGCGATGTAGAAGGGGTCCAGCAGGTAAAGGCCGCGCAGGTAATCCTGGAACAGCGGGTCAGGTCCGCCATCCGCGCCCGGACATTCGGCGAGCACCTGGGGGCGTCCATGACTGAAGAGCAGGGCGACCCAGCTATCGAAAGGCACGTACTGCTCCAGCTGGCGAACCAGGGCGATCCAGAAGCCTGGGCGATCGAGCTGTTCGATCAACCGCCCGACGGACTGGTGCCAGGCGATGTCCTGCAAGGTAAGACTCATGTTTCTACCCCCGATGGGTTACCACACCCGCGTAATTACTCCAGGCCCTGTCGCGTTCCATACTCCGGACATGCCAGGGCGGGTGCAGAGCATTCTGACGTCTGCTCGCCCGCTGACAAGAACCAGGAGCACCCATGAAGGTCGAACTCGTCCAACTCGCCGGCCGTGACGGCGACACTGCCTACAACCTCGAACGTACCCTCCAGGCCATCTCCGCCTGTGCTCCGGGTACGGACCTGGTGGTTTTTCCGGAAACCCAATTGATGGGTTTCCCCACCGAAGCCAACGTCGCCGCCGTTGCCGAGCCGCTGGATGGCCCCAGCGTGCAGGCCGTCCAGCGCGCTGCGCGTGAGCGCAATGTGGCGGTGGTCGTCGGAGTGGCGGAGAACGATGCCGGAACCTTCTACAACACCACGCTGCTGATCACACCGGACGGCATCGCCCTGCGCTATCGCAAGACTCACTTGTGGGCATCGGATCGCGGCATCTTCACGCCCGGGGACCGTTACGCCACCGCGCTGTGGAAAGGCATTCGCGTCGGCATCCTGATCTGTTTCGACATCGAGTTTCCGGAGAGCGCCCGCGCCCTTGGCCAATTGGGTGCAGAGCTGATCCTGGTGACCAATGGCAACATGGACCCCTATGGCCCCACCCACCGTACCGCGATCATGGCCCGTGCCATGGAGAACCAGGCATACGCCGTGATGGTGAACCGCGTGGGCGAGGGTGATGGCAGCCTGGTGTTCGCGGGTGGCAGCGCGGTGGTCGACCCCTTCGGCCAACTGCTCTGCGAGGCCGGGCGGGAGGAGTGCCGGCAGATCGTAGAACTGGACATGACCCGACTCGAATCTGCGCGCCGCGACTATCGCTATCTGGACGAGCGCCGGTTCGTGCTGCCGGGCGAGCGTATCGACCACGCAGACGGTCGTCGCGAGCTGCTGATTTCCTGACCCCTTTGGCCGCCCCATCCGCAGGGCGGCCGCTTCACGCCGACTTCGGCTCTGTCACAACAACCAACAATTCGGAGTAGCGGTAATGGCTCATCTTCAGCGCACCTTGTCGCTGGGGTCGGTGGTGCTTTTCGGCATCGCCTACATGACCCCGATCATCGTTCTTGGCACCTTCGGCATCCTCGCCGACACCACTGGCGGTGTGGTCCCGGCCGCCTACGTGGCGGCTTCCGTGGCCATGCTCTTCACTGCGTTCAGCTATGCCCGGATGGCCGCTGCCTTCCCGGTGGCCGGCTCGGCCTACAGTTATGTCCGCAAGGCCATCAACCCCAAACTGGGGTTCCTTGCCGGCTGGGCGGTATTGCTGGATTACCTCTTCTTGCCGATGGCCATCTGGTTGATCGGTGCGGCGTACCTGCACTCGGCGTTTCCCAATGTGCCCCAGCCCGTCTGGGTGCTGGCGTTCATCGGGGTGACCACTGCGATCAATGTGGTGGGATTGCGCCTGGCGAAGAACGTCAACGGCGCACTGATGCTGGTGCAGTTCCTGGTATTGGTCGCCTTCGTCGCGCTCTGCGTGCACTACGTGCTGGGTGATGCGAGCAAGCCGCTGTGGTCGCTGGCCCCCTTCATCAAGGAGGGGATGCAGCTGCCGCTGATCATGAGCGGCGCGGCCATCGCCTGCTATTCCTTCCTCGGCTTCGATGCCGTGAGCACCCTGACCGAGGAAACCCGTGACCCGCGTCGCACCATCCCCAAGGCAATCCTGCTGATTACCCTGATCGGCGGGCTGATCTTTATCACCACCTCGTACTTCGTGCAGCTGGCGCACCCGTCGACCGAGTTCCAGAGCGCCGATTCGGCGGCCTACGAAATTGCCCGCAACATCGGCGGCGATGTGTTCGTCTCGATCTTCCTCATTGGCCTGATCGTCGGGCAGTTCACCTCGGGCCTGTCGGCCCAGGCCAGCGCCTCGCGCCTGCTGTTCGCCATGGGGCGCGACGGCGTGCTGCCGCCATCCCTGTTCGGTCGCCTGAGCGAGCGCTTCGGCACGCCGGTTGGGAGCATCGTGCTGTGTGGCGTGGTAGCCCTGCTGGCGCTGCAGATGGACGTGACCACGTCCACGTCCTTCATCAACTTCGGCGCCTTCCTGGCATTCACCCTGGTGAACCTATCGGTGATATTCCACTACTGGCTCAACGGTGATCGCCGCGGCCCGCGCGAGCTGGTGCAGTTCCTGCTGTTCCCGCTGACAGGTATGGTGGCGACCCTCTGGCTGATGGTCAGCCTGGACCACCTGGCAATCATCCTCGGCCTCTCCTGGCTGGCGCTGGGGGTGATCTACCTCGGCTGGTTGACCGGTGGCTTCCGACGCCAACCACCTGAACTGAGCTTTGAAGAGGCCTGATGCGTCAACGGGCGGACGTCGGACGTCCGCCCGCTCCACTTGCCGGGCTGCAGTGCCGGGGATATTTTCGTTAAAATATTCACGATACTTCCCGGACCACAGCCGCCATGCCCGAAACCCGCCCCTCCCTGACCCTCACCCTGTTGCAGGCGCGCGAAGCGACCATGAGTTTCTTCCGTCCCCTGCTCAACCAGCACGACCTGACCGAACAGCAATGGCGGGTGATCCGCCTGCTGCGCCAGCACGGTGAACTGGAGAGTTACCAGCTTGCCGACCTTGCCTGCATCCTCAAGCCGAGCATGACCGGCGTGCTGGCGCGTCTGGAGCGTGATGGCATGGTGGTGCGCCGCAAGGCCCCGCAAGACCAGCGCCGTGTGTTGGTGAACCTCACCGAAAAGGGCCAGCAGTGCTTTGTCTCCATGAGCTCGGGGATGGAAGCCAATTACCAGAAGATCCAGGATCAGTTCGGCGAGGCGAAGCTCAAGCAGCTCTTCGAATTGCTCAACGAGTTGAAGCAGATCAAGCCCTGATCGCACCAACGGCATCCTAGGGGATATGCCGGGTGTGCAATGCACCCGGCGCGCCATGAAAAGTGCAATCGAGAGACCGTAACGTCCATTTTTGGGGCCTACGCCCCGTCCCATAATCGCCCTGCATTCACTTCGGTTACTCGTTTCAGGCTCCGGCGTCCCGTGCCGTTACGCATCGAGATGAGCCATCCGCCTGGCCTTTTCCAAGTACTTACAATAAGCAGGGCCTCGACATGAAAAAGCCAAATCCACTGCTCGATGACCTCAGGGCGATCCTGCCGGCCATCGCAGCCAACGCCGCCAGGGCCGAGCAGCTTCGCAAGGTCCCGGACGAGAACATCGCCATCCTCAAGGGCATTGGCCTGCACCGCGCGCTGCAACCGAAGAAGTACGGCGGCATGGAAATCTCCCTGCCGGAGTTCGCCGATTGCGTGGTTGCCCTGGCCGGTGCCTGCGCCAGCACTGCCTGGGCCTTCAGTTTGCTGTGTACCCACAGCCATCAGTTGGCGATGTTCTCCGCACGCCTGCAGGAGGAAGTCTGGGGCGAGGATTCCGACGCCACTGCCAGCAGCTCCATCGCACCATTCGGCAAGGTGGAAGAGGTCGAGGGCGGGGTTCTGTTCAGCGGCGAAATGGGCTGGAGCAGTGGTAGCGACCATGCCGAGTGGGCCATCGTCGGCTGCCGCCGCAAGAGCACCGAAGGCGAACTGGTCTACTGCTTCGCCGTACTGCCGCGCAGCGACTACGAGATCCGCGACGACTGGTACGCCGCCGGCATGAAGGGCAGCGGAACCAAGACGCTGATCATCAGGGACGCCTTCGTGCCGAACTACCGCATCCAGGCGGCCAAGGACATGATGGAGGGCCGTTCCGACGGCTTCGGCCTGTACCCGGACAGCAAGATCTTCTACGCACCCTACCGTCCGTACTTTGCCAGCGGCTTTGCTGCCATCAGCCTGGGCATCGCCGAGCGCATGCTGGAGGCTTACAAGGAGAAAACGAAGAACCGCGTGCGCGCCTATACCGGCGTGAGTGTGGGAACCGCCACGCCGGCGCTGATGCGCCTGGCCGAATCCACCCACCAGGTCGCCGCCGCCCGCGCCTTGCTGGAAAAGACCTGGCAGGAGCACGCCGAACACGGTGAGCGCCACCAGTACCCGAGCCGTGAGACCCTGGCCTTCTGGCGCACCAACCAGGCCTACGCGGTGAAGATGTGCATCCAGGCCGTGGACCGTCTGTTCGAGGCCGCCGGCGGTACCAGTTGGTTCGAGAACAACGAAATGCAGCGCCTGTTCCGCGACTCCCACATGACCGGCGCCCATGCCTACACCGACTACGATGTTTGCGCGCAAATCCTCGGCCGCGAGCTGATGGGGCTGGAGCCAGACCCCAGCATGGTCTGAGCCCGGCTCTCCATCCCCTTGCGTGCGGGGCGGCCTCGCGCCGCCTCGATCCTCTACTCACGCGCGGCCGTCCCGGAAGGCGGCCGCCAGGAGTTGCGTCATGTCCTCTCAAGAAACTCTCTTCGATTCCCGTGCCTTCCGTCGCGCCCTGGGCAACTTCGCCACCGGTGTCACGGTGGTGACCGCCACTGCACCTGATGGCACTCGCGTGGGTGTCACCGCCAACAGCTTCAACTCGGTGTCGCTGGAGCCGCCGCTGATCCTCTGGAGCATCGACAAGCGCTCCAGCAGCCTGGCCGTGTTCGAGCGGGCCAGCCATTTCGCGGTGAACATCCTCGCTGCCGACCAGATCGACTTGTCCAACCAGTTCGCTCGCCCGCGTGATGACAAGTTCGAGGGCGTGGCGGTGGAATCCGGCGTTGGTGGCGCGCCGCTGCTGCCCGACTGCGCCGCGCGTTTCGAATGCGAGATGCACCAGTGGGTGGAAGGCGGCGACCACTGGATTCTCATCGGCAAGGTGGTCCGTTTCGATGATTTCGGTCGCTCGCCGCTGCTGTATCACCAGGGCGCCTATTCGATGGTCCTGCCGCATACCCGCATGACTCGAAAGTCCGAGGGCCAGCCCGCTTCCAGCGCTTTTCAGGGGCGCCTGGCGCACAACCTCTACTACCTGATGACCCAGGCGGTACGTGGCTACCAGGCCGATTACCAGCCGAAACAGCTGTCCACCGGCCTGCGCACCAGCGAGGCGCGGATGCTGATGGTGCTGGAGAATGACGCCGGCATGGGGCTCTCTGACCTGCAGCGTGAAGTGGCAATGCCCATGCGCGAGATCGAGGAAGCCGTGGCCATTCTCAAACGCAAGGGTATGGTGGTCGATTCCGATGAGCGCTACGTCCTGACACCGCTCGGTGTGCAGCAGGCGGAGGAACTCTGGCGTATCGCCCGTGAGCAACAGGAAAAGGTCTTCGCGCAGTTCAGCGAAGAGCAGCAGTCGACTTTCAAGGCCATGCTCAAGGCGGTGATTGCGCTGGGTTGATCGAGCACCCGTGCAGTGAAAATGGCGCCCAAGTGGCGCCATTTTCGTTTGCGCGTGAAACCAGCTCCTGATGACGTGGTCATCAGTCGTCGGCTTTCGAGTCGGCGAACCAGCAGGTTGAGGCAGGTGCCGTAGGGTGCGCCATGTGTCCCGGCTGAACACACAGCGCACCCTACGATGGGGACTGCACTCCACGCCTATCGGAGCCAACAAACAGGCACAAGAAAGCCGGCTCCTTGAGCCGGCTTTCTGTCATGACCGGGGCAATCAATACACGCCGCCTCCGCTCACCGGCGCCGCAGTGCCCTTGAAAGTCGCGGCCAGGCTCTGCAGGCCACGCATCAGCACCGTGGTATCCACGCCAACAGCGGCGAAGGCGGCGCCCAGTTCGATGTAGCGGCGCGCCAGGGCCTGGTCGGCAGAGAGGATGCCGGCAGCCTTGCCGGCGTTGCGGATGCGCACGATGGCGTCCTCGATGGCGGCCTGGACCTCCGGGTGACCGGGGTTACCGCGATGCCCCATGGCGGCGGAGAGGTCGGCCGGGCCAATGAACACACCGTCCACGCCTTCCACCGCAGCGATGACATCCAGGTTGGCCAGACCGTCGAGGTTCTCGATCTGCACCAGCAGGCACATCTGCTCGTCGGCGTGATTCAGATAGCCGGGAATGCTGTTCCAGCGGGAGGCTCGGGCCAGGGCGCTGCCCACGCCCCGAACGCCAAACGGCGGGTAGCGCATGGCTCGGACCAGCTCGGCGGCCTGCTCGGCGGATTCCACCATGGGCACCAGCAGGGTCTGGGCGCCTATGTCCAGTAGCTGCTTGATCAGCACCGTGTCGCCGATGGGCGGACGGATGATCGGCTGGGACGGGTAGGGCGCAATGGCCTGGAGCTGGGCGAGCAGACTGCGCAGGTCGTTGGGGGCGTGTTCACCGTCCAGCAGCAGCCAGTCGAAGCCAGCGTTGGCCGCCAGTTCCGCGCAGTAGGCATCGGCCAGGCCCAGCCAGAGGCCGATCTGCGGCTGGCCGGATTGCAGGCGCTGTTTGAAGGTATTGATCGGCAGGTCCATGGAGGACTCCTTGGCAGGCATTAAATGTAGGAGCCAGCTCTGCTGGCGAATGCTCTTTGCCCGGGCACTTCGCGAGCAGAGCTCGCTCCTACGGTTCAACGGTGGGTGGTGGTCAGACGAAACGGCAGGCGATAGAGCCCAGCTGGTCGTAGTCGACGTGGAAGGTGTCGCCGGGATTGGCCGCCACCGGACGGGTGAAGGAGCCGCCGAGGATGATCTGCCCGGCTTCCAGGGTGACGTCGTAGGGCGCCAGCTTATTGGCCAGCCAGGCCACGCCCTTGGCCGGGTGGTTGAGCACGGCGGCGGAAACGCCGGATTCCTCGATCACGCCATTGCGGTAGAGGATTGCCGGCACGCGGCGCAGGTCGATCTCGGTCGGGCGCACGGCGCGCCCACCCATCACCACGCCGGCGTTGGCGGCGTTATCGGAGATGGTGTCGAACACCTTGCGGGTGACCTTGGTGTCGGGGTCCACCTGCTGGATGCGCGCGTCGATAATCTCCAGCGCTGGAATCACCCACTCGGTGGCCTCCAGCACGTCGAAGACGGTGCAGTTCGGGCCACGCAGGGGCTTTCCGAGGATGAAGGCCAGCTCCACCTCCACACGCGGGACGATGAAGCGCTCGAAGGGAATGTCGCTGCCTTCCTCGAACAGCATGTCGTCCAGCAGTGCGCCGTAATCCGGCTCGGTGATGTTGGACGACACCTGCATGGCGCGGGAGGTGAGGCCAATCTTGTGACCCACCAGCTTGCGGCCGTCCTTGATTTTCTGCGCCACCCAGGCGCGCTGGATGGTGTAGGCGTCGTCAATGCTGATGGACGGGTAGTCGAGGGAGAACTGACGCACCTGCTCGCGGGAGCGCTCGGCGGCGTCGAGGCGAGCGGCGGCCTGTTGGATCAGAGTAGGGTCGAGCATGACGGGTCTCTCTAGCGGGGATTGACGAGATCGGCGGGAGTGCGAAGCACCAGCGCGGCGCCGAAGGCGATAAGTACGGCCAGGACGAACAGCGCGAGACTGGCGCTCTGGGTGGTGTCGCGCGTCCAGCCGATCAGGTAGGGCGCGAGGAAAGAGGCAATGCTGCCGAAGGAACTGATCAAGCCGATTCCGGCAGCCTGGGTGCGGATGGAGAGAAAGGCCGGCGGCAACTGCCAGAACATCGGCAGGGCAGCACTGGCGCCCATGCCGGCGATAATCAGCCCGGCCAGCACCGGGACGGTGCTGGTAGGTAGCAGCCCGCTGAGGGCAATGCCTGCGGCGCACATCAGTAGAGGCACGCACAGGTGCCAGCGGCGCTCGCGGTGGCGGTCCGAGGAACGGCCGCAGGCCAGCATGAAGCAAACACCCGCCAGATAGGGTATGGCGCTGAGCAAGCCAACCTGGCTGTCGCGGGCGACGCCGGCACCGTGGATCAGGGTGGGCATCCAGAAGGCCAGGGTATTAACGGCCAGCATCACTGCGAAGTAGATGGCCACCAGGAGCCACACCCAACGATCGCGCAAGATGCCAGCGAAGGAGGTGATGGGCTTGCGCTGCTCCTCGATCGTCATGTCCTCCCGCAAGCAGCGCTTCTGTTCCTCGCTCAACCACGCAACCGCATCAAAGCGCTCCGGCAGGTTGAACCACACAACCAGGCCAAGGAGGATCACCGGGGCACCTTCGAGCAGGAACATCCACTGCCAGCCGCGCAGGCCAAGATGGTCGTGGAAGCCTTCGAGTATGGCGCCAGACAGCGGCCCCCCTATTACCCCGGCCATTGGCACGGCGATGGCGAACAGGGCGGTAACCTGGGCGCGCCGGCGGGCTGGGTACCAGCGGTTGAGGTAAACCAGGATGCCGGGGAAGAAACCGGCCTCGGCCACGCCAAGAAGGAAACGCAGCGCGTAGAAACCGGTGGCGTCCTGGATCAGGAACATGCCGGTGGACAACAGGCCCCAGACCACCATCAGGACGGCAATCCAGCGACGCGGGCCGACCCGTTCCAGAGCGAGGTTGCTGGGCACGCCAAACAGGGCGTAGGCGACGAAGAACAGGCCGGCGCCGAGGCCGTAGACGGTGTCGCTGAACTGCAGGTCAGCGCTCAGCTGCATCTTGGCGAAGCCGATGTTGATCCGGTCAAGGTGGGCGAACAGGTAACACACCAGCAGCAGGGGCATCAGCCGCCAGGTGACGGCGCGATGGGTCGCATCACGGGCTGCGTTTTCGGCGTCGGCAGGACAAGCAGTATTGACTGTGCTCATGGTCTTGTACTTTTTGTGAATGAGGCAGAGCGGCGGAAGGTGGGGCGACTTCAGCCGCCCTGGCCCTTCAGGAAGGCATGCACGTTGTTGAGCTTGTAGTTGAGCTCGGCATCCAGCTCGGTCATCTCGAAGGAGAGGGCCAGCAGACGACGCGCCTGGAGCTCGGCGAAGTGCCGGGTGATCGTCTCGAACAGCTCGTCGGCCACCTTGCGCCGGGTCTCCAGGTCACGGCCGGCACCGACCTTCAGGGTCATGTGGACGAACGCGTAGTCGTGCTTTCCGTCAGCCATGCGCCAGGTATCCAGGCGTATGGCGCGGCTGCGGATGCCTCCGAGGGGAAAGACCCCCGAGGCGCCCAGGCAGGCATGGACCTTCTCGAAGAGGCCCGGCAGGTCCGCCTCGGTTTCGATGTTGTGGGTGTACTCGGCGATGAAATGTGGCACGGCGGGGCCCTCAGAGACGGCTGTTAGAGGCGACGC
The DNA here is from genome assembly GCF_003626975.1 of Pseudomonas sp. DY-1. Lineage (NCBI taxonomy): Bacteria > Pseudomonadati > Pseudomonadota > Gammaproteobacteria > Pseudomonadales > Pseudomonadaceae > Pseudomonas > Pseudomonas sp. DY-1. The sequence goes on along the minus strand of NZ_CP032616.1, from coordinate 2,526,894 downwards.
CGGCCGGATTCGAGGCTTGGGCCGCGGGGATGGCGGAGCCGTCCTGCGGCGTAACCGGGAAGATCGCGTTGATCTGGCCGGTGCCGGAGGAGCCGAAGTAGGGGGTGACGACTTCGGCCTTGCCGTCGTACTTCGACCAGCCCAGCGCGCCTAGCAACATCGCGGTGTCGTGCATGAAGCCTTCGCCGTGGCCCTTGACCGCGTACTCCGGAAGCATGGCGCAGAAATCCTCCCACTCGCCGCCTTCCCACATCTGCACGACGCGGTGGTCGAGGTTTTCCAGGAAGGGGCTCCAGACCCTGGTGGCAAAGTCCGGGGCCTGACCGTTCTGGGCGAAGCGGTGGGACAGCGAACCGCTGGCGAGGAAGGCGACGTTGCCGTCGTAATGGTCTTCCACGGCTTTGCGCATGGCCCAGCCGAGACGGGCGCTGTCGTTCAGGTAGTGGGAGGTGCACAGCGCCGAAACCGAGACCACCTTGAAGTGGCGGTCGGTGTTCATGTAGCGCATGGGCACCAGGGTGCCGTACTCCGGCGCCAGGGTAGTGGCGTCGTGGGCCATGGTTTCCACGCCGAAGCGATTGCACTCCTCGGCCAGCAGGCGGCCCAGTTCGGGATTGCCCGGGAAGCCGTACTCCATGTTGGCGATGAAGTGCGGCAGCTCGTTGCTGGTGTAGAGGCCTTCGAAGTTCAGCGCGCAGTTGATGTGGTAGTTCGCGTTGACCAGCCAGTGGGTATCGAACACGACGATGGTATCGACGTTCAGCTCGCGGCAGCGGCGGCTGATCTCGAGGTGCCCGTCGATGGCGGCCTGGCGAAAGCCCTGGCGCGGGCCCGGCAGTTCGGACAGGTACATGGAGGGGACGTGGGTGATCTTGGCAGCCAGAGCAAGTTTGCCCATGACGGTAACTCCTCGTGTCATTCCCCTCTTGGGGAACCTTGTTATCGGGTCGGTTGCACACCGGCACGGGGAGGGGAGCAGTGCTCCCCTCTTCATGGATTAGCAGTTATCTCACAGGCCCCAACGGGGGATGTGGTGGCTGCCCATGGAAATGCATACGTTCTTGATCTCGGCGAAGACCTCGAAGCTGTACTGGCCGCCTTCGCGACCGGTGCCGGAGCCTTTCACGCCGCCGAAGGGCTGGCGGAGGTCGCGTACGTTCTGGCTGTTGATGAAGACCATGCCGGCCTCGATGCCACGGGCCAGGCGATGGGCCTTGCCGATGTCCTGGGTCCAGATATACGAGGCCAGGCCATATTCGGTGTCGTTGGCCAGGCGCAGGGCTTCGGCTTCGTCCTTGAATTTCATCAGGCAGACCACCGGGCCGAAGATTTCTTCCTGGGCGATGCGCATGCGGTTATCCACATCGGCGAACACCGTGGGCTGGATGAACTGGCCACGGGACAGGTGCGCCGGCAGGTTGGCCGGTCGCTCCAGGCCGCCCGCGAGCAGGGTGGCGCCTTCCTCGATGCCGATGCGGATGTAGCCGGTGACCTTGTCGTAGTGCTGCTGGGTGATCATCGAGCCGACCTGGGTCTTCGGGTCCTGCGGGTCGCCGACGATCAGGCGTTTGGCTCGGGCGGCGAACTCGGCGACGAATTGGTCGTAGACGGACTCCTGGATGAATATCCGGCTGCCCGCGGTGCAGCGCTCGCCGTTCAACGAGAAGATGGTGAACAGCCCGGCGTCCAGGGCGCGGTCGAGGTCGGCGTCATCGAAGATCAGCACCGGGGACTTTCCGCCCAGTTCCATGGAGTATTTCTTCAGGCCGGCGGTCTGCATGATCTTGCGCCCCGTGGCGGTGCCGCCGGTGAAGGAGATCGCGCGCACGTCCGGGTGACGAACCAGGGCGTCACCAGCGGTGGAGCCGTAGCCCTGCACCACGTTCAGCACGCCTTTCGGGATACCGGCTTCCAGCGCCAGACGGCCCAGTTCATTGGCAGTCAGAGGCGACAGCTCGCTCATCTTCAGCACTGCGGTGTTGCCCAGCGCGAGGCAAGGCGCGGTCTTCCAGGTGGCGGTCATGAAGGGCACGTTCCACGGGGAGACCAGGCCGCACACGCCTACCGGCTGGTAGAGGGTGTAGTTGAGCATCTGATCGTCCACCGGGTAGCTGTGGCCGTCCATGCGGGTGCAGACCTCGGCGAAGAACTCGAAGTTGTGTGAGGCGCGGGGGATCAACACGTTCTTCGTCTGGTGAATCGGCAGGCCGGTGTCCAGGGTCTCCAGTTCGGCCAGGTGCGGTACGTTCTGGTCGATCAGTTCACCCAGCTTGCGCATCAGCTTCGCGCGCTCTTTCGCAGGGGTGTTGGCCCACTTGGGGAACGCTTCCTTGGCGGCGGCCACGGCAGCGGCGATTTCCTCGGCACCGCCGCTGGCGACTTCGCCAATGGGGTCCATGGTGGCGGGGTTGTAGTTGACGAAAACTTCTTTGCTCTCGACTTCCTGGCCGTTGATCCAGTGCTTGATCATGCTGCTCATGCCTCTTGTTGCTTGCGGGCGAAGAAGGCCTCTTCGCTGACGATTCGGTTGACCAGGCGGCCCACGCCTTCGACTTCCACTACCACTTCATCGCCAGGCACCACGTCGGCCAGGCCCTCCGGCGTGCCGGTGGCGATCATGTCGCCCGGCTGCAGGCTCATGAAGCTGGAGAAGTATTCGATCAGGTAGGGGATGTCGAAGATCATGTCCGCGGTGGTGCCTTCCTGCTTCAGCTCACCGTTGATCCAGGTGCGCAGCTTGAGCTTCGAGGGATCGGGCACGTCGGCGGCGTCGACTATCCACGGGCCGACCGGAGTGCTGGCGTCGCGGTTCTTCACCCGCAAGTTGGGCCGGTAGTAGTTCTCCAGGTAGTCGCGGATGGCGTAGTCGTTGCACACCGTGTAGCCGGCCAGGTAGGCGAGGGCGTCCTCGCGCTTCACATTGCGCGCCGGCTTGCCGATCACCGCCACCAGTTCGCACTCGTAGTGCATGTAGGCAACGTTGTCCGGGCGCCAGGTGACTTGGTTGTGGCCGGTATAGGTGCCCGGCGACTTGATGAAAGCCAGTGGTTCGGTGGGCGCCTTGAAGGACAGCTCGGCGGCGTGGTCGGCATAGTTCAGGCCCAGGGCGAACATGCTGCCGGTGGCCGGTGGCAGCCACTCGACCTGGTTTTCACCAAGCAGACGGCCATCGGCGAGCCGGACCGCATTTTCGCCTTCCACGGTAACGGCGTGGACTTCGCCCTGGTAACGGATGCGTGCGTGTTTCATCTCGGGCTCCTTATTCCGCAACCACGGTGTTGGCGAGGCGGCCAAGGCCGCTGATTTCCACTTCCACGAGGTCACCGGGATGCACGTCGACGCGACCTTCCGGGGTGCCGGTGATCAGCACGTCGCCCTCGTGCAGGGTCATGAACTCGCTGATTTCCTCGATCAGTCGCGGGATGCCGCGCACCAGGTTTGCGGTGCTGTTCTCCTGACGCAGTTCGCCGTTGACGAACAGCTTCAGGGTCAGCGCGTGCGGGTCCTGCACATCGGCAGCGGGAACGAGTTCCGGGCCGAAGGGGCAGAAGCCGTCGCGGCATTTGGCTTTCACCGCCGGGCGGTAGTAGCTCTCTTCCGGCAGGCTGAACTCGTTGACGATCACGTAGCCGGCCACATGGGCCATGGCGTTGGCCTCGGATACGCGGCTGGCGCTCTTGCCGATCACCACGCCCAGGGCTGGGCCCGGCTGCAGGCGTTCCACGCCTTTCGGGTAGACCACCTGCTGGCCGTGGCCATTGCGGGTATTGGGCGTCTTGATGAACAGAACTGGTTTGACCGGCGGCTTCTGGTAGGGCGGCTGCTGGAATTCGTCCAGACGGCTTTCCAGCAGGCCCCGGTAATTCAGCGCAACGCCGAACAGGGTACCGGTGGCGACGTGGTCGAGTGCGGGGCGCATGGTCGTCTCCTGTGGATAAAAAACGGGTGGGGCCGTGACAGGAGCGCCACCCGTAACGAGGATTTCGTTAATGTGTTAACGTTATATTTAACATGTTAATGATCGTCAAGCCTTGCGTCTTCGCCTTTCGTCATCGAAGGTGTGCGAAGGCAGCGGAGAAAGGTCGCCATGGCAGAGCGCCAGCCCATTCCCAACATCAACATCGGCCAGGTCTACGACCAGCGTTACGCCGATGCCGAGGTGCACTACGAAGCCCTGGGCAAGCTGGCGGACTTCTTCGGTCGCAACATGCCGGTGCACCGCCACGACCGTTTCTTCCAGGTGCATTACGTGAAGAGCGGTTCGGTGCGGGTCTACCTCGATGAGCAGCAGTACCGCCAGGAAGGGCCGCTGTTCTTCCTCACGCCACCGACCATTCCCCATGCCTTCGTCACCGAGCAGGACGCCGATGGCCACGTACTCACGGTTCGTCAGCAACTGGTATGGCCGCTGCTGGAAGCTGAGCAGGGTCTGGCCGATGGCCCGCAGATTGCGCCGGTTTGCGTAGCCTTTTCGGAACTGGGGCAGGAGTATCGCGAGGAGGTGCAGCGTCTCGACCTGCTGTTCGACCAACTGCGCAGCGAGTTCACCGCCAGCCGGCCGGGGCGCGAGGCCAGCCTGTCGGCGTTGACCCGGTTGATCTTCATCAGCCTGTTGCGCCTTTCGGCCCGTTCGCTGAAGGCGCAACCGGCACGGCATGAAGACTTGCAGGTGTTCCACCGTTTCAACGGTTTGATCGAGTCGCACTACCGCGAGCACTGGTCCCTTGGGCAGTACGCGGAGCAGATGGGTGTGACCGAGGCGCGCCTGAACGACATCTGCCGACGCATCGCTGACCTGCCGTCCAAGCGCCTGATCCACGACCGGGTGATGCAGGAGGCCAAGCGCCTGTTGTTGTTCACCGGCAGCTCGGCCAATGAGATCTGCTACCTGCTGGGCTTCAGGGACCCGGCTTACTTCAGCCGCTTCTTCGCCCGTAACGCCGGCATGACTCCGGGCGAGTACCGCCAGCGCCGCGCCGCCGACAAGGAAGATGCGTGGCGTTGATTCATCTGCCACATGGAAGGACGGCGTTGGGGTTGAGCTGTAGGTTGGGTAGAGGCACGAAACCCAACGAGCGAAACCCTGCTCAACACGGCCGGTAGTTAGATGAAGCTACGACCCTATCTCTGCGTTGCAGGCCGGTAGGTTGAGTCGGCGTTGGGCGAGTCTATGCAACACATCGATCCGACAGCATGGGGATCAATGGTCCTCCGTCGGCGAGTCGGCAATCTCCCGGCCCAGCCGACGCTGGCGCGGTAGCAACCAGGCGCAATAACCGAGCAGCAGCACCCCGGCGCTGGCCATGGCCCAGGGGGCGCCAAGATGTTCGGCCAACACTCCCACCAGCAGGCCACCAATGGCGTCGAAGCCGAAGCGCGTCGAGGTATAGAGCGATACCACGCGGCCACGCAGATGCTCCGGGGCAAGGCTCTGCAGGAGGATGTTGGTGCCGACGTTGCAGTTGGTGATGGCGAAGCCGAGCAGTGCCATGGCCAGCAGCGAGATCACCAGTCGTTCGCTGAAGGCGAATGCCAGCAGGCCGGCACCGCCAGCCATGGCGCAACCCATGATGGTGTTTGCCAGCCCCGCAAGGCCGCGACGATTGGCGAGGAACAGCGTACCGAGCAACGAGCCGAGCCCGGCGGCGCCCCAGAGCCAGCCAAGGGTGCGCGCGTCGCCAGCGAAGATGTCCTTGGCGAACACCGGCAGCAGCACTGCATAACTGGAAGCGGTGAGGTTGACCACCAGTACACTGAGCATCATCAGGCGAATGGTCGGCCGTCCGGCAACATACGCAAGCCCTTCGCGGAATACGTCTCCAGTGGACCCGCTGGCACGCGGTGTCGGCGCCATGCGGATGATCAGGAGTCCAACGGCCAGGCCGATGTAGGAGAGGGCGTTGAGGGCGAAGCAGGCAGCTTCGCTGGTGAACCCCAGCAACAGTCCGGCCAGCGGCGGGCCAATGAAGCGCGAACTGTTGAAGAGCATCGCGTTCAGTGCAAGGGCGTTCGGCAGATCCTGCTTGCCGCTGACGAACTGGCTCAGCAGGGACTGCCGCAATGGTGTGTCGAAGGCATTGAGCACCCCCAGCAGCGCGGCCATGGCGACGATCAGTACGGGGCCGATGCTGCCGGTCGCAGTCAACAGCGCGAGGCTGAGGGCCTGGAGTCCAAGCAGCCCCTGGACGCCGATCAACAGGCGGCGCTTGTCATGCCGGTCGATCCAGGCGCCGGCCAGCGGGCCTACGAGCAATTGCGGCAGTAAAGACGCAAAGGTGGTGATGCCCAGCAACGCGGCCGAACCGGTCAGGCGGTAGATCAACCAGGCCAGCGCGACCTGCTGCAACCAGCTACCCAGGGTGGAGATGGCCTGGCCGGCGAAGTACAAGCGGAAGTTGCGATGGCGCAGGGCGCGGATGGCGACGGGCCAGGGGCGAGGATCAGGCATTCGGATAAGTGCGGAAAGCGGCGATGGGGAAAGGTTAATATATTAACTTAATCCGGGTTTGCCCGGGCCTGCTCGTGGCGACTGAGGTGCGGAATCTGACCTTGAACGGTCTGTTCTATATCGATAAGTCATTGATATTTATTAGGTTAATTGACCATTAACGGCGTCGATGTTCTCTATCGGGAGTGATCACTTTTTAATCGAATCCCCATCCGTAATATGGGCTCCGTACTCAGTTTCCAGCCCCCATCGAGGAGCCCACGATCATGAAAACCCAAGCCTTCGCCGCCCTGTTCATCGCCAGCCTGAGCACCAGCGTCTTCGCCTTGCCGTCCGACTTCCAGCCGGTGTTGGGCGAGTCGAAGGAAGGCGCCTACATCCAGGTTGTCGATCCGGTTGCAGTCGAAGGCAGCTTCATGGTCCTGGATCGCGTGGCCGAAGGTGGTTCTGATCGCACTGGTGCCAACCGTATCGCCGAAGGTGGTTCCGACCGTACCGGTGCCAACCGCATCGCCGAAAGTGGCTCGGATCGCACCCATGGCTTCCGCGTAGCTGAAGGCGGCTCCGATCGCTCCAAGGCACTGCGCGTCGCCGAAGGTGGCGCCGACCGTCTGCCGCAAGCCCAGCGCATCAGCTGATCGCAATTCGCTGCAAGTCCTCAAAGCCCGGCAGATGCCGGGCTTTTTGTTTGTGGGTGCAAATTCATTCGCACATGGCCGCACAGCGGCCCGTAGGTTGGTCCGGGATACGCTGGTCGAGCGGGGCGAGGCCCGACGAAGCAACGCTCCACCCCGCACCGTTGGGCTTCGTTCCTGTGCCCAACCTACAAGGGCGGCTTCATCCGCGTCATGATCAGAACAGGCTCAACCGATCCTGTCCGTAGTTCGCTATATGTACCGTCGCCAGTAGGTTGTTGGCCGGTGCCGCCGCTGGTAATCAGCACGGCGAGGCCTTTCACAGCGGGTACTCCGTACGACTGAGCGCGCTGCAATGGGAACTGATCGGGACGTGCGACAGCTGGCCAGAATCGCCGCTGGCGTAGCCGAGGATCTTGCCGTCGCTGCGATGGTTCTCCAGTTCGATCAGGACCAGGCCAAGCGTCGGGACGATCTTTTCTCCATCGCATGTTTCCAGTGGGTTGGGGTGTGTCGATGGTGGGTGGGATAGGGGCGGTTCGGTATCAGCCGGATGTGGGAGCCGGCTGGACTACGCTGGTCTGAACGTCCCCATGCAAACGAGGTGTACGCCATGCACTTAGCAAGACCCCGGCTGCTCGACAAGGTTGCTGTCATCAGCGGTGGTGCGGGTGGCTGTGGTGAAGCCGCCAGTCGTCTGTTCGCTGCCGAAGGTGCCAGGGTGGTGATCATCGACCGCAACGGTGATGCCGCCGAGGACCTGGCCCGGCAGATCAAGGCGGCCGGTGGTGAGGCGATTGGCATCGGCGCCGACGTTTCGAAGGCCGACCAGGTGAACGCGGCCGTGGCGAAAGCGGAGGCGACCTTCGGTGGCGCGGATGTGCTGTTCAATCACGCCGGAACCCTGATCGTGAAGCCGTTTCTCGACGTTGAGGAAGATGAGTGGGACTGGCTGATGGCGGTCAACGTCAAGAGCATGTACCTGATGACTCGTGCCGTGCTGCCGCAGATGCTCGCCAAAGGCAAAGGCAGCATCGTCTGCACCTCGTCCATTTCCGCCGAATACGCGACGCCTGGCGAAGTGGTCTACAACGCCACCAAGGGCGCCTGCCAGATGTTCGCCAGGGCCATCGCAGTGGAGTTTCGTGACCGGGGAATCCGCTGCAATGCGGTGGCGCCGGGCTTCATCCGCACGGCTCATGGCGTTCGCGAGATGAAGGAGTTGCAGGCTATGGGCGTGGACGCCAGCGAGGCGGCCATCGCGTTGCAGCAGGGGCGTTTGTGCGAGCCGGAGGAAGTGGCCCGTGCCGCGTTGTTCCTGGCATCGGACGAGGCATCCTTCGTCAGTGGGGCGCATCTCTTTGTGGATAACTGCTTCTCCTCTGTCTGAGGACTGGCGCAAGCAACTGGAAATCATGGGCCTGAAACTGGTCGTCGACCCGGTAGAAGGCGAGGAAGGTGGCCGGGACGGCCTTGCTGAAAGCCGTCAGGCACTGCTGGTCGAAGTTGTCGCTCATGGTTGGCTCCCGACGGGGGACGGAGCGCGGAATTCCGCGCTCCGGGTCGAGCTTACCGATGCGCTTCCTGGAAGCCGATCGCCAGCGCATTGACGATGGTATCGATCTGCTCCTGCTCGATGACCAGCGGCGGCGACAGGATGATCTTGGTGCCTACCGGGCGCACCATCACGCCGTTGGCGCGGGCGATTTCGGCGACGCGGTTGGCGTAACCGCCCATTGGGTCGATGGGCTCGCGGGTGGTTTTGTCGCTCACCAGGTCCAGCGCCACCATCAGGCCCTTGCCGCGCACTTCGCCCACGGCGGCGAAACGCTCGGGGAAGGTGGCCAGGCTTTTCAGCAGGTAGTCGCCCTGTTTCGTTGCGTTGGCCGGCAGGTTTTCCTTCTCGACGATGTCCAGGTTGGCCAGCCCGGCGGCGCAGGCCACCGGGTGCCCGGAGTAGGTGTAGCCGTGCATGATCGCGCCGGTGAAGTTGCCGTTGTTGGCAAAGGCCTGCTCGATGCGCTCATTGACCACGGTGGCACCCAGCGGGATGTAACCCGAGGAGATGCCCTTGGCCAGGCACATGATGTCGGGTTTGACGCCCCACAGGCGGCTGCCGAACATCGAGCCTGAACGACCGAAGCCGGTAACGATCTCGTCGGCGATCAGCAGCACGCCGTACTTGTCGCAGACCTTGCGGATCAGCGGCCAGTAGTTTTCCGGCGGCACGATCACGCCGCCAGCACCCTGGATCGGCTCGGCGATGAAGGCGGCCACGGTGTCCGGGCTCTGGAACTGGATCTCCCGCTCCAGCAGGTCGGCGCAGATCTGTGCCAGTTCTGCCGGGTCCTGGCTGTAGGGGTTGCGGTAGAGCCAGGGCGTATCGACATGGAAGCAGCCCGGCAGCAGCGGCTCGTAGTTGCGGCGGAATACGGTGTTGCCGTTGACCGAGGCGCCGCCGAAGTGGGTGCCGTGGTAGCCCTGGCGCAGCGAGATGAACTTGGTGCGGTCGGCCTGGCCCTGCAGCTTCCAGTACTGGCGGGCCAGCTTCAGCGCGGTTTCCACGGCATCCGAGCCGCCGGAGCTGAAGGCGACACGGCGCATGCCTTCGGGTTCAAGCATGCCGATCACCTTGGCGGCCAGTTCTTCGGCGCGGGGGTGGCTGATGCCGTCGAACAGTTGGAAGTATTCCAACTCGTCGAGCTGGGCGGCGATGGCCGCCTTGATCTCCTTGCGGCCGTGGCCGACGTTGACGTTCCACAGGCCGGCGACGCCGTCCACCAGACGGTTGCCCTTGTCATCGAAGACGAAGCAGCCCTCGCCACGGAGGATGCGGATGGGCTCGCGCTGCTTCATTTCGTTGGGGTGCAGCATGGGGTGCCAGAAGGCATTGTCGCGGGTGGTCATGTGAATTCTCCTCCAGGCCTTGTACGAAAAGTGCCTATGCATCGGTGATGCTTCGTTAAAAGTCGGCTCGCCTGACCGTCGCTCGACGACTTTTCGAACATCGCCAAGGGCAGCGGTGCAAGCTGCGTGGCTACATTTGTGCCTCAAGCCGCCGCTGATTACTTGCACCTGCCTGCCAGCGGGTTTGCCTTTTCCTGCCAGTGTGCCTGGCAGCCATTGGCAAGTCCGGCGGCAGCCAGGATCAAGATCGCGCCACGGGCCTGGCGCACAGTGCCTCTCGACTATCCGAGATACCCGGTCGCCCCAGCGGCCGAGCGAGAAGAGGAACCGAGATGAGCATTGCCCTTGACCCCCGCGTGACCGCCTTTGTCGAGGCCCGCCACGGCCTGTTGATCGACGGCCAGTCCCGTCCTGCTCTGTCCGGTGCCGAGATGCCGGTGCATAACCCGGCTACGGGCGAAGAACTGGCGCGGGTGGCGGTGGCCGGCAAGGCCGATGTGGACCTCGCAGTGGCCGCGGCGCGCCGTGCCTTCGATGGAAGTTGGGCGGCACAGCGCCCGGCCGACCGAGAACGCCTGCTGCTGAAGTTGGCCGACGTGCTGGAGGCCCACGGCGAAGAGCTGGCACAGCTGGAAACCCTGAACAATGGCAAGTCCATCAACCTGTCGCGCGCCATCGAAGTGGGGGCAGGCGTGGAGTACACCCGCTATATGGCGGGTTGGGCCACCAAGATCGAGGGCAAGAGCCTGGATGTCTCGATCGGAGCGATTCCCGGCGGCAAGTTCCGCGCCTACACGGTGCCGGAGCCGGTGGGGGTGGTGGGGGCCATCGTGCCCTGGAACTTCCCGCTGATGATGGCCTTGTGGAAGATCGTGCCGGCCCTGGCCTGTGGCTGCACAGTGGTGCTCAAGCCAGCGGACGAAACCCCGCTTACTGCCCTGCGCCTGGGCCAGTTGTGCCTGGAAGCGGGCATTCCTGCCGGCGTGGTGAACATCGTCACCGGTGTGGGCGCCGAAGCGGGCGCCGCGCTGGCGGCCCATCCGGGGATCGACAAGCTGGCGTTCACCGGCTCCACCCCGGTGGGCAAGCTGATCGGCCATGCGGCGGTTGAGAACATGACCCGCTTCACCCTGGAACTGGGCGGCAAGTCGCCGGTGATCGTGCTCGACGACATCGCTCTGGATAACGCCGCTGCTGGTGCCGCCGGGGCGATTTTCTTCAATCAGGGCCAGGTCTGTACCGCCGGTTCGCGCCTCTATGTGCAGCGCAAGTCCTTCGACCAGGTGCTGGAGCGCCTGCAGGGCATCGCTGGCTCCCTGAGCATTGGTCCGGGTCTGGATCCGAGCGCGCAGATCAATCCGCTGATCTCCGCCAAGCAGCAGCACCGGGTGCTGGGCATGATCGAGAGCGGTCGTGCCCAAGGCGCCAGTGTCATCTGCGGTGGCGAGGCCCATGGCGAGCGAGGCTTCTTCGTCAAGCCGACGGTGATCGCCAACGTGCGCTCGGACATGCAGGTGGTGCGCGAGGAAATCTTCGGTCCGGTAGTGGTCGCCACCGCCTTTGACGAAATCGATGAAGTGGTGCACCAGGCCAACGATAGCCCCTACGGCCTGGCGGCGAGCATCTGGTCCAACGACCTGAAGCAGGTCATGGGACTGATCCCGCGCCTGAAGGCCGGCACCGTGTGGGTCAACGCCCACAACCTGCTGGACCCGTCCATGCCTTTCGGCGGGTTCAAGCAGTCCGGCATCGGCCGCGAGATGGGGCATGCCGCCATCGAAGCCTTCACCGAAAACAAGTCGGTCTGCATCGCCTACTGAGTTCCGTACCAGGAGCACACCCGTGCGGGCGTCGCTCCGAAGACCTTTCGCCTGCTGCGGCGAAGCCGGGCCCTTGTGGAGGCCCGGCCTTTTACATGCCTTGAACCAAACAACGACAACATCCGCCTTCGAGGTTCACCACCATGTCCATCAACGCAAGACTCACCGCACACCTGGATCGCGGTACGGTCGGATTTCCCACCGCGCTCGCCAGCACCATCGGCCTGATCATGGCGAGCCCGGTGATCCTCACCGCCACTATGGGTTTCGGTATCGGTGGCAGTGCCTTCGCCGTGGCCATGCTGATCGCCGCCGTGATGATGCTGGCGCAATCCACCACCTTTGCCGAGGCGGCATCGATCCTGCCCACCAGTGGTTCGGTATACGACTACATCTCCTGTGGCATGGGGCGCTTCTTCGCCATCACCGGCACCATTTCCGCCTACCTGATCGTGCATGTGTTCGCCGGCACCGCCGAGACCATCCTCTCCGGGGTCATGGCCCTGGTGAACTTCGAGCACCTCAACACCCTTGTCGAGTCCGCCGGTGGCTCCTGGCTGTTGGGTGTCGCCTTCGTGATTACCTTCGGCATCCTCAATGCGTTTGGCATCAGTGTGTTCAGCAAGGCCGAAGTGATCCTCACCTTTGGCATGTGGACGACGCTGATGATCTTCGGTGTGGCTGGCCTCATTGCCGCGCCCAGGGTGGAGCTGGACGGCTGGTTCGGCGCCTCGCTGATCGGTACTGACCTGACCACCATCCTGTCCCTGGTGGGCATGGCGATGTTCATGTTCGTCGGCTGCGAGTTCGTCACCCCGCTGGCTCCGGAAGTACGCCGTTCGGCCCGGACCCTGCCGCGCGCGATGGCCCTTGGGCTTCTGGGAGTGGCGTCCTGCATGTTCATCTACGGCGCGGCCATGAAACGCCAGGTGGAAAACGTGCTGCTGGACGAAGCGACCGGCGTGCATCTGCTGGACACGCCCATGGCCATTCCTCAGTTCGCCCAGGCCGTGATGGGCGATATCGGGCCGATCTGGCTGGGTATCGGCTTCCTGTTCGCCGGTGCCGCCACCATCAACACGTTGATGGCCGGCCTTCCGCGCATCATGTACGGCATGGCCGTCGATGGCGCGCTGCCCAAGGCCTTCACCTACCTGCATCCGCGCTTCAAGACCCCGCTGTTGTGCATCGCCGTGGCGGCAGCGATTCCCTGCATTCACGCCTGGTGGCTGGGTGGCAATACCGATGACATCTTCAATCTGGTTCTGGCCGCCGTCTGCGCCTGGAGCACCGCCTACCTGCTGGTGACCCTGTCGGTGGTGATGCTGCGCATCCGTCGTCCGGACCTGCCGCGCGCCTATCGCTCGCCCTGGTTCCCGCTGCCGCAGATCGTCTCCAGCGTCGGCATTCTCATCGGTCTTTGGTACATCACGCCGCCGGGCATGAACCCCCGTGACGTGTACATCCCCTTCGGCGTGATGTTGGGCCTTACCGCTGCCTATGCGCTGTTCTGGACGCTGGTGGTTCAGAAGGTCAATCCGTTCCTTCCGGTTCCGGTGGAAGAAGTGCTGGAAAAAGAGTTCAGCCACGAACCTGTTGCCCACGCCGTGGAGAATTTCAGCCATGTTTCCAAGCCTGTCTGAGTACTGGCGGCGGCCGCCTCCCGGCTACCAGCCGGGGGCGACGCTGTTGAAGGTGATGCGCGACCTGCAAGGCTTGCGCGCCGAAACGCTGGAGGGGGCGGTCACGCGCTTCTCCAGCGATGACGGGGACCTGGTTTTCGATGTTCGTGAACGGGTCCAGGCGCAGTTCCTCATGCACCTGGTGCTCACCGAGTTCGTCTTGCAGGTCCCTTCGACCGGAGTGGGACCAGTGCGTATCGAACTGAGCCATCGTGGGGCGATTCGCCGCCAGGGAGTCACCTGCAATGTGCGTGCAGGCGATGCACGCGCGCTGGGCGAGTTGCTGGGGCGCCTGGAAAGCGACCAGGTGTTGCGGGCGGCGCTGATGCCGCTGGATTTCAAACGTCTGGTGATCGAGCGGGAAGGGCGGCAGTGGAGAGTCCGCCTGGAACACATGGGGGCCAGCGAAGTGGTCAACCGGATGCCCGGCTTCCGCCGCTATATCCGTCTCGTGCCTGAACAGCGGCAGTTGCTGTTGCAGGCGTTGCGCGCATTCAAGGACGTTCTTGGTAACCACTGAACGAGCTGGACGGGTACACCTCTTGCTTAGGCATTAACGATCTATTCGGGCCTGGCAGCTTCCTTGTCGGCAAAATAGATAACATGTTAATAATGTCGCCATAACAACAATGTGGCGTCAGCCCGATCCGGAGGTTCCCGATGGTTGCCCAAGCTGTCCGCTCCCATGATTTCGATTCCTGGCTCCGTTCTCTGCAAGGCGTTTGCGGCCGTTTCGAGTCGCGTCCCGCACTCAGCCATGGGCTGTTCATCGGTGAAATCTCCCGCCAGGACCTTGCCGGCCTGGAAGTCGCCCAGATCCGCACCAATGCCGGCATGATCAGCCGGCAGCGCACCTCAATCGACCACGACGATGACCGCCACTGTTTCCTGATCGTCCAGCGCAGAGGTCGTGCGCAATTGCGCCAGAATGGCGAAAGCGTGGAGCTTGCTCCGGGTGAGATGGCCTTGATGGACTCGGCCCGCGGTTGCGAGATCGTCCCCCACGGGCTGATCGAACACGCCTCCTTCCACCTGTCCCGCGAGGATGTCTGCCGCCATTTGCCGGAAGGCCGGCCGACCTTCGGCAAGCTCTCCCAGCACTGCGCCAGCGGCCGGGTCTTGCGAACCCTGGTGGAGCAGATATGCGGCGGTGAGCTTGACCATTGCGCTGGCCTCGAAGAGGGCGAGGCTCTGCAGGAAGCGCTGATCGCCCTGTTGGCGCCGACCCTGCGCCTGCAACCCGGACAAACCACCAGCGAACAGGATGGCTGCCACAATGCCGGCCTGCGCAGCATGGCCCAGCAACTGATCGACCAGTCCCTGTCAGAGCCCGGGCTGACACCGCTGTCCCTGGCCAGGCAACTGAACATCTCCGTGCGCCAGCTCTACCGGCTGTTCGAGGACCAGGGCGACAGTGTCTGCCGGTTCATCCAGCGCGCTCGGCTGAAACGCAGCGCCGCTGACCTTTCCAATCCGCGTCTGCGTAATGAGTCCATCACCGACATTGCCTTTCGCTGGGGCTTTACCGATTCGGCGCATTTCAGCCGGACCTTCAAGAAGCACTTCGAGCAGTCGCCGCGGGATTACCGCGCAAACGCGTTCATCGGTTGAGGGGGCGGTTCTGTAGGAGCGGGCTTGCCCGCGAAGCTCTTCCGGCGCAGTTCTCGCGAGCAAGATCGCTCCTACCGGGCAATCCTCTGTTTCAACTTCCGCGCTACGCCGCGCACGCCCGGCTCGTAAACGTCCCGCTCAACCGCCGCCAGGGCCAGCCCCAGGACCTGTTCGGCGATCAGTTCGTGCTGCTGGTACATGGAGTTCACCGGTAGCGGCAGGAAGTCCAGCAACTGGGTATCGCCGAAGGTGCCCACACGCATCCCCTGCGGCCAGGCGCCGTGTTCGCGCAGGGCATCCAGCACGCCTGCCAGCAGGACGTAGGCGGTGGTGATCAGCACATCCGGCAACTCGCCCTGTCCGAGCAGGTCGGCCATCAGGCGCTGGCCGCACTCGCGACTGAAGTCTTCGCCCTGGAGTTCCAGCACTTCGCACTTGAGCCCTTTCAAGGCGTCATGGAAGCCCGCGCTGCGTTCGGCGCTGATGGGCAGGTCTGGCCGCGCACCGAGCAGGGCGACGCGGCGGGGAGCGGGGCTCAAAAGGCTGCGGGTGAGCTGCAGGCTGGCCTGGCGGTCGTCGCTGACCACCGCACAGAAGCGCGCCGGATCGCGCACCCGGTCGACAGCGATCACCGGCAATCCTTCGTCCAGCAGACGAGCGAGGCTGTCGTCTTCCGGCGGCAGGCAGCTGGCGACTATCAGCGCATCGCAGCGCCGCGCGCGGAACAGCTTGAGCAGCTGCCGCTCGCTTTCCGGCTCGTCGTCGGAACTGGCGATCAGCAACTGATAGCCCCGCGCCCGCGCGGCCTGTTCGAGCAGCTTGGCCAGGCGTGCGTAGCTGGGGTTTTCCAGGTCTGGAAGGATGAAACCCAGGGTGCGCGTCTGTCGGCTGCGCAGGCCGGCGGCCTGGGGATTGGGCTTGAAACCATGCTCATCCACCACCGCCTGCACGCGCTCCACGGTGGCCGGGCTGATGCGCTTCTCCTCGGCCTTGCCGTTGATCACGTAACTGGCGGTGGTCACCGAAACACCGGCCAGGCGGGCGATATCGCTGAGTTTCAAGTTCACGACTCCTGTTATGCGGATGTGTTTCATCGGGCGGGCTTCAAGAATCGAAGATTATCGAGTAACGTGCCAGCTCAGTTTAGTGAAACGATTCAGCAAGCGCTCTGTCTACGCTTTGACCGATCCAACCGACGTTCGGTGGCGCTGCTGATGGCAAGTGACAACGATAAGAAGGGCGCAAGGCCCGAAGAGGTGATGCGATGCTCGAACTGACCGCAGGGCAGATTTCCATGGGCCTGGTCGCGGCGGACAAGGCGGGTGCGTTGCGCATGCTCGCCGAGCTGCTTGAGGGCGATGGCCTGGTGGCGGCGGGGTACCTCGCCGGTCTCGAGGCTCGCGAGGTCCAGGGCTCCACCTTCCTTGGCCAGGGCATCGCCATTCCCCATGGCACGCCGCAGACCCGCGAGCTGGTATTCAGCACCGGCGTGCGCCTGATGCAGTTCCCCGAAGGGGTCGACTGGGGCGGTGGACAGATCGTCTACCTCGCCATCGGCATTGCCGCCAAATCCGATGAACACCTGCGCCTGCTGCAGATCCTCACCCGTGCCCTGGGTGAAGCTGATCTCGGCAGCGAATTGCGACAGGCGCAAACCCCGGAAGACATCCTCAAGCTGCTGCAGGGCGCTCCCCAGGAGCTGGCGCTGGACGATCAACTGATCGGCCTTGGCGTGGCAGTGGAAGACTATGACGAGCTGGTGCTGCAAGGCGCTCGCCTGTTGCGTCGCGCCGAGTGCGTTGGCGGCAGCTTTGCCGCCGCGTTGCTGCAGGGCGAACCGCTGCCCCTGGGCGAGGGCCTCTGGTGGCTGCACAGCGACCAGGCAGTGCAGCGTCCCGGCCTGGCCTACCTGACGCCGGAAAAACCCCTGCGCCTTCTCGACCAACCCCTCAACGGACTGTTCTGCCTGGCCAGCTTGGGCGACGCCCACCTGGCGCTGCTGGAACGCCTATGCGCCCTGTTGATCGAGGGGCGGGGCCGCGAGCTCGCCCGCGCCACTCAACGTCGCGCGGTACTTGAGGTCCTGGGTGGAGACATCCAGCCTGACTGGCCGAGCCTGCGTCTACCCCTGGCCAACGCTCACGGTCTGCACGCGAGGCCGGCCAAGGAACTGGCGCAACTGGCCAAGACCTTCGATGGCGAGATTCGTCTGCGGCTTGCCGACAGCGCCACGGCCGCCGTGTCCGCCAAGAGCCTTAGCAAGCTCCTGAGCCTGGGCATCCGCCGTGGTCAGCTCATCGAGGTCATTGCCGAACCGGCTATCGCCGATGCCGCTTTGCCGGCGCTGAAAGCCGCCATCGAGCAGGGTCTGGGCGAAGAGGTCGAACCCTTGCCGGTCAGCGAGCAGGCCACTCCGGAGGACGAAGCGGAGGCGCAACCCATCGCCGCCCCGACGCCTGGCAGCCAGCTCCACGCGGTACCCGCCGCCCCCGGTATCGCCGTTGGGCCTGCACATATCCGTCTGCACAAGGAGTTCGACTATCCGCTGCGTGGCGAGTCCCCCGACGTCGAGCGCTCGCGCCTGCAACAGGCCATCGGCCATGTGCGTGGCGAGATCGAGGCGCTGGTGCTGCGCAGCGAGGCGAAAGCCATCCGTGAAATCTTCATCACCCATCTGGAAATGCTCACCGACCCGGAACTGGGCGACGAGGTGGATGCCCGCCTGAAACAGGGCGAAAGCGCAGCCGCTGCCTGGCTGGCGGTGGTGGAAGGTGCCGCCGCCCAGCAGGAAAGCCTGCACGATGCGCTGCTGGCCGAGCGTGCCGCCGACCTGCGGGATATCGGCCGCCGCGTGCTGGCCCAGCTCTGTGGCGTGGAGGCGGCCTCCGAGCCGGACGAGCCCTATGTCCTGGTGATGGACGAGATGGCGCCTTCCGACGTTGCGCGCCTTGACCGCGACCGCGTGGCTGGCATCCTCACCGCCCGTGGCGGTGCCACTTCCCACAGCGCCATCGTCGCCCGTGCCCTGGGCATTCCCGCACTGGTTGGGGCCGGAGCCGGTGTGCTGCTGCTGGAACCGCTTACACCGCTGCTGCTGGACGGCCAGCGCGGCCGACTGGTCGTTGCTCCCGATGCCGAACAGCTGCAACGGGCCCGTCAGGAGCAGGAAGGGCGCCAGCGCCGCCTGCAACTGGCCGATGCCGACAAGCTGCAACCGGCCCTGACGCGCGATGGCCACCGGGTGGAAATCTGCGCCAACCTGGGCGACTGCGCGGGAGCCGCCAAGGCGGTGGCGCAAGGTGCGGAAGGCGTCGGCCTGCTGCGCACCGAGTTCATCTTCATGGCTCACCCGCAGGCGCCCGACCTGGCCACCCAGGAAGCGGAGTACCGCCGGGTATTCGACGCCCTCGAGGGCCGCCCGCTGGTGGCCCGTACCCTGGATGTCGGTGGTGACAAGCCATTGCCTTACTGGCCGGTGCCGGACGAGGAGAACCCTTTCCTTGGCGTGCGCGGGGTGCGCCTGACCCTGCAGCGTCCGAAGCTGATGGAGACCCAGTTGCGTGCGCTGATGCGTGCCAGCGAAGGGCGGCCGCTGCGCATCATGTTCCCCATGGTCGGCACGGTCGAAGAATGGCGTCAGGCCCGCGACATGGCGCTGAAAGTTGCCGCGGAGATTCCCCAGGCCGACTTGCAACTGGGGATCATGGTCGAGGTGCCGTCCGCGGCTCTGATTGCCCCCGTGCTGGCCCGCGAGGTGGACTTCTTCAGCATCGGCACCAACGACCTGACCCAGTACTGCCTCGCCATCGACCGTGGCCACCCGACGCTTTCCGCCCAGGCCGATGGCCTCCACCCGGCAGTGCTGCAACTGATCGCCCTCACGGTGCGCGCAGCCCACGCCCAGGGCAAATGGGTGGGCGTGTGCGGCGAGCTGGCGGGCGACCCGCTGGCGGTGCCACTGCTGGTGGGGCTGGGCGTGGATGAATTGAGCCTGTCCACGGGTGGCATTGCCGAGGTCAAGGCACGGGTGCGCGAGTTCAACCTGAGTGCTGCCCGTGAGCTGGCTGAAGGTGCACTGACCCTGGAAAGCGCGGCGGCGGTCCGCGAACTGGCGGAGCGTTTCTGATGGCTCGCATTCTCTGCATCACCCTGAACCCCGCCCTCGACCTGACCTTGCGCCTGGATCGCCTGGAACCCGGCCGGGTGAATCGCAGCCTGGCCCAAGCCAGCCATGCTGCCGGTAAAGGCGTGAACGTCGCCCAGGTGCTGGCTGACCTCGGTCACGACCTGACGGTGTCCGGCTTTCTCGGCGCGGACAACGCCGAAGCTTTCGAGGCGTTGTTCGCCCGGCGTGGTTTCTCCGACGCCTTCGTTCGTGTACCGGGGGAAACTCGCAGCAATATCAAGTTGGCCGAAGCCGACGGGCGCATCACCGATATCAATGGCCCGGGTCCGATGGTGGATGCCTCCGCCCAGGCTGCGCTGCTGTCGCGACTGGATGCCGTCGCGCCGGGGCATGATCTGGCCGTGGTGGCCGGCAGCCTGCCTCGAGGTGTGGCGCCGTGTTTTCTCGCCGAACTGATCACGCGGCTCAAGGGGCATGGCCTGAAAGTGGCCCTGGATTCCAGCGGCGCAGCCTTGCGTGCCGGCCTGCAGGCCTCGCCCTGGCTGATCAAGCCGAACACCGAAGAGCTGAGCGAACTCTGTGGCCGGTCGCTGACCGATATCGCGGCACAACGCGAAGAGGCTGGCCAGCTACAGGCACAGGGGATCGAGCAGATTGTGATTTCCCAGGGCGCAGACGGCGTTAACTGGTTCGGCCCCGGTTTCGCCCTGCACGCCCAGCCGCCAAGGGTCAGCGTGGCCAGCACCGTGGGTGCCGGCGATTCCCTGCTGGCCGGCATGGTTCACGGCCTGCTCTGGGACTGGCCAGCCGCTCGCGCCCTGCGCCACGCCACCGCCATCGCCGCCCAGGCGGTGACCCAGGTGGGCTTCGGCATCAGCGATGCCGCGCAACTGCAACAGCTCGAAGGCGCCGTAGAGATCCGGGCGCTGGAAGAACAACAAGAGGTGTCCCGATGAAACTCGCCATAGTCACTGCCTGCCCCAATGGCATGGTTACCAGCGTGCTCTGTGCGCGCCTGCTGGACGCCGCCGCACAGCGCCTGGGCTGGAGCACCAGCGTCGAAATCGTCGACCCGCAGCACCCGGAAAACCAGTTGTCGGCCGCTACCCTGGAAGCCGCCGACTGGGTGCTGGTAGTCAAGAGCGGTGCACTGGACCTGACCCGCTTCACCGGCAAGCGCCTGTGCATCGCCAGCCCCGCCGAAGCCCTGCGTGACAGCGAGTCCTTCCTTCTGCGCGCCGCCGTCGATGCGCGGGAGCAGCCGGCCGAAGCACCGACTGCCGCTCCCGTCGCGGGTTCACGGCCACGCATCGTCGCTGTCACCGCCTGCCCGACCGGTGTGGCGCATACCTTCATGGCGGCTGAAGCGCTGAAGCAGGCGGCGCAGCGCCTGGGCATCGAACTCCAGGTGGAAACCCAGGGCTCGGTAGGCGCCCGTGATCCGCTGACGCCCGAAGCCATCGCCGCCGCCGACGCCGTGCTGCTGGCTACCGATATCGAAGTGGACACAGCCCGCTTTGCCGGCAAGAAGGTCTTTCGCTGCGGCACCGGCGTTGCCCTCAAGCAATCCGAAGCCACCCTCAAGCGTGCCCTGAGCGAAGGCCAGTTGCTGGACACCAAGGCTGGTACTGACGCCCAGGCAGGCAAGGCCAAGGCCGAACCCAAGGGCGCCTACAAGCACTTGCTCACCGGCGTCTCCTACATGCTGCCGATGGTGGTCGCGGGCGGGCTGTTGATCGCCCTGTCCTTCGTCTTCGGCATCGAGGCGTTCAAGGAGGAGGGCAGCCTCGCTGCCGCACTGATGCAGATTGGTGGCGACGCGGCCTTCAAGCTGATGGTGCCGCTGCTGGCCGGCTACATCGCTTATTCCATTGCAGACCGTCCCGGCCTGGCGCCAGGCATGATCGGCGGCCTGTTGGCCAGCATCCTCGGCGCCGGGTTCATTGGCGGCATAGTCGCGGGCTTTCTCGCGGGCTACTCGGCGCGGGCGATCAATCGCCATCTGAACCTGCCGCAGAGCGTCGAGGCGCTGAAGCCGATCCTGATCATCCCGTTGCTCGCCAGCCTGTTCACCGGCCTGGTGATGATCTACGTGGTGGGCAAGCCTGTGGCGGGAATGCTCGCCAGCCTTACCCACTTCCTCGACAACATGGGTACGTCCAACGCCATCCTCCTTGGCCTGCTGCTGGGCGGGATGATGTGCGTGGACCTCGGGGGGCCGATCAACAAGGCCGCCTACGCGTTTTCCGTGGGGCTGCTGGCATCGCAAAGCTATGCGCCGATGGCCGCCACCATGGCCGCCGGCATGGTGCCGCCCATCGGCATGGGCATCGCCACCCTGCTGATGCGTCGCAAGTTCGCCCAGGGCGAACGCGAGGCTGGCAAGGCGGCGCTTGTGCTGGGGTTGTGCTTCATCTCCGAAGGCGCCATTCCCTTCGCTGCCAAGGACCCGTTGCGAGTGATCCCGGCCAGCATCGCCGGCGGTGCCCTGACCGGCGCGTTGTCCATGTACTTCGGCTGCAAGCTGATGGCACCCCATGGTGGCCTGTTCGTGCTGCTGATCCCCAACGCGATCAACCACGCGATGCTTTACCTGCTGGCGATAGTCGCCGGCAGTCTGGTGACCGGAGTGATCTACGCGCTGCTCAAGCGTGGAGCCGAGCAGGAGCTGGTGCTGGAGTCGCAGCGCGTGGCCTGACCCCTGGTCGTGCACCGCGCTCAGGCCTTGCCGTAGTCCCGCTCGACGTGGGCCACGCGGGTGCGGAATGCCCGGTACCACTCTTCCCGTCCACGCCGCTGCGCCTCACGGTGCTCGGCCTGGAGACGCCAGGTGCGGATGTCTTCTTCGCTGCGCCAGTAGGACACGGTTATCCCCAGCCCGTCGGCACCACGGGCGGATTCCACGCCAAGGAAACCGGGCTGGTCACCGGCCAGTTCCAGCATGCGCTCGGCGGTGGCGGCGTAGTCCTGCTCGGTCTCACTGCGCAGCGAGGTGAAAATCACTGCGTAGTAGGGCGGCTCCGGCGTCTGGGCAATCATCGGGCATTCTCCTGGCAGGCATTGACGAAGGCGTGTACCAGCGGTGGCAGGCGGCCGATCAGCGCAGCACGTTCCGGCTGGAAGAGGGTGGCGATGAAGAACGGGTGGTCGTCCAGTTCCACTGCGCGCACGGCCCCGGCGGGGTCCTGGGCGGAAACGCGCAGCGGACCTTGGGTGAGGGCTTCGCGGAAAGTCGGGTTGAGTCCATATCCGCAGAAGTAGCCCTCGAAGGCATCCTCGGCGCCGTAGGCTTCGGCCACGCGCGAGCCGGGGGTCAGTCGCACGCGCTCCAGGGTATCCCGCAGGGCGCATGCAAGTGGGCTGATGACGGCGCGCGATGCATGGGGGACTTCTTCGGCGTGCTCGGCATCGGACCAGCCCAGCACATTGCGCGCGTACTCCAGCAGCGCGTGCTGGAAGCCACCGCAGGTGCCGAGAAATGGCTGGGCGTTGCGGCGCGCGTGGGTAATCGCTTGCAGAGCGCCTTCGGTGCTGCGGTAAGGAGTGGCGGGAATGCACCAGAGGCCATCGAAGCTGTCGAGCCGAGTCTGGCCAATGCGTTCCGTAGCCAACCAGATGCCTTCCACGTTCTTCCCGGTGGCCCGTGCGGCGAGCTCAAGGGCGTGGGGAATGGCGCGGTGTGCGGTGATGTTGTCGTCCCTGTCGCCAACCAGGCCGATGCGCAGTTGCTTCATCTCTGTCCTCCATTGCCAGGCGCGGCTTGCGCCCGCTCCGGTCGACTATATAGTTGCGAAAAGGCAATCAATATTGGCGATTTGGCAAGGTGGGATTGCAGTGACGCAATACAAGATCGACCACGCCGACCTGGCTCTGGTCCTTGCGCTGGTTCGTGGTGGCACCCTGGCTCGGGCCGCTGAGCAGCTCAAGGTGGATGTCTCCACGGTATTCCGCGCCCTCCGGCGCCTGGAACAGGCGCTCGGCAGCGTGCTGTTCGAGAAAAGCCGCGCCGGTTACCTCCCCAACATGGCGGCGCAACTGCTGGCACAGCAGGCCGAGCTGGCGGAGAAGGCGCTGGAAGCGGCGCGATTGGGCCTGGAGCAGGGTAGCGAGGCTGTCAGTGGCACCCTGCGCCTGACCTGCACCGACGCCGTACTCCACGGGCTGCTGTTGCCCGCACTCGCGCACTTCATGCCCGCTTATCCCGCGCTGGAACTGGAGCTGACCACCTCCAACGACTTCGCCAACCTCAGCCGCCGCGACGCGGATATCGCCCTGCGCCTGACCACCTCTCCGCCCGGCCACCTTGTGGGCCGCTGCCTGGGCCCGGTGCCCTACGTCCTCTGCGCGGCGGATGCATATCTGGCGCGCTGGCCCGAACGCGATCCGACGCGCATGGCCTGGATAGCCCCTGACGATTTCCTGCCCAACCATCCCAGCCTGGTCTGGCGTCGCCAGCGCTTCCCCGACGTGCAGCCCATGCATCGCTGCAACAGCATGCTGTCGGTGGCGCAACTGGTGCGTGCCGGCCTCGGTGTGGCGGCGCTGCCGGAATTCCTGGTGCGTGGCGAAGCGGGACTCACGGTTCTCGAAGGCGACCTGCCCGGCTGCACCAGCGCGCTCTGGCTACTGACCCGGCCGGACTGTCGTGCGCTGCGTTCGGTCATCACCCTGTTCGAAGAGTTGGGGCGACACATCCGGCTGCCAGGCGTCGCGGCGCAGAGCGGCTAACCTTGTTCTGGCAATGCTGCCCAAGTGCCAGTCCACCTGCCTGCAAGCCCCGGGAGGGCGCTATGTTCAAAGCCATACTCGCCATCATCGTCATCGCGTTACTCGGCGTGCTGGGGTACGCCGCGATCAGCCCGGATCATTTCCGCATCGAACGCACGACCACCATCGCGGCGCCACCGGAGAAGGTCTTCCCGCTGATCAACGACTTGCGCCAATGGACGTCCTGGTCGCCCTGGGAAAAGCTCGACCCGGCACTCAAGCGCAGCTACAGCGGCCCGAAGGAAGGCGTCGGCGCCGCGTATGCCTGGCAGGGCAACAACGAGGTGGGCACCGGGCGCATGGAAATCACCCAGAGCGAGCCGGCCTCGAAGGTGGAGATCAAGCTGGACTTCCAGATGCCCTTCGAAGCCCACAACACCGCCGAATTCATGTTGCGGCCGCAGCACGGCGGCACCCAGGTCACCTGGGCCATGTACGGGCCTTCGCCCTATACCCATCGCCTGATGCAGGTGTTCTTCGACATGGATGACATGGTCGGCAGCAAGTTCGACCAGGGCCTGGTGAACCTCAAGGCCGCCGCCGAGAAATAACCTGAAACGGACCGCTCGGCTCGTCAGCGGGCCGGGCGGCCAGGCAGAGCTATCCTCAATTCCTCCCCCGTGGGGGCGAATTCATTCGCGAATGAATTCGCCACGACATTTTCTCGCGCCGCTGTCGATTCCCGTTGGCGCCGAACGACCAATGGGTGTCAGTACCCCGCAGCCACCCGAGGAGCCCATCATGAAATACCTGTGCCTGATCTATATCGAAGAAGCCAAGCTCGCCACCCTGACCGACGCCGACTACCAGGCGATCGCCAGTGAGTGCGTGGAATACACCGAGCAACTCGCCGCCAGCGGCCACTACCTGGCGTCCAATGCGCTGGAGTCGGTACGGACCGCCACCACACTGCGCCTGCAGGGCGGTCGCGTATCGATGACCGACGGCCCCTTCGCGGAAACCAAGGAGCAGCTCGGCGGCTTCTACCTGATCGAGGCGCGCGACCTCAACGAGGCGCTGCAGATCGCCGCGAAGATCCCGCCGGCACGCCTGGGCTGCATCGAGGTGCGACCTGTGCGCGAGCCCGAGGTCCGGCCGACCCTGGGTGCCGTTTCCTGATGCAACGGGGGGCCTGATGGACGAGGCCGAACTGCACAAGCGGGTCGAGGCGATCTATCGCAGCGACTCGCGCCGCGTCCTCGCCACGCTGATCCGTCTGCTGGGGGATTTCGACCTGGCCGAGGAAGCCCTGCACGATGCCTTCATCGCCGCCGTGCAGCAGTGGCCGCGGGACGGCATTCCGACCAATCCGCGCGCCTGGCTGGTTTCGGCCGGCCGCTTCAAGGCCATCGACGGCCTGCGCCGGCGTGCCCGCTTCGACGCGTCGAAGCGTCACCTGCTGGCCGAACTTGAAGAGGCTGCCAGTGAGTTCGAGGAGGGCGAGGATGTGGAGGACGACCGTCTGCGGCTGATCTTCACCTGCTGCCACCCGGCACTGCCCGCCGATGCCCAGGTACCGCTGACCCTGCGTGAAGTCTGTGACCTGAAGACCGAAGAAATCGCCCGCGCCTTCCTGAGTACGCCATCCACCATTGCCCAGCGCATCGTCCGCGCCAAGACGAAGATCCGCGACGCGCGCATTCCCTATCAGGTGCCGTCGCTGGCCGAGTTGCCGGAGCGGCTGGATAACGTCCTGCGGGTCGTCTATCTGGTGTTCAACGAGGGCTATTCGGCGTCCTCCGGCGACTCCCTGACCCGTACCGATCTTTCGGCCGAAGCCATCCGGCTGGCGCGGCTGCTGCTGGAGTTGCTGCCGGACCCGGAAGTGATGGGCCTGCTGGCGCTGATGCTGCTGCACGACTCGCGCCGTTCCGCCCGTGCCACCGACAACGGCGACCTGATCCTGCTGGATCAACAGGATCGCTCCCTGTGGGACCGGGCGCAGATAGCCGAAGGCCTCGCCCTGGTTACGCAAGCCCTGGCCAGCCGGCGCGCCGGCGTCTATGTGCTACAGGCCGCGATCAGCGCCGTGCATGCCCAGGCGGCGAGCGCCGCGCAAACGGACTGGGGACAGATCGTCGGGCTCTACGATTTGCTGCAACGGCTGGTCCAGTCGCCGGTAGTGGCGCTCAATCGCGCCGTGGCCATTGCGATGCGCGATGGTCCCGAAGCGGGGCTTGCCGAGGTGGACGCCTTGTTGGATGCCGGCGAGCTCAGCGACTACCACCTGGCGCATACCACCCGCGCTGACTTCTGCCGTCGTCTCGGACGCAAGGCCGAGGCGCGTGCGGCGTACCAGAACGCACTGGCGCTGGTACGCCAGGAACCCGAGCGGCGCTTCATCGAGATGCGCCTGCATGAACTGGAGGAGTGACGTCACCGTTCGTCGATCCCGGCGAGCGCTTTGTCGAAGCCGGACAGCGGCCCACGACCAAGGGTGAACCCACCGGCAAACCGCCGACGGAACCCCTTTTCGGAACCAAGGAGACGCACCATGAGCAGCGAAACCCTCAAGGCCACCGCAGAGCTGGAAGTCCACGAAGTCTTCAACCAGTGGCTGAAAGCCGCCCGCGCCAAGAACGTGGACGCCATCCTGACCTGTTATGCGGACGACGTGATCGCCTATGACGCGATCCTCAAGTTGCAGTTCAAGGGACTCCAGGACTACGGCCAGCACTGGCGTTACTGCATGGAGATGTGTGCTGGCGACGGCATCTTCGAACCGGCCGACCCGACCATCCAGGCCGATGCCAATGTCGCCTTCCTGCACTGCCTGGTGCGCTGCGGCGGTGAGCAGGACGGGGAAGTGAAGACCAGCTG
Organism: Pseudomonas sp. DY-1; assembly: GCF_003626975.1. Classification (NCBI taxonomy): domain Bacteria; kingdom Pseudomonadati; phylum Pseudomonadota; class Gammaproteobacteria; order Pseudomonadales; family Pseudomonadaceae; genus Pseudomonas; species Pseudomonas sp. DY-1. The sequence continues at coordinate 2,500,078 of NZ_CP032616.1, read as the reverse complement.
GATGCGCGGCACCCAGTGCTATGTCAAGCGTGGCGGACAGTGGAAGATCGTCCACGAGCACTTCTCTGCGCCCTTCGATATCGAAAGCGGCAACGCACTGTTCGATCTGCAGCCCTGACCGCCATCCCCCGCAGGAGCGACCTCTGCTCGCGAAGGCTCGCTCCCGCGAGGGTGGATCAGGCCGCCAGGCGTGGCGCCAGTTGCTCCAGCGTCACATGCCCCTTGAAGCCTCCATCGCTGAGCGCCGGCTCGCCGTCTTCGATGGCGCGGGCGAAGGTGATGGCCGGGTCGGCCTTCAGCTTCAGCAGGTAGCGTTGCAGGTGCGGGCACTCCCGGCCAAGGTCGAACAGCTTCATGTACTCCACCCAGCGGCTGACACCGGCGAAGTAAGCGTCCGCCAGGCTGCGTTGTTCACCTAGCAGCCAGTCCCGATCCTGCAGCAGGCCATCCAGATAAGCGCATTGCACTCTCACGTCCGCAGTGCCTTTCTTGCGTAGCACGGCCTTGGTGGTGTCATCGCCATCGGCCATCTCGTAGGCCGCCCAGAGCGGTGCGAACGAGCCGAAGAAATCAGTCACCAGGTAGGCCAGCATCTGGCTCAGGCGGTCGTATTCCGGACTGCCCTGGATCGGGCACAGCTCGCTGCCCGGATTCCGACCGGCAAGGCTGAGCAGGATGGCCAGGCTTTCACTGACCGGCTGACCGCTTTCGGTCAGGAGGGCGGGTGTCTTGTTCAACGGATTGATGCGGGCGAACAGCGGGTCCCAAGGCTGCTCCAGCATCTCCACGCGGCACAGGCGGTAGGGCAGGCCGAGCCACTCGAGGGCCACGATCGAGCCGAACGAACAACCTTGCGGTACGCCATAGAAGAGAACGGGTTCCATAGTCTTGCTCCTTGTAGTGGGGGGTGAAAGGCCTTGCTGAGCGGCCGTGGAACCACCTTAGGAGTGAATCAGGCTATATTCCGCCCTAATTAATTTCGTGCCTGGAACTTTTTTCAGGGAGCCTGGCCATGCCTAATCCAACCACCCGCGTGCTCGCCGTACTCGAGCTGCTGCAGACCCACGGCCAGCTCAGTGGCAGCGAACTGGCCCGGCGACTGGAGGTGGATAGCCGCACCCTTCGGCGCTACATCGCCACCCTCGAGGAAATCGGCATTCCCCTGACCGCCGAGCGTGGCCGCCATGGTGGCTACCGTCTGGTAGCCGGTTTCAAACTGCCACCCATGATGTTCACCAACGAGGAAACCCTGGCCCTGTCCCTCGGTCTGCTGGCGGTGCAGAACCTTGGTCTGGATCAGGCGGCGCCAGCGGTGGCCAGCGCCCGTGCAAAGCTGGAGCGGGTGATGCCGGCCAACCTCAAGCCACGGCTGCGGGCCCTGGGCGAAGCCGCCACCCTGGACTTGCCGGGATCGCGCGCCAATGCCAGTGAGCGCTGGTTGCTGGATCTCGCGGCCGCTACGCAGATGCGCCAGCGGGTGCGTTTCACCTACAGCGCCAGCGATGGCGAAAGCAGCGAGCGCGAGGCCGATCCGTATGGCCTGGTCTATCGCGCCGGGCGCTGGTACATGAGCGGCTACTGTCATCTGCGCCGGGATCTACGCAGCTTTCGCCTGGACCGGATGCAGGCTCTGCTGCTTCTGGACGCCCGCTTCGAACGTCCGCATGACTTCGACGCCGCCGCCTTCCTCACCGGAAGCATCGCCCAACTGCCCCGTTCGACGGCGGTCGAAGTGCTGCTCAAGTGCGACCTTGCCCGTGCCGCCGAGGAGCTAAGCAGCGGTATGGGCCTGCTGGAGCCGCAGGAGGAGGGCGTGCTGTTGCGTACCCGCACCGACAGCATGAGCTGGTTCGCCCGACAGCTGATGAAGCTGCCTTGCGATTTCGAGGTGCGCGAACCTGAGGCCTTGCGTGAGGAAGTTCGCGCCAGTGCCTTACGGTTGCTGAGGCTGGTGGAGACGGGGACGCCCATTGGCGAATGAACTCGCCCCCACAAGTCGACGCGAGGCGCTTCGTCAGCCGTTAAACTCGGCCATTCTTTCCGCACCGAGCACACCCATGGATATCGACCTGGCGCGCACCTTCCTGGAGATCGTTCGTACCGGCAGTTTCGTCGCCGCGGCCGAGCGCCTGCACGTCACCCAGACCACAATCACCGCGCGGGTGCACAACCTCGAGCAGCAACTGGATTGCCGGCTCTTCGTGCGCAATCGCGCGGGGGCGCGGCTGACCGCCGATGGCGAAGTGTTCGTTGCCTATGCCAGCCAACTGGTGCAGACATGGGAGGCTGCCAGGCGCGATTTGCCGCTGCCCGAGGGTTTTCGCGACGTGCTCAACCTGGGCGGCGAAGTCAGCCTGTGCAGTCCGCTGGTGCTCAGTTGGGTAATCCGCCTGCGCGAGCGCATGCCATCCCATGCGGTCCGTGCGGAAGTCGGTGAGGCGGGCCACCTGCAACAGCAACTGCAGCGCGGCCTGCTGGATGCCGCGCTGGTCTACCGCCCGGATTACTGGCCGGGCCTGCAAGTGGAGTTGCTGCTGGAAGAGAAGCTGATCCAGGTGCGTTCGACGACCAATCCCGAGCCCTACATCTACAACGACTGGGGCCAGGAATTCCGCCAGCGCCATGACGCCGCGCTACCGGAAAAGGCCAGCGCCGTGCTGTCCACCAATCTCGGGCCGCTGGCGCTCCACTACATCCTCCAGTGCGGCGGTTCCGGCTACTTCCGGGCCCGCGTGGTGCAGGGGCACCTGGAGAATGGCGAGCTGGAACGGGTGGAGAAGGCGCCGGAATTCACCTATCCCACCTACCTGGTCTACTCCCGCGAGAAGGATTCCCCGGCCCTGCGCCAGGCCATCGACGTGCTGCGCGACGTGGTGACCGAGGACATCGACTGGTCCCGGCGCTGGGACCCGATCTGAGCCGATCCCGCCAAGGTCAATCCGTAGGGTGCGCCATGCGCACCAGTGTTCCAGCACGGGATTGTTGGTGCGCGCGGCGCACCCTACGGAGCTGGGCAGCGATTATGGGAGCGAATTCATTCGCGATTGAAATCGCTCCCACAGGTGTGTGCGGGACTCAACTCGCCAGCTGCAGTACCGGCTGCTGTTGCAGGTCCTGCAGCCAGTTGCGGTAGAGCGCAGCGATCAGGTCGCTTTGGCTGATGATCCCGACCACGCGGCCACTGTCGTCCAGCACCGGCAGGCAATGCAGGCCCTGGTCGGAAAGCAGCGACACCAACTCCACCAACGGCGTGTCCACGGTCACGCAGCGCACCGGCCGGCTCATCAGCCGCGACACGGGCGCTTCGCGGCGGGCGCGGAAGCGTTCGGCGAGGCTGCGGGGTGCCGTGCTGGCCGCGTGGCCGAGCAGGTCGGAGAGGGTCAGGATGCCCACCAGGTGCTGCTTGTCGTCCAGTACCGGCAGGGCTTTCAGATGATGCTGGTCAAGCAGGCGCCAGGCCTCGCTGACTGGGGCCTCGGGGCCGATGGTGCGCAGGTCGCGGGACATGATCCGTGCCGCTCGCAGGTCGCCCATGGTGCGGCGCAGCGCGTGCTTTTCGGCGAGCTGGAGCAGGCGCTGGAGATCATCGCGGGTGACGTCGACGAAGCTGCCGAACTCAGCCAGTGCGCGGTCCAGATCAACCTCGGCGATGCCATTGCGCTCGCCGGGCAAGGGGTCGGCGGTCAGGTGCGGGCCGCTGGCAGGGTGCGCGACCTTGCGCGGGTAGGGGACGCCGCTGAGGTTGTTGAACAGCAGTGCGGTGTTCACCAGTACCAGCGACCCCAACAGTACGGGCAACAGCAGATGCCAGCCGAGCGCGGAGAAGACTGGTCCACCGAGCGCGGCCCCCAGGGCGATGGCGCAGCTGGGGGGATGCAGACAACGCAGCGCCTGCATACCCACCAGGGCCAGGCCGAAGGCGGTTGCAGCGGCGGCCAGCGGGGGCAGGCCCCAGTGGCTGACCAGCAAGCCGATGGCTGCCGCCAGCACATTGCCGGCGACCACTGGCCATGGCTGGGCAACCGGACTGGAGGTGACGGCAAACAGCAGCAGCGCGGAGGCGGAGAACGGTGCGATCAGGCGCAACGCCAGGTCGGTACCGAAAAGCTGATTGCAAACCAGCGCGGCGAGAAAGACGGCGATGCAGCCACCAATGGCAGCGCGCAGCCACTCCCGTGGAGGGGCATTACTGGCGTCCGGCAGCAGTCGCTGCAGCCAGAGACGCAATGGGTTCTGGGGCATGGGCATGACACTAGGCAGTTGATAAAGGGAGAGGCCGGAGGCGCTGTACGGAAAGTGCCGGAGCCGGGCGGCTTTTCGTACAGACCCCTGGTCCTCTCAATCCCACCGGAGTGGGAAGCTCCATCCCTGGATATGGAAATGTTTTCTCTCGCGCACGGTTCCTCGGGAGCCTGCTTGCGCAGGCCACACCGGGCCGGGCGTCGGGGATGGGGGCATGCTAAGGGGTGAAAAAATAGAAGACTAATGAATGTTATTGCTTGTGTAGTGCAAAAAAAGTGCACTAAAGCACTGGGACCTGGAGATGAATTCCTGATTCTTTCTTCCCTTCCCAGGTGTTGCTCCAGCAACACCTGAGCAGCAAGTTGCCTGCTTAATTCAGGATTGGCTGTTTGCTGAAATTACTAACTCGTTGATTTATAAATAAAAACAGAACTGGCACGGGTGCTGCTTTATCCCTCTGCAAGCAAGGTCGCGACTGTTCGCGGCGAAACAGCAGTGCAGAGAGCCCCATGTCGCAATCCCCGATTTCCGCCCAGTACCTCATTGGTATCCCCGACGCCCAGATCATTCGCAGCGATGCGCAAGCCATCGAAGTGGCCCATCGCGTTGCAGCCTTCCTGCTCGAGGGCGATGCCGAGCGCGATCGCACTCGCCAGGTTCCGTCAGAAGTCGTGGACGTGTTCTCCAACAGCGGCCTCTGGGGCATTACCGTGCCCAAGGTGTTCGGCGGCGCCGAGGTGAGCTACGCCACGCTGGCCGAGGTGATCGCCATCATCTCGGCCGCCGATGCGTCTCTCGGGCAGATCCCGCAGAACCACTACTGCCTGCTGGAAGACATTCGCCTGCAGGGCACCTATGAACAGAAGCGCCTCTTCTTCGGCCTGGCGTTGAAGGGCAACCGCTTCGCCAATGCCCTGTCGGAAACCGGCGGCAAGAACGTCCAGGACATCCAGACCCGCATCCGCCGTGACGGTGATGCCCATGTCATCAACGGTCGCAAGGGCTACTGCACCGGCTCGCTCTACGCCCACTGGCTGGCGGTGCTGGCCGTGGACGAAGACGACAAGGCCCAGCTGGCTTTCGTCCCGCGTGGCAGCGACGGGCTGGTGATAGTCGACGACTGGTCCAGCATCGGTCAGCGCAACACCTCCAGCGGCACGGTGCTGGCCCAGGACCTGCGGGTGCCGGCGACTAACCTGTTCCCCACCTACCGTTCCTACGAGAGCCCGACGCTGGCCGGCCCGTTCGCCCAGATCACCACCGCTGCCATCGATGCCGGGATCGCCCGTGCGGCCCTGCGCGACACCATCGCCTTCGTCCGTGAGCATGCGCGCCCGTGGATCGATGCCGGTGTGGAGAAGGCCAGCGATGACCCGCTGACCATCATCCAGGTGGGCAACCTGGGGATTCGCCTGGAAGCCGCCGAAGCGCTGCTGGAGCGTGCCGGCAAGGTAATGGATGCCGCTCGCCCGGCACCGGACGAGGACAATGTGGCCGCCGCCTCGGTAGCCGTGGCCAAGGCCAAGGTGCTGACCACCGAAGTCGCCATCGAAGCCTCCAACAAGCTGTTCGAGTTGGGTGGCACTCGATCCACCCTGGCGCGCTACAACCATGATCGCCACTGGCGAAATGCCCGCGTGCATACCCTGCACGACCCGGTGCGCTGGAAGTACCACGTAGTGGGTAACTGGCTGCTCAACGGCGTGAAGCCTCCGCGTCACGACTGGTCCTGAGGCGCGCGACATGAGCAAGCAGATCCGCCTCAACGCCTTTGCCATGAACGCCGTGGGCCACCTTTCCCCCGGCCTCTGGCGCCACCCGCGCGATCAGGCACGGCGCTACACCGATATCCACTACTGGATCGAGCTGGCGCAAACCCTGGAGCGCGGCAAGATCGACGGCCTGTTCCTCGCCGATGTGCTGGGCGTCTACGACGTCTACCAGGGTGGACCGGAGCAGGCGCTGCGCACCGCCGCCCAGGTGCCGGTGAATGACCCGCTGCTGCTGGTGCCGGCAATGGCCGCCGCTACCCGGCACCTGGGTTTCGGCGTGACCGCGTCGGTGTCCTTCGAACACCCGTACCCGTTCGCCCGGCGCATGAGCACGCTGGATCACCTCACCGGCGGTCGTGCCGGCTGGAATATCGTCACCTCCTACCTGGAGAGCGGCGCACGCAACATCGGTCTCAAGCAGCAGCTCAATCATGAGCAGCGTTATGCCCTGGCAGGGGAATACCTGGAGGTCTGCTACAAGCTCTGGGAAGCCAGCTGGGACGAGGACGCAGTGGTCGCCGACGTCGAGCACGGTGTCTATGCCGACCCGACGAAGGTGCATCCGATTGCTCATGAGGGGGCGCACTTCCAGGTGCCCGGCTTCCACCTCAGCGAGCCGTCGCCGCAGCGCACTCCGGTGCTCTACCAGGCCGGCGCTTCCAGTCGGGGCAAGGCCTTCGCCGCCGGTAATGCCGAGTGCGTGTTCGTCGCCGCGCCCACCCGCCACATCCTGCGCAACCAGGTGGCCGACCTGCGCCGCCAGGCCGAAGCCGCTGGGCGCAAGGGCAGCGACATCAGGGTGTTCAACCAGCTCACGGTGATCGTCGCGCGGACCGATGCCGAGGCCCAGGCGAAGTGGCGCGAGTACCGCGAGTTCGCCAGCCATGACGGTGCCCTGACGCTGATGTCCGGCTGGACCGGCATCGACTTTGGCCCGTACGCGCCGGACCTGGTGCTGCGCCAGGTCCAGAGCAACGCCATCCAGTCGGCGGTGGATGCCTTCACGGCCGCTGACCCGAGCCGCACCTGGACCACCGCCGAGATCGCCGACTACTGCGCCCTGGGCGGTGACGGCCCGTTGCTGGTGGGTTCGCCGCAGTCCGTGGCCGATGAGCTGCAGGGCTGGGTGGAAGAGACCGACGTGGACGGCTTCAACCTGTCCAGCATCGTCGCGCCGGAAACCTTTGTGGATATCGTCGACCTGCTGGTGCCGGAGCTTCAGGCCCGTGGCCTTTTCAAGCGCGAGTACGAAGACGGCAGCCTGCGCCACAAGCTGTTCGGCCAGGGTGACCGTCTTGTCGAGCCGCATCCGGCCGCGCGATTGCGCAGGAAGGTGGGGCAATGAACGAACTGCTCGCCAACCTCGATTGGGTTGAGATCGGCCAGGCCTGCATCGACACCCTGACCATGCTCGCCCTGGCGCTTGGTTTTACCGTGCTGCTCGGCCTGCCGCTGGGCGTACTGCTCTACCTCACCGGCAAGAAGCAGATGCATGAGAAGCCTGGTTTCTATCGCTTCGCTTCGGCGGTGGTGAACACGCTGCGCTCGCTGCCTTTCATCATCCTGCTGATCGTGATGATCCCGCTGACCACGCTGCTCACCGGCACCTCCCTCGGCGTCGCCGGGGCCATTCCGCCGCTGGTGGCCGGCTGCACGCCGTTCTTCGCGCGGCTGGTGGAAACCGCCCTGCGCGAAGTGGACCGCGGACTGGTGGAGGCTACTCAGGCCATGGGTGCCAGCACCTGGCAGATCATCTGGCACACCTTGCTACCGGAAGCCCGCACCGGGTTGATCGCCGCCGTGACCGTCACCGCCATCGTGCTGGTGGACTACACCGCCATGGCCGGTGTGATCGGTGGCGGTGGGTTGGGCGACCTGGCCATCCGCTTCGGCTACCAGCGATTCCAGACCGACGTAATGGTGGTCACCGTGGCCCTGTTGGTCCTGCTGGTGCAGGCGCTGCAGACGAGCGGCGACCGTCTCGTGATCCGCTACAGCCGCCGTTGAAATCCCGCCGCAGGGCAGCCGGCTTTCGCTGCCCACCCAAGGCCCCACGTTGACCCCACGACGGCCAATCCAAATCTGCCCAGGAGCACTTGCAATGAAAAAGGCTATCGCCATTCTCGCCGCCGTCGTCGCCTTCTCTGCCCAAGCCGGCGAGAAGCTGGTGGTCGGCGCCACCCCGGTCCCCCACGCGGAAATCCTCGAGTTCATCAAACCCACCCTGGCCAAGGAAGGCGTGGACCTGGACATCAAGGTCTTCACCGACTTCATCCAGCCCAACGTGCAATTGGCCGAGAAGAATCTCGACGCCAACTATTACCAGTACCGACCCTTCCTCGATGAGTTCAACAAGAGCCGTCACACCAACCTGGTACCGGTGGTGGGCATTCACATCGAACCCTTCGGCGCGTACTCCACCAGGATCAAGAAACTCGACGAGCTGAAGGACGGCGCGTCAGTGGCCATTCCCAACGACCCCGTGAACACCGGACGCGCACTGGTGCTGCTGCACGAGGCCGGGTTGATCAAGCTCAAGGACCCGAGCAACACCCTGGCCACCCAGCGCGACATCGCCGAAAACCCCAAGAAGCTGAAGATCCGTGAACTGGAAGGCGCACTGCTGGCCCGTTCCGTCAGCCAGGTGGACCTGGCCTTCGTCTTCGCCAACTACGCCCTGGAAGCCGGCATCGATACCAACAGCGCGCTGATCGTCGAGAAGGGCAAGGACCTCTACGCCGAATTCCTCGTCGCCCGTCCGGACAACCTCCAGGACCCCGGCCTGCAGAAGCTGGCCAAGGCCCTGAACTCGCCGGAAGTCCGCCAGTTCATCGTCACCCGCTACAAGGGCCAGATCGCCCCGGCGTTCTGACTCGCGCATTGCCTCCCCTGGCGCAGATACGACCCTCTCTCCCTTTGGGAGAGGGCTGGGGTGAGGGAAACCCGACTCGCTCCATTGCTGAAGGCCATACCGCATGACAAACGAAACCGCCCACAACGCATTTCGTGATGAAGCCCCGTCACTACTCCCGGCGGCGCTGATCGAAAACGATGCACAGGCCCTGCAAGCCGCTCACGAGGTGGCGAGGCAGGCCAGGGAAAATGCGGCACAACGCGACCGCGACCGCCTGCTGCCCTGGCGCGAGCTGGAGCTCTTCACCCGCCTGGGACTGGGGGGCATTCGCATTCCACGCCAATACGGCGGGCCCGAGGTGTCCCACGTCACCCTGGCCGAAGTGTTCCGCATCATCTGCGCCGCCGACCCGGCCCTGGGGCAGATTCCGCAGAATCAGTTCGGCCTGCTCAACGTAGTCGAGAACGTCGGCAGCGAAGCGCAAAAGCGCAAAGTCTTCGGCGGCATCCTCGCGGGGCGCCGGCTGGCCAATGCCGGCCCCGAGCGCAATACGAAACACACCCTGGAGATCAAGGCTCGCGTCACCCGTACCGGCGAGGGCCTGAAGGTCAGCGGCGAGAAGTTCTATTCCACTGGCGCGCTGTTCGCCCATTGGGTGGCAGTCAAGGCCATCGACGACAACGGCGTCGGCGTGCTCGGCCTCGTGGAGCGCGGTGTGCCGGGATTGCGCATAGTCGATGACTGGTCCGGATTCGGCCAGCGCACCACTGCCAGCGGCACCGTGTTGCTGGACCAGGCGCCCGTCGCTGACGACCTGGTTTTCCACAACAGCCGACTGGCCGAAGTGCCGAGCATCCAGGGTGCAGTTTCGCAACTGATCCAGGCCGCCATCGACGCCGGTATCGCCGAGGCGGCCATCGACGACACCATCGCCTTCATCCGCGAACGCTCGCGGCCCTGGGTGGATGCCGGCGTCGAACGCGCCAGCGAGGAGCTCTACACCATCGCCGAGGTCGGCCGCCTGAAGACCGAGCTGAATGCTGCCAACGCCCTGCTGGAACGCGCCGGCCAGGTACTCGACGAAGTGGCCGCCGGGCCGATCGATGACGAGGCCGCCGCCCGCGCCTCCATCGCCGTGGCCGAGGCCAAGGTGCTGACGACGGAGATCAGCCTGCTCGCCAGCGAAAAGCTCTTCGAACTGGCCGGCAGCCGCGCCAGCCTCGCCGAGTTCAACCTCGATCGCCATTGGCGCAACGCCCGCGTCCACACACTGCACGACCCGGTGCGCTGGAAGGTCCAGGCCGTCGGAGCCTGGCATCTCAACGGTGCCCGGCCGGCCCGTCATTCCTGGATTTGAGGAGTTCTCCATGACATTGCCGCAACCCGCCCCGGCCTTCAGCGTCGCCATCATTCGCGACGATGCCGAGGCCATCGACGTGGCCCGCCGCATCGCCGCCGAATTCAAGCCCGGCGCCGCCGAGCGTGACCGTGACCGTCGCCTGCCCCATGAGGAACTCGACGCCTTCAGCCGCTCCGGCCTCTGGGGCATCAGCGTGCCGCGCGAATTCGGTGGCGCTGGTGTATCGCGGGTGACCCTGGCCCGGGTCATCGCCATCATCAGCGCCGCCGACGCCTCCCTCGGGCAGATCCCACAGAACCATTTCTACGCCCTGGAAGTCCTCCGCGTGAATGGCAGCAAGGCGCAGCAACGGCGCCTGTTCGCCGCAGCCCTGGCAGGCCAGCGCTTCGGTAACGCTCTGGCGGAAATCGGCACGCGCACCGCCAATGACCGCAATACCCGGCTGATCCGCGAAGGTGCGGGATACCGCATCAATGGCCGCAAGTTCTATTGCACCGGCGCCCTCTATGCCGACCGGGTGCCCACCCTGGTGGTGGCCGAGGACGGGCACCAGTACCTCGCCTTCGTGCCGCGCAACGCGCCCGGCCTGACGGTCATCGATGACTGGTCCGGCTTCGGCCAGCGCACTACCGGCAGTGGTTCGGTGGTGTTCGAGAACGTGCCGGTGCGCACCGAGGACCTGGTGTCCTTCCAGGATGCCTTCGAGCGTCCTACCACCGTCGGCCCCTTCGCGCAGATCCTGCACGCCGCCATCGACGCCGGCATCGCCCGCGCTGCCTATGAGGATGCACTGGAGTTCGTGCGTACCCGCTCGCGACCTTGGATCGACTCGGGGGTGGACAAGGCCAGCGACGATCCGCTGACCATCCAGGAATTCGGCCGCCTGGCGATCCGCCTGCATGCTGCCGAAGCGATCCTCGACCGCGCCGGCCGCCTGCTGGATGCCGCCACCACCCATCCTGACGCCGACAGCGTGGCGGCTGCGTCCATTGGCGTGGCCGAGGCCCGTGCCCTGACTACCGAGGTGTCGCTGGCTGCCGGCAGCAAGTTGTTCGAGCTGTCCGGCACGCGCGCCAGCCTGGCCGAACACAACCTCGACCGCCACTGGCGCAACGCCCGCGTGCACACGCTGCACGACCCGGTGCGCTGGAAGTACCACGCGGTGGGCAACTTCTATCTCAACGAGAAACTGCCACCGCGCCGGGGGACGATCTGATGGCGCGCAAGCAGATTCTCCTCAATGCCTTCAACATGAATTGCGTAGGGCATATCAATCACGGGCTCTGGACACACCCGCGCGACCGTTCGGCCGACTATCGCAAGCTGTCCTACTGGACCGAACTGGCGCAGTTGCTGGAGCGAGGATTGTTCGACGGCCTGTTCCTGGCGGACATCGTCGGCGTCTACGACGTCTACCAGGGCAACGTCGACCTGACCCTCAAGGAAAGCATCCAGCTTCCGGTCAACGATCCGCTGCTGCTGGTCTCGGCCATGGCGGGCGTGACCCGCCACCTCGGCTTCGGCCTGACCGCGAACCTCAGCTACGACGCGCCGTACCTGTTCGCCCGGCGCATGTCGACGCTGGACCACCTCACGGATGGCCGGGTGGGCTGGAACATCGTCACCGGCTACCTGGAGAGCGCCGCCCGAGCCATGGGACTGACGCAGCAGGTGGAGCACGACCGCCGCTATGACCAGGCCGACGAGTACCTGGAGGTCCTCTACAAGCTCTGGCAAGGCAGCTGGGAAGAGGGCGCCGTGCTGAATGACCGGCAGCGGCGCATCTACGCCCAGGCGGACAAGGTGCACAAGGTTCGTCACGAAGGTGAGTTTTTCAACGTCGAGGGCTATCACCTCTGCGAACCCTCGCCGCAACGCACGCCGGTGCTGTTCCAGGCGGGTGCCTCGGCTCGCGGGCTGCGTTTTGCCGGTGAGCATGCCGAGTGCGTGTTCATCAGCGGCAACAGCAAGGCCGCCACCCGTGCCCAGGTGGACAAGGTACGCGCGGCGGCCCAGGCCGCCGGCCGTGATCCGCAGTCGGTGAAGGTGTTCATGGGCATCAGCGTGATAGTCGCCGCGACGGAAGCCGAGGCACGCGCCAAGCATGCCGAGTACCTGGCCCATGCCAGCGCCGAGGCGGGTGTGGCGCACTTCGCCAGCTCCACGGGCATCGACTTCTCCCGCTTCGGGCTGGATGAGCCGATCCCCTACGTGAAGACCAACGCCATCGAGTCGGCCGCCAGCAAGCTCAAGGACAACAGCCTGACGCGCCGCCAGTTGCTGGAGCAGCACGCCTTGGGCGGGCGCTACATCCTGCTAGTGGGCTCGCCCACACAAGTGGCCGATGAACTGCTCAGTTGGGTGGACGAGACCGGCCTCGACGGTTTCAACCTCACCCGCATCGTCACCCCGGAAAGCTACGCCGACTTCATCGATCTTGTTGTGCCGGAGCTTCAGGCACGCGGCGCCTACAAGACGGCGTATGCCGAAGGCACGTTGCGCCAGAAGTTGTTTGGTGCGGGTGACCGGCTGCCGGCTGACCACCGCGGCGCCGCCTTTTCTGTGGGAGCGAACTCATTCGCGAATCGGTCCCTAGGGCTGACCCCGAATTCCCAGGGAAAGGCTGCGCCTTCCTTCGCGAATGAATTCGCTCCTACACACTGAATTCCACTGTCCAAGGACTACAGACATGCCCAAACACCTCCTCAAGACCCTCACCCTCGGCCTGCTGATGGCCTCCGGTATCGCCCATGCCGCCGACTCCAAGACACTCAAGGTCGGCACCACCGCCGCCTTCGCCCCGCCGCTGGAAGTGGCGGTGGAAGAGGCCGCGAAGAAAGGCCTGAAAGTGGAGCTGGTGGAGTTCACCGACTGGAACTCGCCGAACATCACCCTCGCCGCGGGCGACATCGACGTGAACTACTTCCAACACACGCCGTTCCTGGAAAACGCCAGGAAGGAGGGCGGCTTCCAGCTCAAGACCTTCGCGCCCGGCGTGATCAACAACGTCGGCCTCTACTCGAAGAAGTACGCGGGCCTAGCTGACCTGCCGGAAGGAGCCAAGGTGGCCATCGCCAACGACCCCATCAACGGCGGTCGTGGCCTGCAACTGCTGCAGAAGGCCGGGCTGCTGAAACTCAAGGAAGGCGTGGGCTACAAGGCGACGCTGGACGACATTGTCGAGAACCCGAAGAAGATCGACATCATCGAACTGGAAGCCGTGCAGTTGGTGCGAGCCCTGGATGACGTCGACCTGGCCCAGGGCTACCCGCACTACATCCGACTTGCCGGCACCATCGATCCCAACAGTGCGCTGCTGTTCGACGGCATCGAAAACAAGGAATACATCATCCAGTTCGTCACCCGGGCCGACTACCAGGACGACGGCCGCCTGGGCGAGTTCGTGGACATCTACCAGCACTCGCCCCAGGTGCGCGCTGCACTGGATAAGGCACACGGCAAGCTCTACCAACCGGGCTGGGAATGAGGCACGGGAACGTCCCCGGAGGCGCCATGCGGCGTTGCGAGAACCGCGAAATCCAATCACATGGATGAACCATGCTCATGAATTTCGCGAACCTCGCGCCTTGCCTGGCACCACCGGGATCGCTCCTGGAGTCCGAGGATGAATCCTTGTAGGGGCGAACTCATTCGCGAATGGAGCGCGAAGCGCTACCGGGCAAGCCCTGATCGCGAATGAATTCGCTCCTACGGAAAGACAGCAGCATCACGAGAGGCCCTATATGGTCAGTTTCAATCTCAACATCAGCCTGGACCTGCCGCATATCCGCCTGCAGGGGTTGGGCAAGGCCTATCAGGGCAGCAAGGGGCCGGTGCAGGCGTTGCAGGGCATCGACCTGGAGATCCGTCGGGGTGAAGTGTTCGGCATCATCGGCCGCAGCGGCGCGGGCAAGTCGTCGTTGATCCGCACCCTCAACCGCCTGGAAAAGCCCACCAGCGGCCAGGTGGTGATCGACCAGGAAGACATCGGCCAGTTCGACGAGAAGCAGCTCGTGCTGCTGCGCCGTCGGGTCGGCATGATCTTCCAGCACTTCAACCTGATGTCGGCCAAGACTGTCTGGCAGAACGTCGCGCTGCCGCTGAAAGTTGCCGGCGTGCCCAAGGCCGATATCGAGCGCAAGGTCAGCGAACTGCTGGAGCTGGTAGGGCTCGCGGACAAGCGCGATGCCTATCCGGCGCAACTCTCCGGGGGGCAGAAGCAGCGCGTTGGCATCGCCCGTGCCCTGGTGCATCAGCCGGAGATCCTGCTTTGCGACGAAGCCACTTCGGCGCTGGACCCGGAAAGCACCCAGGCCATCCTGGCCCTGCTGCGAGATATCAACCAGCGGCTGGGGCTGACCATCGTACTGATCACCCACGAGATGGCGGTGATCCGCGAGATCTGTGACCGCGTGGTGGTGCTGGAGCGCGGCCAGGTGGTGGAGCAGGGCGAGGTCTGGCGGGTGTTCGGTGACCCGCAGCACGATGTCACTCGCACCCTGCTGGGCACCCTGCGTCACGATTTGCCGGACGACTTGCTGGCGCGGCTGGTCAACCAGCCTGGTGATGGCGCGAACGCGCTGCTGCTGGACCTGCACTACACCGGCGCCAGTGGCCGTGAGCCGGACCTGCTGGCCATCGCCCAGGCCCTCGGCACGCGTGTGAGCCTGGTGCACGGCGGTATCGACCGCATCCAGGGGCGCGCCCAGGGCCATCTGCTGCTCAGTGCGGCGCTGGCGGGGCAGGGTGGGCTGGATCTGCTGGAGCGGGCGCGGCCCCTGGCGGACAAGGCGGAGGTGCTCGGCTATGTCGCCCATGCTTGACCGGCTGCTACAGGGCTTCCTCGACACCCTGCTGATGATCGGTGCTTCGTCGCTGGTCGTGTTCCTGGTGGGAATACCGCTAGCCCTGGTGCTGGTCACCACAGGTCCCGGCGGTATCTTCGAAGCCCGCACGCTGAACCGTGCGCTGGGCAGTGTGGTGAACGTGCTGCGTTCGATCCCGTTCCTGATCCTGATGGTGGCGCTGATTCCCTTCACCCGCCTGATCGTCGGCACCAGCTATGGCGTCTGGGCTGCCGTGGTGCCGCTGACCATCGCCGCTACGCCGTTCTTCGCACGCATTGCCGAAGTCAGCCTGCGCGAGGTCGATTTCGGCCTGGTGGAGGCGGCCCAGGCGATGGGTTGCCAACGGCGCCACATCATCTGGAACGTGCTGCTGCCGGAAGCGCGGTCGGGCATCGTTGGTGGCTTCACCATCACCCTGGTGACCATGATCAACTCATCCGCCATGGCGGGTGCCATCGGCGCGGGCGGTCTCGGCGACCTGGCCTACCGCTACGGCTACCAGCGTTTCGATACGCAGATCATGTTGACCGTGATCATTCTGCTGGTGGTGCTGGTGACGATGATCCAGTTCGGCGGGGACCGCCTGGCGCGGTTGCTGAACAAGCGTACTTAGCGCGCCGCAGCCGACTGTTCGCGAATGAACTCGCTCCCAAAGGGAAGTGCCCGGATTGGCCTGGGCGCGGGCGGCTCCCTCTCCCTCTGGGAGAGGGTAGGGGTGAGGGATGGTGGATACCCACAAATGAAAAGCCCGGCATTTGCCGGGCTTTTTGTATGCAGGTAGGTGCGATCAGCTGATGCGCTGGGCTTGAGGCACGCGGTCGGCGCCACCTTCGGCAACGCGCAGGGCGTTGGTGCGGTCGGAGCCGCCTTCAGCTACGCGGAAGCCATGGGTGCGATCCGAACCACCTTCAGCGATGCGGTTGGCGCCGGTGCGGTCGGAACCCCCCTCGGCCACCGGTTCGATGATCTGGATGCTGGAGCTGTCCTTCGATTCACCCAGTACCGGCTGATAAGCGGCAGGCAGGGCGAAAGCGCTGGTGCTCAGGGCGGCGATGAACAGGACGGCGAAGGCTTGGGTTTTCATGATCGTGGGCTCCTCAACGGGGCTGGAAACCGGGTACGGAGCCAATTTTACGGATGGGGCATTGATTAAAAAGTGATCACTCTCGATAGGGGCCATCGACACTGTTGATAGTGTGTGAGGGGCTTTTTAATCAGAGGGGTAAACAAGCTAGCGGGAATTTTGCGAATGAATTCGCTCCGGGGGGGGGCGAATTACCCCTCTCCCTTTCAGGAAGAGGGGCTTGTGGGGGTCAATCCATCACGTCCTGCAGCACTTCATAGATGATCCCTGTGGCCACTGCGACCAGGATCAGGTCGGTGCCGGCGCGGACCCAGTCGTAGCCCTCGTAGTGCGGTAGACGGCTCACCAGTCGGCCGTCGAGTTTCTTGGCGATCCCCGGAGGTAGCGGCTTGCCGCGCGCCAGGTTCTTCTGGATGCCCGGAGGCAAGGCTTGGGTTGGGCCCCAGTAGTCGCGGTTGTCGTCGAGGATGATGCGGATGCCGCCGATATCCACCTGCGGGCCGCCGGACCAGTTGTTGCCTTGGGAACTGGACTGGCCCTTGTCGTGCCCCTTGCCTTTACCCGGGTCCGCGAGCAGGGCCGGTGAGCTGGTGATTAGGGCGATACTGGCAAGGGTGGCGATCAGGGTGCGGGTTCTGGTCATTTCCGTGGCCTCCATGAAGGGCTTTTCCCTTTGCTGATTGACTGCGAATGCAGGGATGAGTGCCGCAACTATTGCAGAAATTCCGCTGCTGCGAGCAGGCCGAAACATGAACCGGTTCAAAGCCCGGAAACCTGGCTGTGAAGGGGACCTCCACTCGTCGTCCGGAGTTGAACCGGCGCATGGTCCCGGAGTCTCACCACATATCGTGAAGAAGCCTGTGGAGGCTCCAAATTGATCAATAAGAAGACCCTGTTGGCCGCGGCCACCTGTGCGATGGTCCTTGCGGCGAGTACCGTGCTGCCAAGCGGCGTATCCCTGGTCGACTCCGCCTATGCCCGCGGCAATGGTGGCGGGAACGGCGGCGGCAATGGTGGTGGTAACGGTGGCGGTCATGGCGGTGGCCATGGCGGCGGCTTCGGTGGCGGCGTTGGTGGCGGTCATGCCGGTAGCCACGACGGCAAGGGCCACGGCTACGGCAAGAGCGCCGATCATGCAGGCAAGGCGACCCGCAATGGCGAGGACAAGGGCAACCGCTACGGCAGCCTGCGCAACGATGACAATGGCCATGGCTATGCAACGTCCGCTGTTGCCCGCGACAAGGACAGCCGCGGCCTGGCCAACGCCCGCGCCGTGTCCGAGACCACGCCGGGCGACCACAACGCCCGCGGCCGTGATCGGGCTGAAGCGTCTTCGAGCAAGAACGACGGCAAGAGCCATCGCTAAACATGAAAGGGGCAACCAATCGGTTGCCCCTTTTTCATCTCAACGTGCCGCCAGCAATACCCCACGGCATTCGCCGAAGCCGATACTGGGGTAGCCCTCCCGCTGGCAACGGGCACGCAGAATCACTTCATCCCCGTCTTCCAGGAAGGTGCGCTGTTCGCCGTTGGGCAGGCTGATGGCCTGTTTGCCGCCGAAGGTGCTCTCCAGCAGGCTGCCGAAGGCCTCGGGTTGCGGACCGGAGAGCGTGCCGGAGCCGAACAGATCGCCGGCTTGCAGCTTGCAGCCGCCTACGCTGTGGTGGGCGACCATCTGCGCCACGGTCCAGTACATGTTCTGGGTGTTGCTCAGCGCCAGTCGGTGAGGCGCCAGGCCCTGCTCGCGCA
Organism: Pseudomonas sp. DY-1; assembly: GCF_003626975.1. NCBI lineage: Bacteria > Pseudomonadati > Pseudomonadota > Gammaproteobacteria > Pseudomonadales > Pseudomonadaceae > Pseudomonas > Pseudomonas sp. DY-1. The sequence goes on along the minus strand of NZ_CP032616.1, from coordinate 2,482,170 downwards.
TGGCTGCGGTGAGGATCAGCACTTCCAGCTCGATATCGAACGCGCCCTTGGCCTGGTCCGCTTCGTCCAGCAGGTAGGGCAACGGTTGCGGATCACCTTCCGGCCGCCCCGGCTGGGCTGTGCGGAAGGGCTCCAGGGCTTCAGCTGTGACTACCCACGGCGACACTGTGGTGCCGAAGTTCTTCGCCAGGAAGGGGCCGAGCGGCTGGTATTCCCAGGCCTGCACGTCACGGGCAGACCAGTCGTTGAGCAGGCAGTAGCCGGCGATGTGCTGCTGGGCATCGGCGATGGCGATGGACTCGCCCATCTCGTTGCCCTGGCCGATCCAGATGCCCAGTTCCAGTTCGTAGTCCAGGCGCTTGCTGGGGCCAAAGCTCGGTACTTCCTGGCCCGGCGGCATGGTCTGGCCGACAGGGCGGCGCACCGGGGTACCGGAGACGCACACCGTGGATGCACGGCCGTGGTAGCCGATGGGCACGTACTTGTAGTTGGGCAGCAGCGGGTTGTCCGGGCGGAACAGGCGGCCGACGTTGTTGGCGTGGTGGATGCCCACGTAGAAGTCGGTGTAGTCGCCAACCCTGGCCGGCAGGTGCAGCTGGCACGTGGCGGCGGACGGCAGCAACGCCTGGCCCATGGCTTCCAGGCGCTCGCGGGCACTGCTGCCTTCGGCCAGCAGGTCTTGCAGCTGGGTGCGCAGGGCGCGGCGGGCGGAGGCCCCGAGGGCGAAGAAGGCATTGAGGCTGTCACCGCTGGCGGAGAGCGCGGCTTCAGCCGCTTCACCACTGAACAGGCCGGCATCAGCGGCGACCTTGAGGTCGAAGATGGCGTCGCCGATGGCCACGCCAGCGCGCGGCGAGGCGCCAGCCGGGCTGAAGATACCGAGCGGCAGGTTCTGCAGCGGGAAGTCCGGGTGGCCGTTGGCGGAGGCGATCCAGCTACGGCGGTTGTCTGCTTGGGTCATATCAAATCCTGCCCTTGTCGAAAGTCTTGGCCATGCCGGCCCAGCATGCATCGTAGTCGCTCTGCAATTGCGGGCATTCCAGCGCGTACTGGCTGGGGCGCAGCACGCGGCTGGTCTCGAACATGAAGGCCATGGTGTTGTCGATCTTGTGCGGTTTCAGATCCGCGGCGATGGCACCGGTGGTAGTGGCGTTGTCCGGGCCGTGGGCGCTCATGCAGTTGTGCAGGGAGGCACCGCCTGGGGAGAAGCCTTCGGCTTTCGCGTCGTAGGCGCCCTGGATCAGGCCCATGAATTCGTTCATCAGGTTGCGGTGGAACCACGGCGGACGGAAGGTCTTCTCGGCCACCATCCAGCGCGGCGGGAAGATCACGAAGTCGATGTTGGCCTGGCCGTGGGTGTCACTGGGCGAGGTGAGCACGGTGAAAATCGATGGGTCCGGATGGTCGTAACTCACGGTACCGATGGTGTTGAAGCGGCGCAGGTCGTACTTGTAGGGCACGTTGTTGCCGTGCCAGGCGACCACATCCAGGGGCGAGTGGTCGAGCTCGGTGGCCCAGAGTTCGCCGAGGAACTTCTGCACCAGGGTGACCGGCGTGTCGCTGTCTTCGTAGTGGGCCACCGGGGCGAGGAAGTCGCGCGGGTTGGCCAGGCCGTTGCTGCCGATAGGGCCGAGATCCGGCAAGCGCATCGCAGCGCCGTGGTTCTCGCTGATATAGCCACGGGCGGTGGCATCCAGCAGTTCGACACGGAACTTCATGCCACGCGGGATTACCGCGATTTCCAGCGGCTCCACGTCCAGCAGGCCCAGCTCGGTGGCGATGCGCAGTCGGCCTTGTTCCGGAACGATCAGCAGCTCGCCATCGGCATTGAAGAACACCCGTTGCATCGAGATGTTGGCGCAGTACAGGTGCACGCTGATGCCCGATGCCTGTTCGGCATCGGCGGTGGCTGCAATGGTCAGCAGGCCGTCGATGAAGTCGGTGGGAACGGCGGGGATGTCCTGCGGATTCCAGCGCAGGCGATTGGGCGTCACCGGACCCAGGCGGTTGCCAGCGATCTGGCGCTCCAGGCGCTGGTACTTCGGATGATTGGCCGAGGGCTTGATGCGGTACATCCAGGTCCGCCGGGCTTCGCTGCGCGGAACGGTAAAGGCGGTTCCGGAAAGCAGTTCGGCATAAAGGCCGTAGGGCACTTTCTGCGGGGAGTTCTGGCCAACGGGCAGGGCGCCAGGCAGCGCTTCGCTGCTGAATTCGTTATCGAAACCGGATTGGTAAGTGAGCTGCGTGGGGGAGACCATGGCGACCTCGACGTTTTTTGTAATTTGATTACGCATAACGTAATTTGAAAGGCAAAAGGGGTCAAGCTATAACAGCGCCCTCCACTCCGACCAAGGCCAGGACATGACGAACGACAACGACAGCGCAGGCGCACCGCGCCGGCAGAAGGTGCAGGCTGCGGAAGTGGGCACCGACATCCTCAAGGGGCTGGCGGAGCTGGCGCCGGCCACCTCGCTGTCGAAACTGGCCGAACACGTCGGGATGCCGGCGAGCAAGGTCCATCGTTACCTGCAAGCGCTGATCGCCAGCGGTTTCGCCGAGCAGGACGCCACCACCAACCACTATGGCCTTGGCCGCGAAGCGCTGCTGGTTGGGCTGGCCGCCATCGGACGGCTGGATGTGGTGAAAGTCTCGATGCCACATCTGGTGGAGTTGCGCGATGCGCTCAACGAAACCTGCTTCCTCGCCGTGTGGGGCAACAAGGGGCCGACCGTGGTCCACGTCGAACAGGCTTTGCGCGCGGTGACCCTGGTCACCCAGGTGGGCTCGGTGCTGCCATTGCTGGGCTCGTCCACCGGCATGGTGTTCAACACCTATCTGCCGGAAGGTGAAACAGCCTTCCTGCGTGACGAGGAAATGTCCCAGCCGGGCGCGCCCGGCAGCGCTGAATTGCAGGAGCAGATGGCACAGATCCGCGCCACCGGGATGCATCCGGTGCACGGTCTGCTGATGCCAGGGGTCAACGCGCTGTCGGCGCCGCTGTTCGCCACCGGCAACAAGCTGGCGGGCGTGATCACCGTGGTCGGCGCCGCCAGCGTGTTCCGTGCCGACACCCAGGGCTCGGCCGCCGAACGACTGCACCAGGCGGCAGAGGCCATCAGCCGGCGCATGGGTGGCCAGCAGCCGGAGTAGGGCGGTTCATTGGAGCGGCTGTAGGAGCGAGCTTGCTCGCGAATGATTCTTCGCGGACCCTTCGCGAGCAAGAACCAGGCGTCCCCTTCGCTCCTACGCGTTCTGTGTCGCTTGGCTCAGCAGACCTTGGCGATGGCTGCGGCCAGGTCGGCGATGCGGCTGAAGTCCAGCCCGGCGACGTTGGCCCGTCCGGTGCTCACCATGTACACGCTGAACTCCGCACGCAGACGTGCCACCTGCTCAGGCGAGAGACCGGTGTAGGAGAACATGCCGCGTTGCTCGCCGATGTGCGCGAAGCGTTCTGCGAGGCCATAAGGCTGCAGGGCTTCCACCAGCCCGCGACGCAGGTCGGCAACGCGCGAGCGCATGGCTTCCAGTTCCGTCACCCACTGTGCCTTTAGGGCAGCGTCACCAAGGATGGTGGCGACCACCGCGGCGCCATGGGCGGGCGGGGTGGACCAGAGGTTGCGGGCGAGGAAGGCCAGCTGGCTGCGTACGTCGGTCAGCTTTTCTGCATCGGTGGCGCAGACGATCAGCGCACCGGTGCGTTCGCGGTAGAGACCGAAATTCTTCGAGCAGGAACTGGTGACCAGCAGTTCCGGCAGCGCCTCGGCGAACAGGCGCACGGCCCAGGCGTCCTGCTCCAGGCCATCACCGAAGCCCTGGTAGGCGAAGTCGATCAGCGGCAGCAATTCACGCGCCTTGACCACTTCCAGCACCTTGCGCCAATCGTCCTGGGCAAGGTCGAAACCGGTGGGGTTGTGGCAGCAGGCGTGCAGCAACGCCACATCGCCCTTGGGCACTTGCTCCAGGGCCGCGAGCATGGCGCTCACGTCGAGGCGATTGGCCGCATCCACGTAGGGATAGTGACGGACCGCGATACCGGCACCGGCAAAGATGGTTTCGTGGATCGGCCAGGTTGGATCGCTCAGCCATACGCCGCGACCAGGCAGGTTGCTGGCGATGAACTCCGCCGCCAGGCGCAGGGCGCCAGTGCCGCCCGGCGTCTGGGTGGCGCCGGCGCGGCCAGCGGATTCCAGCGGGTTGCCGGTGCCTAGCACCAGGTCCAGCAGCAGGCGACCGAAGGCCGCGTCACCGTGGCCACCGACGTAGGTCTTGGTGGTTTCGATATCCACCAGGCGCTGCTCAGCGAGCTTCACCGCACGGGGAATGGGCGTCAGGCCACGGGCGTCCTTGTAAACGCCCACGCCAAGGTCGAGCTTGGCCGGGTTGGGGTCCAGGCGGTAGGCATCCATCAGACCGAGGATGGGATCGCCGGGCACCCGGCCGACCTTGGCGAAGTGGCTCATTTACGGCCCTCTGCGCTCGCCGCCACCTGATCGGTACGGGCGGACATGATGAAGTCGTTGCGGTGCAGGCCCTTGGCCTCGTGGCTCCACCAGGTCACGGTGACCTTGCCCCACTCGGTCAGCAGCCCCGGGTGGTGACCTTCTTCCTCGGCAATGGCGCCGACGGCATTGGTGAAGGCCAGGGCATAGCGGAAGTTCTTGAAGCGGAATTCCTTCTCCAGCTGCATGACGCCGTCACGCACTTCGATGTTCCAGTCGGGGATCTGCTTGATCAGCTCGGCCAGTTCTTCGTCGGACACCAGCGGGGCATCGGCGCGGCAGGCTTCGCAATGGGCTTGGGACAGGGCGGTCATAGTCGTTCTCCAGCATTCGTTTGTAGGTTGGCGCAGAGCGCAGCGAAGCCCAGCGAGTGGACTTCCAGACGATGAATGTTGGGCCTTGTGGCCCAACCTACGAATAGATCAGGCGGCTTTCGGCTTCGGCGGGAACTTCGGTGCGTGCAGGCCCATGCCCATTGCCTTGTGCACCAGCGCCATGATGTCTTCGTGGGCCAGGTCGAACAGGCGCTTGAGATCCGGCAGCACGAAGTACAACGGTTGCAGGATGTCGATGCGGTAAGGGGTACGCATGCATTCCAGCGGGTCGAAAGCCTGGTGCTCGGGCTCACCCGACAGAGCGTAGACCGTCTCCTTCGGTGAGGAGAGGATGCCGCCGCCATAGATGCGTCGGCCCTGCGGGGTGTCCATCAGGCCGAACTCGATGGTCATCCAGTACAGGCGGGCGAGGTAGACGCGTTCTTCCTTGGTGGCCTTGAGGCCGAGCTTGCCGTAGGTGTGGGTGAATTCGGCGAACCAGGGGTTGGTCAGCAGCGGGCAGTGGCCAAAGATCTCGTGGAAGATGTCCGGCTCTTGCAGGTAGTCCAGTTCTTCCGGCGTGCGGATGAAGGTGGCCACCGGGAATTGCTGGCTGGCCAGCAGCTCGAAGAAGGTCTGGAAGGGGATCAGCGCCGGGACGCGGGCAACGCTCCAACCGGTGGTCGCCTGGAGCACCTTGTTGATCTCGCCCAGTTGCGGGATGCGGTCATGGGGCAGGCCGAGCTGCTCGATGCCGTCGAAATATTCCTGACATGCGCGGCCTTCGATCACTTTCAACTGGCGGGTGATCAGGGTGTTCCATACCTGATGCTCGGTTTCCGGATAGTGGATGAAACCGTTGGCATCGGGTTCGCGGGCCACGTACTGCGTCGTCTTCATTCGGCCTCCTGAGGATGGGGCTTCGTTGTTGTGTTGCCATATCGATAGCGCAGATGGGCCCGCAACGCAGCAGGCGCGCGGCCTGCATAGCCCCAGGTAGTGCGGTCAAAGCGTAAGGAAATTTTTACGGTTGCGGCGGGAACGCCAGGAATCGCCTTGTCGGAGCGACGATATGTCACATATTCTTGACGGAAAAATAGGGTCGAGAACGGATTCTTTCGTCGACTAACCAAGGAAAAGCCCGAGCCAGGGGTGCCTGATGCGTATCAAAGTCCATTGCCAGAACCGCGTGGGAATCCTGCGTGACATCCTCAACCTGCTCGTCGATTACGGCATCAACGTCAATCGCGGCGAAGTCGGTGGCGACCAGGGAAACGCGATCTACCTGCTCTGCCCGAACATGATCAACCTGCAGCTGCAATCGCTGCGACCTAAGCTGGAAGCCATTCCCGGCGTATTCGGCGTCAAGCGCGTGGGCCTGATGCCCAGCGAGCGACGTCACCTGGAGCTGAACGCGCTGCTGGGCGCGCTGGATTTCCCGGTGCTGTCCATCGACATGGGCGGCTCCATCGTCGCGGCCAATCGCGCGGCCGCCCAGTTGCTCGGCGTGCGCGTGGACGAGGTGCCGGGAATCCCGCTGGCGCGTTATGTCGAGGATTTCGACCTGCCGGAACTGGTACGCGCCAACAAGGCGCGGATCAACGGGCTGCGCATCAAGGTCAAGGGCGACACCTACCTTGCCGATATTGCGCCGCTACAGTCCGAGCATGACGAAAGCGAAGCCTTGGCCGGCGCGGTGCTGACCCTGCATCGCGCTGACCGCGTGGGTGAGCGCATCTACAACGTCCGCAAGCACGAGCTGCGTGGCTTCGACAGTATTTTCCAGAGTTCGAGAGTGATGGCTGCGGTGGTGCGTGAGGCCCGGCGCATGGCTCCGCTGGATGCGCCGCTGCTGATCGAGGGCGAGACCGGCACCGGCAAGGAACTGCTGGCGCGCGCCTGCCACCTGGCCAGCCCCCGCGGGCAGTCGCCGTTCATGGCCCTGAACTGCGCCGGTCTGCCCGAATCCATGGCTGAGACCGAGTTGTTCGGTTACGGCCCCGGTGCCTTCGAGGGTGCGCGGCCGGAGGGCAAGCTGGGCCTGCTGGAACTCACCGCCGGCGGCACGCTGTTCCTCGATGGAGTCGGCGAGATGAGCCCGCGCCTTCAGGCCAAGCTCCTGCGTTTCCTGCAGGACGGCTGCTTCCGCCGGGTGGGCAGCGATGAGGAGGTTTATCTGGATGTGCGGGTGATCTGCGCCACCCAGGTGGACCTGTCCGAGCTCTGCGCCAAGGGCGAATTCCGCCAGGACCTCTACCACCGCCTCAACGTGCTGTCGCTGCACATACCTCCGCTGCGCGAGTGCCTGGATGGCCTGCCGCCGCTGGTGGAGCACTTCCTCGATTCGGCCAGCCGGCAGATCGGCTGCAGTCTGCCGAAACTGGCGCCGCAGGTGCTGGACAAACTCGGCCACTACCACTGGCCGGGCAACGTGAGGCAGTTGGAGAACGTGCTGTTCCAGGCAGTCTCCCTGTGCGACGGCGGCACCGTTCGTCCCGAACATATTCGCCTGCCGGACTATGGCGCGCCGCAGCCGTTGGGTGATTTCTCCCTGGACGGCGGGCTGGACGTGATCATTGGCCGCTTCGAGAAGGCGGTGCTTGAACGGCTCTACGCAGAGCATCCGAGCAGCCGCCTGCTGGGCAAACGGCTCGGGGTGTCCCATACCACCATTGCCAACAAACTGAAGTTGCACGGATTGGGCAAGGAAGAGAGTTAGACCATCGTTGAATGGTCCGGGGAGATATCGGAGCGTAAAAAGGGTCCTGTCTGAATCTTGCGTGATGCGGACACAAGCGTTTCTGACATTCCTCTCCCGGAATGATTGGGCGGGCGACCAGATGGTCGCCCATTTTTTTGCCCGGAATTTCTGGGAGGCGCGACGGTTGGGTGTTGTCGCAGGTTGGGTAGAGGAACGAAACCCAACGACGGTGCTGCGGATCAGGCCTGGCCCCGTAAGGTGGATCTGTGACGCGTGATTTACCTGACGGGGCCAGTCTTCCGGACATTCCAGTCTTCACGCCAGTTTCAGCAACGCCATCCCCACCAGCAGCAACCCCAATCCCAGCCAGCCACGGCCGGCCAGGCGCTGGCCGAACAGCGTCCAGCCCACCGCAACGGTGGCGAGAATGCCGAAGCCGCCCCAGATGGCATAGGCCAGTGACAAGTCGATGCCGCGTACGGCCTGCGCCAGGGCCGTGAAGGCCAGCAGGATGCAGAGAATCGCTGCGGCCCCCAGCAACCGACGACGGAAACCGTCGGAATACTTCAGCAGTACGTTGGCCAGCACCTCCAGGGCGATGGCGGCGCCGAGCCAGGCGAAATGAATCCAGGTCACGCCGTTCATGCCAGCACCTCCTGGCTGCGAGCCACGGGTGCGGCGCGGGTGCCGGATTTGATCAGCAGGATGCCGACAATCATCACGGTCAGGCCGAGCGCCTTGTACAGGCCGATGCTCTCGCCCAGCCAGGTAACGCTGACGAGAGTGATCAGCACGATGCCGATGCCTTCCCAGAGGGCGTAGGCCACGCCGACCGGCACGCGCTTGATTGCCAGCGAGAGGAAGAAGTACGACAGGCCGATCAGGCCGTACATCAACAGGTGGCCGAGCACTGGGGCGTGTTCGGCGGAAAATTTCATTGAAGTGGTGCCGACGACTTCAAAAAGGATCGCGGCCAACAGATAGAACCAGGAACGCATGGTGCCCTCCCTTGGGCATGCAGAGCCCTTCGCCCGGAGGCGAATGACGCGTTTGCAGGAAATCCTGGCCATGGCATTGCGGGGCGTACCCGACGCTTCCACGGCATGAGGAGAGGGGAGGGGCTACAGGTCGCCGGTCCAGTGGCGCTCGCGGGAAGCGAGGCGGGCGAAGTGGAAGGGGTAAAGCGATGTGTTCAACATAATGAACGCAATATTAGCCGTTCAGGTCGATAGAAGGCAAATTCAAAGGTGTGGCGGCGTGCCGCGGGGAAGGGTAGGGAGAAGTTGTGTTCATTATTTTGTTCGGTTGGCGCTGGGCACCAATCTTGTAGGGGCGAATAAGTTCGCCCCTACAAGGTGTGCCAGTCGGCCGGATCATCCCACCTCCCGACTCAGCCAGTCGAAAAAGGCCTTCACCGGCGGGTGGCGTTCGCGGCCTGGCACGCAAAGGGTGGAGTAACCCGCGCCGGTCACGCTGACTTCTGGTCGGAATGGCACCAGCAGGCCACTGGCGAGGCTCTCCGAAACCAGGATGGAGCTGGCCAGCACCAGACCCTGGCCTGCGATAGCTGCCTGCAAGGCGTAGTGTTCCTCGTCGTACTCCCGCTGCGGTGCGCTTGCCAGCAGGTGTTCCTCGCCAGCGGCCTGGCACCAGGCCTTCCAGCCCAGTTCGTAGAGCAGGGCGTTGCGCCAGCGCACAGTGATCAGTGTTGGCAGGCCGCTGCCGAGCCCGTTCACCAGCGCAGGTGATCCATAAACGCCAAAGCATTCGTCCAGCAGGCACTGGCTGTGCAGGTTGGGGTGTTCACCCACGCCGTAGCGGATCACGAAATCGACGCTGGCGTCCTGGTGCAGGTCGATCAGGCTGTTGCTGGTGTCCAGGCGCACGCTTATTTCCGGGTATTCGGCGTAGAAGCGGCCGAGCCGCGGGATCAGCCAGAGCGCGGCGAAGGCCGGTGTGGTGGATAGGGTCAGGTTGCCGCTGCTGCGTTGTGGACGTAGCTGGTCGAGGGTCTGGGTGACCTCCAGCAGGGCGCCGTGAAGGCTGCCGAACAGGCGTTGTCCACATTCGGTAAGGCGCACGCTGCGCGGCAGGCGCTGGAACAGCGGTACCCCCAGCCAGCTTTCCAGGCCGCGAATCTGGTGGGACACCGCAGTGGGCGTCACTGCCAGCTCCTCGGCAGCGGCCTTGAAGCTGGAAAGCCGTGCGGCGGATTCGAAGGTACGCAGGGCGGTCAGGGGCAGGTTGGAAAACATGAAAACTCCACGGATGAATCCAATTCATCCAAATGAATTAATCCTCATTTGTCCGAAGTGGTTGGCGTAACTAGCTTAGAGCCTGAGTTTCCGCCAATTAACGTGCTTCTGGAAGCACAGTCATCAAGGAGATTGAGATGAGTACGATTCTTTCTGTGCAGGGTAGCCCTCGTGGTGAGCGTTCCCATTCCCGTCGTCTGCAGGAGTCTTTCCTCAAGGCTTGGCAGGCGCGCCAGGGGAGCGGCCAGGTGTTACGCCGTGAAGTGGGACGAGTGGCCATTCCCGCCGTCACCGAGGGCTGGATCGCCGCTGCTTTCCATCCGGAGCCGGAGGCACGCACCGAAGTTATGAAGGCTGACCTGGCAGTGAGCGACCTGCTGGTGGATGAGCTGTTCTCCGCTGACCGCCTGGTGATCTCCGCACCCATGTACAACTTCGGCGTGCCCAGCGGGGTCAAGGCCTGGATCGACCAGATCGTGCGGATTCGGCGCACCTTCGACTTCGACCCGAACAAGCAGGGCAATCCCTATACCCCGCTGGTGCTGGGGCGCAAGGCGCTGATCATCACCACCCGTGGTGACCACGGCTACAGTCCGGGCGGCGCCAATGCCCACATGAACCATGCCGACGCCTACCTGCGCACAGTGTTGGGTTACATCGGCATCACTGACGTGACAGTGGTGGCGGTGGAAAACGACGAGTTCGGCGGCGAGGCGTTCGAGCAGTCCTACCAGCGGGCGGAGCGGGCCCTGGCGGACCTCGCGGAAACCTTCTGAGGACGCAGTCATGGCCTGGATATACCTGCTGGTGGCGGCGTTCTTCGAGGTTCTCTTCGCCATGGGCATGAAGTACGCCGAAGGTTTCACCCGGCCCTGGCCTAGCGTGCTGGTGGTGGTGGCCGCGGTGGCCGGGATCTGGTTCCTGACCCTGTCCATGCGCGTGCTGCCGGTGAGCATCGCCTATCCAATCTGGACCGCGATCGGCACCCTGGGAACGGTGCTGCTGGGTTTCCTCCTGCTGGGAGAAGCACTCACACCGACGAAGCTGGTGTCGGTGGTGCTGATCGTCGCTGGAGTGTCGGGGCTTCGGTAGGTTGGTGCCAAGCGAAGCGCGGCCCAACATCGGCGTTCGACCGGAGCCACGATGCGTTGGGCTTCGCTGCGCTCTGCGCCAACCTACGGCGGGACTGCGTCCCGCGTGGCGAATGAATTCAGCACGAAGGGTGGATGTCGCTTTTCACATCCACCAGCTTGGCCAGGTCTGACACCGATGGTGGATCGATAAGTACGAAAGGCCGTGGGAGCGAATCCATTCGCAAGGGGCTTACCGCCTGCTCACCTGCACTGCCGGCGCCAGGTCCTGGCACTGGGTGTTCAGGCCGGGGGCGAGGTAGGGCTGGAGGATGGGCGCCATGCCCTTGAGCACCTGCACGGGCAGAGCCGAGGTGAAGCTGAACTTGTCAGCCTGGCTGCCTTCGACGAAGGCGGTGAGGGTGCCGAAGTGGCGCGGGCCCAGATAGAAGACGAAGGTGGCGGTGCGGTTCATCGCCTTTGAGCTCTTCACCGTGCCCCAGCGGGTGACGGTCTGGATGCGGTTGTCGCCGGTACCGGTCTTGCCGCCCAGGACCAGCGGTTTGCCGTCGGGCAGGGTGAAGCTGCCTTGCAGGCGTCGAGCGGTGCCGCCCTCCACCACCTTCGAGAGTGCGTCGCGCAGGGTGGCCGCTACCTCCGAGGTCATGACTCGCTTGCCCTCGCTGGTCTGCTGGCCCACCAGGGTTTCGTAGGGGGTGTTGGCGGCGAAGTGCAGCTGCTCGATGCGCAGGGTGGACTGGCGCACGCCGTCGTTGAGGATGATGCCCATCAGCTCGGCGAGGGCTGCCGGACGGTCGCCAGAGCTGCCCAGGGCGGTGGCCAGGGACGGTACCAGGTGGTCGAACGGATAGCCCAGGGATTTCCAGTGCTCGTGGATATCGAGGAAGGCTTCCACCTCCATCATGATGCGGATGCGCTTGTCGCGAGCGTACTTGCGCTTGGATTTGAACAGCCAGCCATAGACCTCGCGGCGTTCGTCGCCGCTGGCCTCCACGGCCTCGCGGTAGGTCGCTTGCGGATGCGCCTGCAGGTAGCCGAGCAGCCAGAGCTCCAGCGGGTGCACCCGGGCCACATAGCCCTGGTCGTTGAGATCGAAGGCGCCCGGCCCGTAGCGGGTGTAGAGATCTTCCACGCGCTTGTCGGTCAGCGGCGGGTTGGCCTTGGGCACCCGCTCGCGCATGAACGCGGCGAAGGTGGCCAGGTCAGCCTGCGGTTGCAGGTAGCGGTGGATGGCGGCCATCCGCGCGCCCCAGGGGTTGAGGCCGTCGAGGAAGGTCGACATGCGCTGCTCCGCGTCCTTGCCCTGGTACTTGTTCCAGAAGCGGCGCAGATAGGTCTGGCTCTCACGGGACACGAACAGGTCCAGATAGCCCTGGCGGCGCGGGTCCTTGTCGTCGGACAGGAGCTGCATCTTGCCACCGTCGGGACGGTACATGTCATGCCGCACCACATCGCGCAGCAGGCGCACGAACGGCAGGTTGATGGACTCGCGCAGGGCATCGCGCAGGCTGGGGCGACGGCCGTTGTCTTCCTTGCGGAAGTTATTGAAGGCGTGCAGCCCACCACCGGTGAAGAAGGCTTCGTAGGGGCTGGCGGAGTAGGTGCGGTCCAGGGCTGCCTGGAGCATGGCGCTGAGGTTGCGATCCTTGGTCTGGATCAGGTAGTCGATGGCCCACTTGGTGATGAAGTCCAGTGGGTCGACCGGAACCTTGCGCAGTTCCGCCACCGGCAGGCCGGCGTAGCGCTCGTGCAGGGTCGCTACGTTTTCCAGGTAGGTGGCGAGCACCCGCAGCTTGGCGGTGGAGCCCAGCTCCAGCTTGCTGCCTTCATTGATGTCGAAGGGCTGGTCGGTGTTGTCGGTCTGCACGCGCACGCGGTTGCCGGACGGGGTGCGCTCGAAGAGGGTGAAGCTGTAGCGCACTTCACGGGTTTTCTCCGGGGATAGCAGGCGTTCGCCATACAGCCCCACCTGCTCGGCAAAGGCCGGATCGGCCAGTTGGCGCAGGTAGTCGGTCACAGCGTTCTGCAGCTCGCTCTGCAAGGTGCTGCTGGCGGTGAGATCGAGGCGGTCGAGATCGTACAGCGGCATCTTCAGCATGCTCGAGAGGCGACTCCGGGCCACGCTGATGCCCTTGTTCGCTTCCACTGCCTGAAGCGCCGGTTCTTCCACCCAGTTGCGGAAGCGAAGCTTGGCACCCAGGGCGGCGTCGCGCAGTGGCGTGTCGATGATCCCCGCGCCAGCCAGCACGCGGATATGGCTGTCGGTGAGGGCGTTCAGCTCTTCATGGGCGCTGGACAGGTAATAGGAAGGGCGGCGCTGGGCGATGAACAGCGAGAGCACCTGGCGCATTGCCAGGCCGCGTTCGTCCAGATCGCTGTCCTTGCTCCCCAGTATCCGGTTGACCCGATTGAAATCGGCGCCGTACCAGACCCGCAATCCGTCGGCTATGCCGTGCACTTCACCATGTCCCGGCGCGGCCGAGAGCGGCACGCTGTTGAGGTAGTCCAGGACGATGCGTTCGCGCGCGGCCAGGGTTTCCGGGCCGCCCTGGTAGGCGCGCACGCTGGCCGAAACCATCTGGCGAATCTTCTCCGAGGCCGAGGCGGTACGACCGAACGGTGAATGGCGGTATTTCTCCAACTGGGTCGCCAGGGTGCTGCCACCGGCCGACTGGCCGTCCAGGTCGATGGCCTTGCCTACCTGGGTCAGGGCGGCCTTGGAGAAGCGCGGCCAGTCCACCGCCGGGTTGGCCAGTGGCGTTTCCTGGTCCAGCAGTTTGCGGTTTTCGATGAACAGCAGACTGTTGACCAGCAGTGGTGGAATGCTCGCGAACTCCGGGTAGCGCTGCTGCGGGTAGCTGAACTGATAGAAGGGCAGGCCACGACAGTCGCAGATGCTGATGCCGGCCTGGCTCTTTTCCCGGTAGGGCGGGAACAGCCCGCGGTCGGCGTAGTTGATCAGCGCGGGGGAGAAGCGTGTCTGCTGTTCGATTGCATAGCCGCGTTTTTCCAGGCGTTCGAGCATTTCCGGCAGGGAGGCGTAGCCCAGCCGGCGGTCGAACGGGCCGTCGCCGGGGTAGCGGATGGCCTTGCTCGGGCCATCTTCGAGCTTGTAGCTGAGGGTCGCCGCGTAACGGCTAAGCTCTCGTGCCTGGAAGCGCGACGTCTGCATTTCATGAGTGGCGGCGGCAACGACGATGCCGCAGGTCACCAGGAAAATGCTCCAGAACAGGAGGCGGTGCCTGCGGCGTGGTGGCTTTTCCGGCGGAACGCCGGATTCATTGAGACTACCTGGGGGTACCTCGTTCCTGGTTTCGTCGGATTGCCATATTGCGCCCATAGTCCACCGGCCTGGCCTGTTACCGCTCTTGCTTGCAATCTTAGTAGGTAGTCGGCTGGCTGCATGGTGGAGTGGCGGCAAAAACAGGAGCGAATCAATGACAGGCGACAATCGGAAGCAACTCGACCACAGCTGGCGCGCCAACGCTTCTGGTTGGACACGTGCAGTACGAGAAAGTCGCATCGAAAGCAGGCAGTTGGCCACTGACCAGGCCATTGTCGACGCCGTCCTGACCCATCGGCCGTTGAGGGTGCTGGACCTCGGTTGCGGCGAAGGTTGGCTGAGTCGTGCGCTGGTTGCACACGGGCTGGCGGTGCTGGGGATCGATGCATCTCCGCCACTGGTGGCGGCGGCGCAGGCGGCCGGTGGTGAGTTCCGCTGTCTGGACTACACCACTTTTCAGGCCGATCCGGGCCAACTGGGCTGCTTCGATGCCGTGGTGTGCAACTTCTCGCTGTTCGAGGAACATTTGCAGCCGTTGCTGGTGACATTGCGCGAGCAGCTCACCAGCGATGGGCTGTTGCTGATCCAGACTGTCCATCCCTGGCAGGCCCGCGGTGACCAGGGATACAGAGATGGCTGGCGCCGCGAGGATTTCGCCGCCTTCGAAGGCGAGTTCCCCGAGCCCATGCCCTGGTACTTCCGCACCCTGGAATCCTGGTGCGCGCTTCTGCTCGTCAGCGGCTACCGCATCGAGGCCTTGCGCGAGCCGGTCCATCCGCATACCGGCGAGCCGCTGTCCCTATTGCTTGAGGCCAGGAAGTAGGAAAGGAGGCGCTTGCGATACCCATCGTTCGGTCGCGCTGGGTTTCGTTCCTAACGGAGCACCGCCCGACCCATCCTGCGAACTTCGTTCCACTCCCCCTTATCGGCACTTTCGTGCACCAAAAGTAGGCATGACGTTGCCTTGTCTTTGTGCAAGACTCGCCGCCGATCTCGGACGCGTCTGCGCCCGCCGGACTGTTCAGCCCCACAAGGACGGGACTTCCAGGCGGCCAAGGGTCTTACCACGACCCGGCTTTTCGGCTACGCGGCTGACTCCTCGACAACTACAAAATGAGGTACCACTGCATGTCCGTTGCTGATCATCAGCCACAACATGAATCGCTGCACCGAGACCTCGGTGAGCGTCACATCCGCCTGATGGCCCTGGGCGCCTGCATTGGCGTCGGCCTTTTCCTGGGTTCGGCCAAGGCCATCCAGATGGCTGGTCCGGCCATCATGCTGTCCTACATCATTGGTGGTCTTGCCATCCTGGTGATCATGCGCGCCCTCGGCGAGATGGCTGTGCATAACCCCGTGGCAGGCTCCTTCAGTCGCTACGCCCAGGATTACCTCGGGCCACTGGCCGGTTTCCTCACCGGCTGGAACTACTGGTTCCTCTGGCTGGTGACCTGCGTGGCGGAAATCACCGCCGTGGCCATCTATATGGGCGTCTGGTTCCCTGAGGTGCCGCGCTGGATATGGGCCCTCGCGGCGCTGATCAGCATGGGCGGCATCAACCTGATCGCCGTGCGCGCCTTCGGTGAGTTCGAGTTCTGGTTCGCCCTGATCAAGATCGTCACCATCATCGCCATGGTGGTCGCCGGTACCGGAATGATCGTCTTTGGCCTCGGCAACGACGGTATCGCCACCGGCATTTCCAACCTCTGGGAACACGGTGGCTTCATGCCCAACGGCGTGCAGGGCGTGCTGATGTCGCTGCAGATGGTCATGTTCGCCTACCTCGGTGTGGAAATGATCGGCCTGACCGCCGGCGAAGCGAAGAACCCGCAGAAGACCATTCCCCAGGCCATTGGCTCAGTGTTCTGGCGCATCCTGCTGTTCTATGTGGGCGCACTGTTCGTGATCCTCTCCATCTATCCGTGGAACGAGATCGGTACTCAGGGCAGCCCCTTCGTGATGACCTTCGAGAGCCTGGGCATCAAGACCGCCGCCGGTATCATCAATTTCGTGGTGATCACCGCCGCGCTGTCCTCCTGCAACGGCGGCATCTTCAGCACCGGCCGCATGCTCTACAGCCTGGCCCAGCAAGGCCAGGCGCCGCGGGCCTTCGCCGTCACGTCCAACGGCGTGCCGCGTCGCGCACTGCTGGTGTCCGGTGCCGCGCTGCTGCTGGGTGTGCTGGCCAACTACCTGGTGCCGGAGAAAGTGTTCGTCTGGGTAACCTCCATCGCCACCTTCGGCGCCATCTGGACCTGGGCGATGATCCTGCTGGCGCAATTGAAGTTCCGTCGCAGCCTCACCCCCGCCGAACAAGGCAAGCTGCAATACCGCATGTGGCTGTTCCCGCTCAGCTCCTACCTGGCCATGGCCTTCCTGGTGCTGGTGGTGGGCCTGATGGTCTACTTCCCCGACACCCGCGTCGCGCTCTACGTGGGCCCGGCCTTCCTGGTGCTGCTGGTGGTGCTGTACAAGGCGCTCAACCTGGCTCCGACCAGGGCCTCGGAGCCCGTTGGCGACGCCGCCTGACAAAGACCTTCGCGATGACCATCGGGCCCGCCATGTGCGGGCCCGGTGCTTTCTCGGGGTGCTTGAAGCGACCGGCCGATCAGCGGACTATCCTTCGCCAACTGGCCATGCGCCGGTATCCCCAGGAGGTGTTCATGCTGTGTATTGCTTCCCGGCTTCTGACCGTCGGCAACTCTTTGCTTGCGAGCATCCTGATCGTTTGCCTGCTGCTGACCGGGTGCGCGGGCTTTCGTTCGGGCGTGGAGAGTGCGGCCTTCGTCGAAGACCAGGCGGCCGACGAGCGTGGCCGTATTCAACTGACTGATGTCGCGCTGACCCTGGATCTGCACAACCAGATCCAGCAGAACGATTTCCAGGTGATCCTGTTCGTGGTGCCGGTGATGTATGACCCCATCGACAAGCCACGCTATGACGAGAAGGACGGGATTCGCCTGCTGCTGGAAATCCAGCCGGCTACTGCCGACTTCCACTTTCGTCCCGAGCATGTGGTGCTAAGGGTCGACGGCCGTGTCCTTGAGCCGGCGGCGGTATCCCTGATCATGGTTCGCGATGTGGGTCAGTTCCCTCTGGACGGTTTGCAGGCGATCAACCAGTCCCCCGCCGGGCTGGACTACCGACTGGCGGTGCCACAGCGGAGCTGGCAGTTCATCCTGAAGTTCGCCGGGCCGGTACCCAAACCGTCCAGCGACATCCAGTTGGACTTTTCCCGTGCCCTCGAACGTCCCGGAAAACCGCCACTTCCGACGATTCGCTTCCGCTCCCGACCTTGGAGTCAGGGGTACACCTGATAGTGTGACCGCCGGTCCCGCGCGACGCGATTGGGCAGCTAGGCTGAAGCCAATCACTGTTTCTGGAGATCATCGCCATGGCCGGTTCCACTGCCGTTCCTTGCCTGCGTTACCGCGACGCACCCGCCGCCGTCGCCTGGCTCTGCCACACCTTCGGTTTCGTCGAGCATCTGGTGGTGCCCGAGCAGGACGGCAGCATCTCTCACGCCCAACTGAGCCTTGGCGAGGGCATGATCATGCTCGGTTCCGTGCGCGACACCGACTACGGTCGACTGATGCGCCAGCCCGACGAAACCGGCGGCCTGGGTACGCAGAGCATCTATCTGGTGGTGGCCGACGTCGATGGCGTGCATGCCCGCGCGGTGACAGCCGGCGCCACCATCGTGCTGCCCCTTAAGGATGAGGACTACGGCGGGCGAGGTTTCACCTGCCGCGACCCGGAAGGCCACTTGTGGAGCATTGGTTCGTACGATCCCTGGGCTTGAGCCGCTCGGTCCATTGCCGGAAGATCGCGCCCCAGCTGCCGGCAATCCCGACTGAACGGAATTCCGAGGAATACGCCATGCAAAGCATCACCTTCCCCGACGGCACCCAGGTGCCCGCCATCGGCCAGGGCACCTGGCACATGGGCGAGAATCGCAGTGAACGCAAGCGCGAGGTCGCGGCACTGCGCCAGGGGCTGGAACTGGGCCTGCGCCTGATCGATACCGCGGAGATGTACGCCGAAGGCGGAGCCGAACAAGTGGTGGGCGAAGCCATCGCCGGCCTGCGGGAGCAGGTCTTCCTGGTCAGCAAGGTTTATCCGTGGAACGCCAGCCGCCGGGGCACGGCCCTGGCGTGCGAGCAGAGTCTCAAGCGCCTGGGTACCGACCATCTCGACCTCTATTTGCTCCACTGGCGCGGCGAGCACCCGCTGGAGGAGACGGTGGAAGCCTTCGAGCGCCTGCGCGAGCAGGGCAAGATTGCGCGCTGGGGTGTGTCCAACCTTGACCTTGATGACCTTCACGAACTGCCCGCCGGTTGTGCCGCCAACCAGGTGCTCTACAACCCCGAAGCGCGCGGGATCGAGTTCGACCTGCTGCCTTTCCAGCGGCAACAGGGTATGCCGCTCATGGCCTACAGCCCGGTGGGGCAGGGCGGCAAACTGCTGCGTAATGCGGCGATGCAGGAAGTCGCGCGCCGCCATCAGGCCAGCACCGCCCAGGTGGCGCTCGCCTGGGCGCTGCGCCAGGACGGTGTGATCGTTATCCCCAAGGCGGTCGATCCGCTGCACCTGAAGCAGAACGCCGAGGCCCACAAGCTCCAACTCAGCGACGACGACCTCGCCCTGATCGACCACAGCTTCCCGCCGCCACGGCGCAAGCGTCCGTTGGAAATGCTCTGAGGCCTGCTGCTTCTTGTGGGAGCGAATTTATTCGCGAATGAATTCGCCCACAGGAAGGGGCTCCCAACTGCAGGAGCCAGCTTGCTGGCGAAATGGTCAGGATTCGCTAGCAAGCTAGCTCCTACATGGCGCCACTCGGCGGCGAATCCGGACTGATGGCAAGATAATTCCTCGTCCCAGATTCCTATTGTCCTACAGCTCTCATAGACTCTTGCCCACTTCTATCCAGGGATGGCCTTGATGAAACGTACGTTGTGGACGCTGTTTGGGGTGATGGGGCTGGTCGCGGTTTCCTGGGCCGAGGAACCGCCCGTGCAGGACCCGTTGCTCGATGCGCCCGCCACGGCCACGGCCACGTCCCCCGGCGGCGAAGCCCGTGGCGTCCTGCGGGCCCGCAACCAGGCAGTCCTGGCCAGTGAACTGGCCGGGCGCATCGTCGAGATGCCTTACGCCGAAGGCCAGGCATTCAAGAAGGGAGAGGTACTGGTGCGCTTCGACTGCAGCGCGTACCAGGCCCAACTGAATGCCGCCAATTCCGCCGTGCGCGCCGCCCGCGAGGAGCTGAAGAACAAACAGCAGTTGGCCGCCCTCAACTCGGTGGGCCGCTTCGAGGTCGCCCTGGCCGAAGCACGCCAGGCTCAGTCCCAGGCCGAGGCGCAGGTCTACCAGGTGCAGGTGCAGCGCTGCCAGGTCAAGGCACCGTTCGACGGCCAGGTGGTGGCGCGCAAGGTCCAACCCCATGAAAGCGTCGCCAGTGGCGCGCCGCTGCTGGACGTAGTGGACAACCGCACCCTGGAGATCCATCTGCTGGTGCCTTCCCGCTGGCTGAACAAGCTCAAGCCTGATCAGGCCTTCGAATTCGTGCCCGACGAAACCGGCCAGCCGCTGCACGCGGTGGTCAAGCGCCTTGGCGCACGCATCGACGAAGGCAGCCAGACCCTTCTGCTGATCGGTGGTCTGCCAGCCGACGCACCGGGCCTGCTGGCTGGCATGAGCGGCACCGCGCGCTTCCCGGAGAATCCATGAACGCAGCCGCGCCGGGTGCGGCCGAGCGCGTGTTCGCGCTCTTTCTCGGGCTGCAGCAACAGGCCCGTCAGAAGGCCACTACCGAGCAGTTGGCCTTCGCCATGGTCAACGATGGCCAGGCCCTGTTCGGATTCCGTCATGCCGCTTTGCTGATTGCCGGCAAGGTGCGGGCACTGACCGGTATCAGCCTGGTGGAACCCAACGCGCCTTTCGTGGCATTCGTCGAACGTGCCGCCGCGCAGTTACTCCGTCAGGAACGGCTCGATGAAACCGCCGCCATCGATGCCGAAGCCCTCGACCAACAGTCTCGCGTCGACTGGCAGGCGCTGTCCGCCGCCCATGCTGGCTGGGTTCCACTGAAAGATCGTCAGGGTGAGGTTTTCGGTGGACTCTGGCTGGCTCGCGAGCATCCATTCAATGAAGCCGAACTGGCCCTCCTGACCCAGCTCGGCGACACCTACGCCCATGCCTGGCTGGCCCTGCAACCGCGCAAACCCTGGCGCCTGCGCTGGCCGAAGAAGAAGCTGATGGCCATCGCCGGCGGGCTCTGCCTGCTGCTCCTGGTGCCGGTACGTCAGTCAGTGCTGGCGCCCGCCGAAGTGGTGCCCCAGGGGGGCCGGGTGGTGGCGGCACCGCTGGATGGCGTGATCGCCGAGTTCCTGGTCAAGCCCAACCAGAGCGTGGCCGCAGGCGACCTGCTGGTGCGCTTCGATGCCACCAGCCTCAAGGCCCAGGCGGACGTTGCCGAGCGCGCCCTTGGTGTCGCCGAAGCCGAGCTCAAGGCCAACACGCAGCGTGCCTTTGCCGATGCGGAGTCCAGCGCACGCATCGACCTGCTGGCGGCGCGGGTGGAGCAGAAGAGATCCGAGCGCGACTATGCCCGTCAGTTGCTGGCACGTAGTGAAGTACGCGCCGAGCGCGGCGGAATTGCGGTTTTCGCTGATGCCGAGCGCCTCACCGGCAAGCCGGTGCAGACCGGTGAACGGTTGATGCAGATTGCCGATCCGGCCCAGGCCGAACTGCGCATCGAGCTGCCAGTGGGCGACGCCATCGCCCTGCAACCGGGGGCCGAAGTGGCGCTGTTCCTCGACAGCGATCCGCTCAACCGCCACAGCGCTCGTCTGGAACGTGCCGCCTACGAGGCCCAGACCACCGCCGCCGGCCAACTGGCCTACCGCCTCGATGCTGCCTTCATTGACGCCCCGCCGCGCATCGGCCTGCGCGGCACGGCCAAACTCTTCGGTGATCGCGCGCCGCTTGCCTATTACCTGTTGCGTCGGCCCCTGGCCGCGGCTCGACAGAGCCTGGGCTTCTGATGCTGCCCGCACTGCGCTCCGACCTGCAGTTGTCGCCGGCCGCCCCCGGGCTGGATGGCGCGCCGCAGTGGACCCTGGCCGACCCCCTGCGCGGTCGCTACTTCAAGCTCGGTGCGGCCGCCGTGCGCCTGCTGCGTCACTGGGCCCTGGGCGACCCGCAACGGGTGCTGGACGCGGCCAACGCCGAACCCGGTCTGCCCCTGGGTTCGCCGGAGGTGGAGGAGTTGTTGCGGTTCTTGCGAGGCCACGATCTGATCGCGGCCCTGGACGAGGAGCAGCGCGCCAGCTATGGGATGAAGGCTGTTGCCGCAAAGCAGAGCCTGTGGAACCGCGTGCTGCACCAGTATCTGTTCTTCCGTATTCCGCTATGGCGGCCCGACGCGTTCCTCAACCGCGCCTGGCCCGTACTCGAGCGTAACGGCCATTGGCTGATGCGTTGGGGCCTGCCGCTGGTGTTCGCCCTCGGCCTGTTCCTGGTGGCGCGGGACTGGCAGCGCTTCATCGCGACCTTCCCCCATCTATTCAGCCTTGGCGGCGCCCTGGCCTTTGGCGTCGCCTTGACCTTCGCCAAGCTCTGTCACGAGTTCGGCCATGCCTTCATGGCCAAGCGCGCCGGCTGCCGGGTGCAGAGCATGGGCCTGGCGTTCATGGTTCTGCTGCCGATGTTCTACACCGACGTCAGTGACGCCTGGCGGGTCAATGACCGCCGCTCGCGGTTGCTGATCGGTGCCGGCGGCGTGCTCGCCGAACTGGTGCTGGCGGTGCTCGCGCTGTTGGCCTGGTCGCTACTGCCGGACGGACCGGCGCGCACCTCGGCATTCATGCTCGCCAGCGCCACCTGGATCACTACGGTGATCATCAACCTCAATCCGTTCATGCGCTTCGACGGCTATTTCCTGCTCAGCGATCTCTGGGGAGTGGAAAACCTCCAGGCGCGAGCTTTTGCCCTGTGCCGCTGGCGCCTGCGCGAGGCCCTGTTCGGTTATGGCGAGCCGGCGCCCGAACCCTGGCAGCCGGCCATGGCGCGACGCCTGATCGTGTGGGGCTATGGCTCCTGGCTGTGGCGCGCGGTGCTGTTCTTCGGTATCGCCTTGGCGGTCTATCACCTGTTCTTCAAGGTGCTGGGCATTTTCCTGATGCTGGTGGAACTGGTCTGGTTCATCGGTCTGCCAATCTGGCGCGAGTGGACCGAGTGGTGGCAGCGCCGCGATCAGGCCGAGCCTCGCAAGGCCTTGCTGACCGCTGCCAGCCTGTTGCTGGTACTGATCCTGCTGGCGTTGCCTTGGCGCAGTTCGGTGGAGGTTCCGGCGTTGCTGGAGGCCTCGCGGGCAACCGCCCTGCACGCCCCCGTGGCGGCGCGGCTGAAGGCGCTGCATGTGGAGGATGGTCAGGCGGTGGAGCAGGGCGACCTCCTGCTTGAACTGGAGTCCCCAGACCTGGACTCCCGCCAGGCGATCGTCCGCCGCGAGATCGAGATTCTCCAGTTGCAACTGCGCCGCCAGGCGGGACGCAGCGAGACGGCCGCGGATGCCGGCATTCTTGAGCAGCGCTTGGCTGAAGCGGTGGCCGAATACCGCGGGCTGGCCGCGCAGCGCGAACGCCTGCAATTGCGTGCGCCCCAGACTGGCGTGGTGCGCGACCTGCTGCCGGACCTCACGCCAGGTCGCTGGCTCAGCCCACGTGAACCCATGGCGCGCGTGGTTGAAGCGGGCCTGCGTCTGCGCGGATATCTGGCCGAAGAAGAACTCTGGCGGGTACAGGTCGGTGCCGAAGGCCGCTTCATCGCCGACGATCCGGCGCGGCCGGCGTTGTCGGTGCGCCTGGACGAGGTGGATGCCACGGGCGTGGCCTATCTGGAACTGGAGGCCCTGAGTTCCGATCACCACGGCCCCATTGCCGTGCGCCGCGACGCCCAGCACCGGGCGGAGCCAGTGCAGGCCCAGTACGGTGTGCGCCTCAGCCTGCTGGACGATTCCATCCATCCGGCACAACCCCTGCGTGGCGTCGTGGTGCTGGATGGGGAGGGCCAGTCCCTGCTGGGCTTCGCCTGGAGAAGGCTGGCGGCGCTGGGTGTGAGGGAAAGCGGTTTCTGATTTCCAAGGAGCAAGGACGGTTCCATGCCAATCCCCCCATTGCCAATTTGCTCGCGCCTGCCGCTGAGGTTCGAACTGGCCCCGCTGCTGGAAGCCCTGGCGCGCATCGAGTCTGACGCGTGGCAGAGCCACTTCAATACCGGTTACTACGAAGGCGACTGGAGTGGCGTCGCACTGATTACCCCCGAGGATTCGCCCCTGCCGTTGGCGCCAGGTCTGGGCTCACCCGTCCGTAGCACCTGGTGGCAGCGCGAGGTGGCCTGGAATGAACTGCTCGGCACCTTCCACACCACAGTGCGCAGCGCGCGCCTGCTTCGCCTGGGACCGGGGTCGCGCATCCATGAGCATCGCGACCTGGATCTGGGCCAGCCAGGCAGTGACGTGCGTCTGCACGTCCCTCTGCTGAGCCCGGCTGGCGTGGAGTTCCTCGTCGATGGCCTGCAGGTGCCCATGCAGCCTGGCGAGTGCTGGTTTCTTGACCTGTCACGCCCGCATCGGGTGGATAACCCGGGGCCAGGGGAGCGCATCCATATGGTGCTGGACTGCCAGCCCAATGACTGGATGGTTGCTGCCATCGACCAGGGGCTGCCCACCACTCCCACGCTGCAACAGGGTAGGGCGGGGCAGGACTTTGCACGATTCCGCCAGTTGGTGGAGCAGGACGCGAGCCTTGCCCAGCGACTGCGGTCGTTGACCGAGGTTCGCGACTTCTTGCGGGAAACCGTCGAACTGGCCGCCGCGTGCGGCCTGCATTTTTCCGAGGCGGACGTCCGTGCCGCCATGCGCCTGGGCAAGCAGGCGTGGAGTGAGCAATGGAAAGCATGAATTCACACGGTGATCTTCACGGCTGGCTGCCGGTCCGCGCCTGGCAACGCGACGGCGAGTGGCGCCTGGACTGGTGCTGGTTCGGCGAGCAGCGGCTTACTCGGCCTTTCTTTCGTGACGACGTTGACCTGGCCTTACGGTTGCCTTTCAACCAGGCATTCCGCCGCGAAACAGGACTGGATGTGCTGCTGGACTGGCAAATCTCCAGTCCGGGATTTGCGCCGAGTGTTCTGATCTTTCATGCCTCCCGCTGCGGCTCGACCCTGATGGCCCAGATGCTGGCGAGCCTTGAGCGGCATGTCGTGCTGTCCGAACCGCCGCCGCTGGATAGCCTGTTGCGCGCGCATTTCCACGATCCTGCGGCTTCGTCGCAGCAGCCAGCATGGATCGCAGCGCTGATGTCGGCCTATGGCCAGCGGCGTTGCGGGGGCGAGCAGCGTCTGATGGTCAAGCTGGATGCCTGGAACGTGTTCGAAGCGCCGCTGCTACGAGACCTTTACCCGAATACGCCGCGCATCTTTCTGTACCGCGATCCGCTGGAAATCGTCGTTTCCCAACTGCGCCAGCCCGGCATGCATCGGGTGCCGGGGCTGCTCGGGCCGTCAGCTCTGGATTTCGCCGGGGAGGACATCGCGGCCATGTCGCCCCTGGAATACACCAGCCGCACGATCGGACGCATTCTCGAGCAAGGGCTCGAGCTGTGCCGAGCCCAGGGAGGCATTCCGGTGAACTACAACGAGCTGCCTGACGCGCTCTGGGACCGCCTGGCTCCCGTGTTTGGCCTCGGCGAAGCCGATACGCCGAAGCTGCGGGATATCGCGGCCTTCGATGCCAAGCAGCCGGCCATGTGGTTCAGCGCCGACAGCCAGCGCAAGCGTGATGAGGCCAGCGGCGAAGTACGCGCAGCCGTGGAACGTTGGGCGGACGATTCGTACGAAGGATTGGAGCGTATTCGGTGTATAGAGCAGACACTTCATACAGAGGTTAGAAATTAGTCCTATTGATTATTAACTAAACGGTGGCTAGTGGCCTGCACCTTGAGATACTCTTCCGACGTTGATCTCGCGTGATAGCAAAATAACAGGATGCCGGCTTGCCCTGCTGGGGGCAGTCAGCAAGGACGCACGGTCTCATGCCAACTCTGGAGTTGAATCTTCGCCCCATAGCGAATGCCGACATGGCGTTCCTGCGGGAGCTTTACTCGACGACCCGTGCCGATGAAATGGCCTCCACTGGATGGAGCCAGCCCGCCATCGATGCCTTCCTCGCCCAGCAATTCGACGCCCAGCACCGTTATTACCAGGAGCACTACCACGATGCGCAGTTCTCGCTGATCTGCCATCGGAGTCAGGCCATCGGCCGGCTGTACGTCTTCCGTGGACCGAACACTCTCAATCTGATCGATATCGCCCTTTTGCCCGACTGGCGCGGGCAAGGTATCGGCACGCGCTATCTACAGGCCCTGACCAACGAGGCGGATGAGACCGGCAAGGCGATCCGCCTTTTCGTTGAGCCTGGTAACCCGGCCACGCGTCTGTACAGCCGTTTCGGCTTCGTCGTCACGGGCAATAACCGCGTGTATCTGCAGATGCAGCGCAGCGCCAGGACCTCACTCGCACAGGAAGCTTCCGCATGAGCCTGATCCCGACTCGCCAGGATTTCGAACAGCAGCTTCATCAGCCATGGCAGCTGAGCTGGGAGAGCGGCGAAGGCGTCGCCGTGATGCTGATCGAGGTCAGCGAGGGCCAGGCGATGAACTCGCGCCATGAATGCTACAGCGCCATCTTCGCGCAGCCGGTGGGCATCCAGATGCCACAACACAGCTATCGGTTGCGTAGCCCCAGCAATGCCGAATGGACGGTGATGCTGAGTCCCATCGGGCCGGACGAGGACGGTGAACACCATTTGTTGCAGGCAGTGTTCCACTGCCGCAAGGCCCTGTAGGGCAGTCCGGATCAAAGAGTTGTCCGCGCATCGATGCGCACCCTGCCGCCTGGGCGGCATCAACAAGGAGCAACAGCAATGAGTGATCCCTTCCTCGGCGAAATCCGTATGGTCGGCTTCAACTTCGCCCCCCGTGGGTGGGCCTTATGCCAGGGCCAAGTGATGTCCATCGCGCAGAACTCCGCCCTGTTCTCGCTGCTCGGCACCCTGTACGGCGGCAATGGCCAGGTCACCTTCGGCCTGCCGGACTATCGCGGCCGCAGCCCGGTGGGGCAGGGGCAGGGCCCAGGCTTGAACCCGATCGACATCGGTGAAGTGAGCGGGACGGAGAACGTGACCATTCTCTCCAACCAGATGCCGGCCCACACCCACACCGCGACGCCCGTCAGCAACTCGATCAGTGCGTCCGGTCAGGCCTCCATTCCTGCTGCGACCACCGGCACCACCCAGGCCAATCCAGGGCCGACCACTGTCCTGGGCCCGATCGCGGCTGCCGGCCGTGCTGGCAGCCTTTACGCCACCGGTACCCCGGATACCACCTTGGCACCGTTCAATGTCAGCGTGCTGGGCGACATGCCGGGCATCAACATCGGCATCAGCGGCGGCAGCCAGCCCCTGGCGATCCGCAACCCGTTCCTGGGCACCAATTTCGTAATCGCGCTCGAGGGCATCTTCCCGTCGCGCAACTGACCCCGGCCCGCCCAGGCGGCTTGCTGGAGTTGTAACAGTACAGGGGGGGAAGGCGAGGCTCGTCTTCCCCCCTAGTTGAATGGCAGTAGGAGGTGTTCCATGTGGCGGAAGAAGACTGCTCGCGAGCAAGTGGCCGCTCAGCCGGCTCGCTCGGCGCTTGCCTTGGCGCTCGAAGCCCGAATGATGTTCGACGGCGCAGTCGCTGCTACCGCGGTGGAAGCGGCGGATGCTGCACCTGCTGCCGATGCCTCCAGTGACCAGGGTTCCCAGGCGGATGCCACCCAGCACGACAGCGCTGGCGAGAACCTGGCCGCGACGCCGTCGGGCACCTCCGACAATCGCCAGGAAGTGGTCTTCGTCGACAGCAATGTCAGGAATTACCAGCAGCTCGTCAGCGGCCTGAAACCGGGCACCGAAGTCGTGGTGCTGGATGCGAACAAGGACGGGCTGCAGCAGATTGCTGACTACCTCGACGGTCGCAGCGGCATCGATGCCATTCACATCCTAAGTCACGGTGATGTGGGCAAGATCCAGCTGGGTAACGACTGGCTGGACAGTGGCGATCTGGCCGCTCGTAGCGAGTTGCTCGATGCCATTGGCCAATCCCTCGACCAGGATGGCGACATCCTGGTCTATGGCTGCCGAGTGGGAGATGGCGGCGCGGGCATCGATTTTGTCCAGACCCTGGCCAGCTCAGCTGGCGCGGATGTCGCCGCCTCGGACAATATGACGGGCGCGGCCGGATTGGGCGGTGATTGGACCCTGGAGCGAAGCCAGGGCACTGTCGAAGCCAGCGCGCTGCTTGGTCTGGAGACCTACAACGGGTTGCTGGCGACGCCCGCGGACCAGAATTTCGACGCGCTTCCTCTCGCGGGCCAGGGGAGCAACAGCGTCACGATCGGCGGGGTCACCTACTTCAATAACGACAGCATTCACATTTCGATCGTCAATAACGGTTTCATCGCGGGCGGCGCAGACCATGTCCTCGCATACAGGAGCACGGGCCCCAACACCTCTACGGAAGTCGGATTCAAGACCCAGGATGGGTCGGAATTCAAACTGAACGGTTTTGTCGTGGACCGAGGTTTTGGCACGGACAACTCGTTCACCATCAGCGCCTATCGCAATGGTCTGCTGATCGATACCAAAGTCGTCGATGTATCGTCGGGCACCGCGACCTTCAATGTCAGCGGCGACAGCAATTGGGAGTACATCGACGAAGTCAGGATCACCGGAGCTGACCTCGACGTCGACATCGACGACATCGATTTCAGCGACGCTGTTATCCCCGATACCACGCCGCCAACGGTGACGTCCGTCAGTTCCAGTACGGCCAATGGTACTTACAAAGCGGGAGACGTGATCTCTATCACCGTGACCTTCAGCGAGGTGGTCACGGTCTCCGGTACGCCCCGGCTCACCCTGGAAACTGGCGCCATCGATCGGGTCATCAACTACAGCAGCGGCTCCGGGTCCAACACCCTGACCTTCAACTACACGGTACAGGCGGGCGATACCAACACCGACCTGGACTATCTCAGCACCGGCGCCCTGGCCCTCAACGGCGGCACCATTCGTGATGCCGCCGCCAACAATGCCACCCTGACCCTGGCGTCACCGGGCGCTGCCGGCTCGCTGGGCGCCAACAAGAACATCGTGATCGACTCGGCTCCTGGCATCAGCAACGTCAACGGTGACAGTGTCGCCTGGGCAGGAGTCGGCAGCACGGTCACGCTGGATTCGGGCAGCGACGCTGCATTCAGCGATATCGAGAAGGGCGCGCTCAATAGCGGCAACGGCAACTGGGCGGGCGGGAGCCTGACTGTGCAGCGCTCGGGTACAGCCGTTACTACGGATACCTTCGACTTCAACACTGCGGGTGCGTTGTTCACGGTCAGCGGCAGCAACTTGCAGTCGGGTGGCCAGACCTTCGCCACCTTCACCTCCGCTGGCGGCGTGCTGACGATCACCTTCACCAGCAGCGACACCACTGCCACGACCGCCCTGATCAATAATGTGGCCCAGCGCGTCACCTACCGAAGCGATACGCCGGCCGGCGACGCGACCGTCCAGTTCGCCCTGAGCGATGGCGCCTCCACCGCCACGGCGAACGTCACGGTCACCAGCGACACTATCTACGTCACCAACACCAGTGATACCGCCACCATCGGCGCCAGCGATGGCGTGGGCCTGCGTGAGGCGGTAGCCATTGCGGCGGCTGATGCAACGGGTACGCAGACCATCATTCTCGGCAGCGGCGTGGCGGGCCAGACCATCACGCTTGGCAGTGGCCTGAGCCTGGGCGAGAGCCTGAGCTTCAATGGCGATTCGGCCACCGGCCTGATCATCACTGGCAGCACCATCACCCTGGGCGGCGGCACCACCACAGGTTTCACCAACGCCAGTGGCAGCGTCACTCTCAACAGCACCCTGGCAGGCACTGGCGCGTTGGCCAAGGCCGGCGCGGGCACGCTTGTGCTTGGCTCCACCAGCAATAACGGTGGTTGGTCCGGTGCCATGTCGGTAACCGGCGGTACCCTCAATGCCGATACCGGCTCGCGCTTGTCGAGTGGGAGCCTGACCCTGGACGGCGGCACCCTGGCCATGACTGTGACGGGCGCGGCAGGGACGACCACCACGGTCGCCAACGCGGTCACCTTGGGGGCGGGCGGCGGCACGATCAGCGTCGGCGGTGGCGGCGGCGCCAATATTGCCGACTTCAGCGGCGTGATTTCCGGTTCCGGCAGCTTGACTAAAACCGCGGCGGCCATCCTGCGGCTCAGCGGTAGCAACAACTACGCCGGGACGACCACGGTCAATGGGGGCACTCTGTCTATCAGTGGCGATGGCAATCTGGGAAGCGGCGGCGTCGTCCTGAACAACATCGCCACGCTAGCGGTCACGGCCCCCACTACCATCGACAACGCCATCACGCTCAATGGCTTCGCCACCATCAACAACAGCGGAGCGGCAACGCTGTCTGGCGCCATCAGTGGTGGCG
Organism: Pseudomonas sp. DY-1; assembly: GCF_003626975.1. Classification (NCBI taxonomy): domain Bacteria; kingdom Pseudomonadati; phylum Pseudomonadota; class Gammaproteobacteria; order Pseudomonadales; family Pseudomonadaceae; genus Pseudomonas; species Pseudomonas sp. DY-1. The sequence goes on along the minus strand of NZ_CP032616.1, from coordinate 2,452,431 downwards.
GCGACTTGAACAAATCAGGCGCCGGTACGCTGACTCTGTCGGGAACCAACAGCTACCTGGGCTCCACAACCGTGAGTTTGGGCACCCTGAGTGTTGCCGGTGATGCCAACCTGGGCAGTGGTGTGGTGAACCTGAACAGCGGCGGGGCGCTGACGGTGACCGGTGCGACCACCATCGATAACAACATTGTCCTGGGGGACAATATCTCGTTCACCAACACCAGCGCGGTCACCCTGTCGGGTGTGATCAGCGGCGGTGACAATTTCAGCAAGTTCGGGGCGGGCACCCTGACGCTCAGTGGCACAAACACTTACACCGGCACTACCGAAGTGAGAGCCGGCACCCTGAGCATTACCGGTGACCAGAACCTGGGCAGCGGCGCCGTGAGCCTGCTCGGCGGGACCACGCTGAGCATCACGGGCAACACCACGATCGACAACGCCATCGGCCTGGCCGGTACGGCCAGCCTGGCGTCCAGCGCGGCGGCCACCCTCTCCGGCGCCATCAGCGGCTCGGGCGGCCTGACCAAAACGGGCACCGGCACACTGACCCTGTCGGGAACCAATAACTACACCGGTGCCACGACGGTGTCGGCGGGCACGCTTGCCGTGAATGGCAGCACCACCAGCGCCACCACCGTAGCCAGCGGTGGAACCCTGGCCGGCAGCGGCACCCTGGGCGGCGCCGTGACCATCCAGAGCGGCGGCATTCTGTCTCCCGGCAATTCCGGCACAGGCGCGCTGACCATCAACGGCAACCTGGGCATGGCCACCGGCAGCACCCTGGCAGTGGATATCAACGGCACCACTGCCGGTACCGGCTTCGATCAACTGGTGGTCACTGGCGCAGTGGACGTTTCCGGCGCGACCTTGGCTGTCAATCACGGCTATGCACCTGGCAACGGCGACACCTACACCATCATCGCCAACGATGCCGCCGATGCCGTCACCGGTACCTTCAGCGGCTTGGCCGAGGGCGCTACCACCACCGCGGGTGGCAATAGCACGGTACTGACCGCCAGCTACATCGGCGGCACCGGGAACGACTTCACCTTGACGGCGCCGATCAACGCAGCGCCTGTTGTCGGCAGCCTCAACGGCGACAGCGTCACCTTCACCCAGGGCAGTGGCACTGTCGTGCTCGACGGCGGCAGCAACGCCACCGTCACTGACTCCGATTCGCCCGATTTCGATGGCGGCAACGTCACCGTGTCCATCGTCACCAACGGCGTAGCCGGCGAGGATGTGCTCGGCATTCGCAACCAGGGCACCGGCGCGGGGCAGATCGGCGTCTCCGGCAGCAACGTGACGTACCAGGGGACCATCATCGGCAGCTTCACCGGCGGCAGCGCCGGGGCCGATCTGGTCATCAGCCTGAACAGCTCGGCCGATGCAGCGGCCGTCCAGGCGTTGATTCGCAACCTCAGCTACAACAACACCAACGCCACCAACGGCATCGGCCAGGCCGACCGTACGGTCCGCATCACCGTCAATGACGGCGATGGCGCCACGTCCAGCAATGCCGATGTAACGGTCGCGGTGGTCGAGACCGTCGCGCCGGCTACCGTCAGCATCGTGGTTGCCGACACAGCACTGAGGGCTGGCGAAACCAGCACCGTCACCATCATCTTCAGTGAGGCGGTGACGGGCCTCACCACCGCCGACTTCACCGTGGCCAACGGCGCACTCAGCAACCTCAGCACCTCGGACGGCGGCATCACCTGGACCGCCACCCTGACGCCGGATAGCAATGTCCAGGACGCCGGCAACGTGATCACCCTGAACAACACCGGTTACACCGATCAGGCTGGCAACGCCGGTGCCGGCACCACAGATTCCAACAACTACGCCATCGACACTCAGCGCCCAACAGCCACCATCGTTGTGGCCGACACCGCACTGAACGCAGGCGAAACCAGCACCGTCACCATTACCTTCAGCGAGGCGGTGACGGGCCTCACCACCGCCGACTTCACTGTCGCCAATGGCACGCTCAGCAGCCTGAGTTCGTCCAATGGCGGCGTCACCTGGACCGCCACCCTGACGCCGACGGCCGATGTCGAGGACGCTGGCAACCTGATCAACTTGGACAACACCGGCTACACCGACCAGGCCGGCAACACGGGTTCCGGCACCACCGATTCCAACAACTACGCCATTGATACCCTGCGTCCTACCGCGACCATCGTGGTGGCCGATACCTCGCTGATTGTGGGCGAAACCACTACCGTCACTATCACCTTCAACGAAGCGGTGACGGGGCTGGATCTGGCCGATTTCACCGTCGCCAATGGCAGCCTGAGCAACCTTAGTTCGGCGGATGGCGGCACCACCTGGACTGCCACCCTGACCCCGAGCGCCAACGTCGAAGACAGCGGCAATCTCATCAGCCTGGACAACACCGGTGTGATCGACGCTGCTGGCAATACCGGCATCGGCAGCACCGACTCCAACAACTATGCCGTCGATACCCAGGCTCCGTTGAACGCAGTGCCGGGCGCGCAGGTCACCAACACCGTGACTCCGATCGTGTTCAGCAGCGGTAACGGCAATGCCCTGACCGTGACCGAGGGTGGCAACCTGACCACCGTCGTTTCGGTGGCCAGCGGCACCCTCAGTGCCACCACCGGTGGCGGCGCGATCATCAGCAACAATGGCACCGGCGCCGTGACCATCAGCGGCACGGCAGCAGAGATTAACGCGGCGCTGGAGGGACTGGTCTACACCCCGGCAGCGGCCGGTGCTACCAGCATCAGCATCCAGTCCACCGATGCCGCCGGCAACATCGACAGCGACAGCGTCGCCGTGACCGTGAACAACAGCACCCTGCTGGTGACGTCCAACCTGGATTCCGGTGACGACCAGACTGCGTCCAGCAACATGGCGGCCGATCAGGCTGACGGCGGTGGCCTGAGCATTCGCGAAGCGCTGTTCTGGGCGCGCGCGGGCGACACCATTACCTTCGACCTGAATGGCGCGCTGGCCGGCAACCAGGGCGGCACTATCGTCCTTGGCGGCAGCCAGCTCGACATCAACTACAGCAACCTGCGCCTGGACGGTGACCTGAACGATGACGGCGTCGCTGATGTGACCCTCTCCGCCAACGGCGCCAGTCGGGTGGTGCAAGTCGGTAACAGCCTCGCCGGCGTCGAGATTTCCGGCCTGGTGCTGACACAGGGCAATACGGCCGGGGGCGGCGCTGGTCTCAATATCGGCTTCGGCTCCAGCGTGACCCTTCGTGATTCGGTAGTCAGCAACAGCGCGGATAGTGGCCTCGGCGGTGGCGGCATCTTTGGGAGTAGCGCGAACCTGACGATGGTCAACAGCACTGTCAGCGGCAATACCAGCAATACGTTCGGCGGCGGTCTTCGTGTGGTGGGGACTGGCAGCACGCTGACGATGCTCAACAGCACCGTCACCGGCAACACCACCACCGGCGCTGGCGCCCACGGCGGTGGCCTCCAGTTCGGGGGTACTGGCGGTTTGACGATCATCAACAGCACCTTCAGCGGCAACGCCGCCCTTGGCGCCGGCTCGCTGGGGGGCGGTATCCGTGTCACCAGCGGTACGTCCTTCATTTACAACACCACAGTGGTCGGCAACGCCGCGTCCGGCAGCGGTGGCGGTATTCATGCCAATGGCACCGACACGCTGGTCAACACCGTGGTCGCCGGCAACACCTCCGGTGCCGGTGCCGCCGCGGCAATTGGCGGTTCGCCGCTGGCTACGGGCGGTATCGCAGACGACGTGGCCTCGACAGTCGAGACCGCCACCAACAGCTACTTCGGCAGCAACGTCAGCATCACCACTGCCAGCGGTGTACTGAACAACCAGGGCACCGCCAACCTGCTGCTGGGTAACCTGGCCAATAACGGCGGATCGGTGCAGACCCACAAGCCCCAGGCGGGCAGTGCATTGCTCGACGCTGGCAGCAATGCCGGCCTGCCGCTCGACACCTATGACCTGGATGACGATGGCAATACCACCGAGGTGCTGCCGATCGACGCCATAGGCAACGTGCGGGCCACTGGCAGCGCAGTCGATATCGGTGCAGTGGAAGCCAATGCACCGCCGGTGCTGGGCAACGTCAATGGTGGCGGCAGCTACACCGAGGGTGGTGCGGCCATCGTGATCGATGCCGATGCCAGCGTGTCCGATGCGGACCTGGACCTGCTCAACGGTGGCAGCGGCAACTACGACGGTGCCTCCCTGGTCGTGGTGCGCAATGGCGGCGCCAATGCCAGCGACCTGTTCGGCTTCCTCGATGGCAACGGCATCACCCTGGTGGGCAGCAACCTGGTCAAGAACGGCCAGGTGATCGGCAGCTTCGACACCAGCACGAGCGGCGAACTGACCCTGACCTTCACCGACGCCAACGGCGAGATTCCGACCACGGCGGACGTGAACCACATCCTCCAGCAACTGACCTATGCCAACAGCTCCAACGACCCGGTCGCCAGCGTCGCCCTGAGCTGGACCTTCGCCGATGAACTGGGCGCCACTGCTGTCGGCAGTACGCTGGTCAACCTGGTGGCGGTCAACAACGCACCAACCGCCACCGCCACCGGTGGCAACCCCACCTATACCGAGAATGGCGCCGCCGTCGATCTGTTCAGCGGCATCAGCATCGGCACGGTCGAAGCGGGCCAGAGCATCACCGGCCTTACCCTGACCGTCAGCAACCTCGCCAATGGCGCCAGCGAGATCCTGAGCATCGACGGTACCGACGTCCTACTGGTCAACGGCGCCAGTGGCACGACCGCCAGTAATGGCATCGGCTACAGCGTCAGCCTGGTGGGCGGCACCGCTACCATCACCCTGACCCATGCCGGTCTGAGCACTGCAAGTGCCCAAGGCGTGATAGATGGCATGACCTATCGCAATAGCAGCGAAGCGCCTGCTGCCGGCAGCCGCCTGGTCACCCTGACCAGCATTCGCGACGGCGGCGGCACCAGCAATGGCGGGGTGGATACCAGCAGCCTCGCGATTGCGGCCACCGTGAACGTGGTGGCGGTCAACGATGCACCGGTCATTACTGCCCCGGGTTCCATTAGCGTCACCGAAGATGTTGCCCAGGCCCTGACCGGCATCTCCTTCAGCGACGTGGATGCCAGCACTGGCAGCCTCACCGTGACCTTCAGCGTGGCCAGCGGCAGCCTGGGCGCCATCAGCGGCAGCGGCGTGACCGTGGCCGGTTCCGGCACCGGTACCCTGACCCTCGTGGGCAGCATCAGCGATATCAATGCCTTCATCGCAGCCAATGGCGTGAGCTTCACCGCCGCAGCCAATGCCACGGCCAACGTGACCCTGACCATCGGCATCGACGATGGCGGCAATACGGGTACCGATCCAGGCAACTCCGGCACCGGCACCTCCGAAGCCTCCAGCACCACCGTCACCCTGGCGGTAAGTGCGGTTAACGATGCACCGGTCAACAGCCTGCCGGTGGGGCAGGGCGTCAACCAGGACGCGAACCTGGTGTTCAACACCGGCAATGGCAACCTGATCAGCATCAGCGATGTGGACGTCGGAGGTAGCACCCTGCAGGTCACCCTGACTGCAACCAACGGCCTGATTTCCTTGAGCGGTATCAGTGGTCTCAGCTTCAGCAACGGCGACGGTACCGCCGACGGCAGCATGACCTTCACCGGCACATTGGCGGATATCAACAACGCCCTGAACGGCCTGACCTTCAGCCCAACCACCGGCTACAACGGGCCGGCCAGTATTCAGATCAGCACCAGCGATCTGGGGGGCACAGGCAGCGGCGGGGCCCAGACCGACACCGACACCCTCGCCATCACCGTCAACCCGATCAACCCGGTGATCACCGACATCGGCGTCAGCAACCCGGATGGCGGCTACAAGGTAGGCGACGTCATTACCGTCACCATCAGCTTCGACCAGACGGTGATCGTCGATACGTCCGGCGGCGTGCCCTCGCTGCTGTTGGAAACCGGCCTGCTGGACCGCGCCGCCACTTACGTTTCCGGCTCGGGCAGCAACACCCTGACCTTCAGCTACACCGTGCAGGCGGGTGACCTCAGCGCTGACCTGGACTACCAGTCCACCGGCGCCCTGGCGCTGAACGGTGGCAGCATCCGCAATGCCGGTAACGCCACCGCCATCCTGACGCTGCCGACCACTGGCGGCGCCGACTCCATCGCCGGGCAGCACGGCATCGTCATCGACGGTGTGGCGCCGCAAGTCACCAGCGTCAGCGTGCCGGCCAACGGCACCTATGTGGCGGGGCAGAACCTCGACTTCACCGTCAACCTCAGCGAAGCGGTGATCGTTGACACCATTGGCGGCACGCCGCGCATCTCCATCACCCTGGACGGCGGGGGTACGGTCTTCGCCAACTACCTCAGCGGTTCCGGCACCTCCGCCCTGGTGTTCCGCCTGACCGTCAGCAGCGGCCAGCTGGATACCAATGGCATCAGCGTCGGTGGCGCCATCCAGGCCAACGGCGGCACCCTGCGCGATGGCGTGGGCAATGACGCCAACACCACCCTCAACAATGTCGCCAGCACCACGGGTGTGCGGGTGGATGCCGTAGTGCCGGTGGTGGGCAGCGTCAGCGTGCCGGTGGGCATTCCCTACAACGCTGGCGATACCCTGACCTTCGTGGTCAACGCCAGCGAAGCGGTGATCGTCAATGGCGTTCCGCGCCTGGCCATCGACATGGGCGGTACCACGGTCTTCGCCAACTACGTGGCCGGTTCCGGTACCAGCACCCTGGTGTTCCAGTACACCATCCAGGCGGGCGACAACGACGCCAACGGCATCGCCGTGACCGGTCTGGCCAGCAATGGCGGCAGCCTGCTGGACGCCGCTGGCAACGCCATGACGCTGACGCTGAACAGCGTTGGCGACACCAGTGGCGTGATCGTCGACACCGTTGCACCCAACCCGAGCGGCATCGTCAGCGTCGATCCGTCGCCGACCAATGCCGGCAGCGTGCGCTACACCGTGACCTTCAGCGAAGACGTCAGCGGTGTGGACCTCGGCGACTTCACCCTGGTGACCACCGGCAGCGCAGGCGGCAGCCTGACCGGCCTGGTGCAGATCGACGCCCGCACCTATCAGCTCACTGTCAGCGGCGTGAGCGGCACCGGTACCCTGGGGCTCAACCTCAACGGTTCCGGTACCGGCATCGTCGACGTTGCCGGCAACGCCGTCGGCGGCGGCCTGGTTGGCGCTGTGTACAGCGTCGACCGCGATGTGCCCACCGTCACCGGCGTCAGCGTGCCGGTCGGCGTGTCCTACAACGCCGGTGACACCCTGACTTTCGTGGTCAACGCCAGCGAAGCGGTGATCGTCAACGGCGTTCCGCGCCTGGCCATCGACATGGGCGGCACTACCGTCTTCGCCGACTACGTGGCGGGCTCGGGTAGCAACACGCTGGTGTTCCAGTACACGGTTCGCGCCGGCGACAACGACGCCAACGGCATTGCCGTCACTGGCCTGGTGGCCAACGGTGCGACCCTGCGCGATGCCATCGGCAACTCGATGAACCTGACGCTGAACGGCGTCGGCGACACCAGTGGCGTGATCGTCGACACCGTCGCACCCAACCCGAGCGGCATCGTCAGTGTCGATCCGTCGCCGACCAATGCCGGCAGCGTGCGCTACACCGTGACCTTCAGCGAAGACGTCAGCGGTGTGGACCTCGGCGACTTCACCCTGGTGACCGCCGGCAGCGCAGGCGGTAGCCTGACCGGCCTGGTGCAGATCGACGCACGCACCTATCAGATCACTGTCAGCGGCGTGAGCGGCACCGGTACCCTGGGGCTCAACCTCAACGGTTCCGGTACCGGCATCTTCGACGTTGCCGGCAACGCCGTCAGCGGCGGCCTGGTCGGCGCTGTGTACAGCGTCGACCGCGATGTGCCCACCGTCACCGGTGTCAGCGCGCCGGTCGGCGTGTCCTACAACGCCGGCGATACCCTGACCTTCGTGGTCAACGCCAGCGAAGCGGTGATCGTCAATGGCGTCCCGCGCCTGGCCATCGACATGGGCGGTACCACGGTCTTCGCCAACTACGTGGCCGGTTCCGGTACCAGCACCCTGGTGTTCCAGTACACCATCCAGGCGGGCGACAACGACGCCAACGGCATCGCCGTGACCGGTCTGGCCAGCAATGGCGGCAGCCTGCTGGACGCCGCTGGCAACGCCATGACGCTGACGCTGAACAGCGTTGGCGACACCAGTGGCGTGATCGTCGACACCGTTGCACCCAACCCGAGCGGCATCGTCAGCGTCGATCCGTCGCCGACCAATGCCGGCAGCGTGCGCTACACCGTGACCTTCAGCGAAGACGTCAGCGGTGTGGACCTCGGCGACTTCACCCTGGTGACCACCGGCAGCGCAGGCGGCAGCCTGACCGGCCTGGTGCAGATCGACGCCCGCACCTATCAGCTCACTGTCAGCGGCGTGAGCGGCACCGGTACCCTGGGGCTCAACCTCAACGGTTCCGGTACCGGCATCGTCGACGTTGCCGGCAACGCCGTCGGCGGCGGCCTGGTCGGCGCTGTGTACAGCGTCGACCGCGATGTGCCCACCGTCACCGGCGTCAGCGTGCCGGTCGGCGTGTCCTACAACGCCGGTGACACCCTGACTTTCGTGGTCAACGCCAGCGAAGCGGTGATCGTCAACGGCGTTCCGCGCCTGGCCATCGACATGGGCGGCACTACCGTCTTCGCCGACTACGTGGCGGGCTCGGGTAGCAACATGCTGGTGTTCCAGTACACGGTTCGCGCCGGCGACAACGACGCCAACGGCATTGCCGTCACTGGCCTGGTGGCCAACGGTGCGACCCTGCGCGATGCCATCGGCAATGCAATGAACCTGACGCTGAATGGCGTCGGCAACACCAGCGGTGTGATCGTCGATACCACGGCGCCGAATGCCAGCGCGACAGTCACGCCGCTGCCCACACCCGGCAGCGTGCAGTACACCGTGACCTTCGACGAGAACGTTAGCGGCATCGACATCGGCGACTTCAACCTGGTGACCACCGGCAATGTCACCGGCACCCTGCAATCGCTGGTGCAGGTGGATAGCCGTACATTCCTGGTCACGGTCAGCAACGTCGCAGGTGCTGGCACTCTCAGCCTCGGCCTGAACACCACCGGCACGCTGATCACCGATACCGCAGGCAACGCCATGCTCAGCGGGCTGACGGCGCAGACCTACAGCGTTCCGCAGAGCGATGGCGATCCGGAGTTCCGTCACAACCCGCCGGTCATCGTGCCGCCGGAACCGACGGTACCGTTCGACCCGGTGCAGCCCAACGTGCCACCGCCGCCGTTCACGTCGCCGCTCATTCCGCCGCCGCTGTTCGATCAGCCGACGCTGGGCAGTGGCATTCCGACCCTGGGCAATATCTTCATCAACCAGGGAGCCCTGGCGCCCAGCTTCATCGCCCAGGTCTTCGGCAGCAGCGACGGTTTTGGCGATGGCTCCGGCTCGGGCTTCCTCGGCTTCGGCGGGGGCGATGGCGGTGTGTTCGGCACCAGCAGCCTGTCGAGTTTCTTCGACAAGGACGTGCCGCAGGATTCCGAAGAAATGAAGCTGTTTGATGGCAAGCAATGGAAGGGCGGCTCCGGGGGGAGCGGCCAGGGCATCTTCGGGGCGCCCACGCTCGGCCAGCAGTTGCAGGACATCAAGGACAACGAGCAGCGTCAGGTCAGGGAACTGGCCATGGCACTGGGACAGATCCAGACGGATCGCCCGCAGGCTTGAAGAACAACGAATTAGAAATCTGTAAGTGCCGTGTCTAGGGGGCGGCCCAAGGATGAGCAAAGCAGCGAAGTTTTTCAGCGTAAGTGTGCTGGCGCTGGCGGTCACCGGTTGTGCCGTGACCAGCCAGCCCATCGACCGTAGCGTCAGCGAGCAGCGTGCGCGCCAGGACCTGGCGACCATGTTCAAGGACCAGGAACCCCTCAGCGGACCCCTGACCCTGCACGAGGCCATGGCCCGCGCGGTGAAGTACAACCTGGAGGCACGCCTCAAGGTGATGGAAGAAGCCCTGGCCAAGCGCCAGGTGGATCTGGCCAGCTTCGACATGCTGCCGCGCATGGCCATGGAAGCCGGCTACGCTGGGCGCAGCAACGTCAGCGCCTCCAGCAGCCAGAGTGTGCTGACCAACACCCAGTCATTGGAACCGTCCACCTCCCAGGACCGCGACCGTGGCGTGGCCGACCTGACCATGGTGTGGAACGTGCTCGACTTCGGCGTCAGCTACGTCAGCGCCAAGCAGCAGGCCGACCAGCGCCTGATCGTCCAGGAGCGCCGCCGCAAGGTGGTCCACACCATCATCCAGGACGTGCGTTCGGCCTATTGGCGCGCCGTGGCGGCCGACCGCCTGCTGAAACAGATCGACAGCCTGATGGCACGCGTCGATGAGGCTCGCGCCAGCAGCCAACGCATGAGCTCGGAGCGCATCGGCGACCCGGTGCAGGCCATGAGCTACCAGCGGGCACTGATCGAAGCCACCCGACAGCTGGAAGAGCAGCGCCGCGCGCTGTCTCTGGCCAAGACCGAGCTGGCCGCGCTGATCAACCTGCCGCTGAACACCGACTTCACTCTGGCCGCCACTGACGACTATCAGGTGCCGGAGCTCAAGGTGGATATGAACCGCCTGGAAGAAGAAGCCCTGGCCAGCCGCCCGGAACTGCGCGAGCAGGACTACCAGGCGCGCATCAGCGCTGCCGAAACCCGCAAGGCCATGTTGCGTCTGCTGCCGGGCCTGGAGTTCTCCGCTGGCGGCCATTACGACAGCAACTCCTTCCTGGTGAACCAGAGCTGGGCCGACTACGGCGTGAAGGTCACCTGGAACCTGTTCAACGTCCTCTCCGGCCCGGCCGCTATCGACGTTGCCAAGGCAGGCGAGTCCGTCGCAGCCGCCCGACGCCAGGCGATGTCCATGGCGGTGCTGGCGCAGCTTTATGTGGCCAACGCCAACTTCCACGAGGCCCAGCGACAGTTCCAGACCAGCGAAGAACTGGCCAGGCTGGACGGGCAGATCGCCGAACAGCTGCGCAATCGCTACAAGACCCAGAGCATCGGCGAGCTGGACCTGATTCAGGGAGAACTGAACACCCTTCAGGCTCAGCTCAATCGCGACCTGTCCTATGCCGAACTGCGCAACGCCTATGCGCAGCTGTTCGTCAGCGCAGGCGTCGACCCGCTGCCCGAATCCCTGCCGGACGACAAGCTCGCCACCATCGCCAACGCGCTGGAGACCGGCGAATCGCGATGGGAGAGCGGGAATATCGGCGTGAAGTAAGAGGGTGGGCGCGAGTTCATTCGCGAAAAGCGTCGGCACCAAGCAGGCCGGTAACTTCCCTCACCCCCGGCACCCGCCCTGCGCCCCAGCCTGTTCGCGTCGCGTCGCGTCGCGTTCAGGCGTTCATCGGCAACGGACGCGGTGCTTAAGCAAGCATGCCTCTTCACCCCTGAATTGGAGAGGGATGACTCTGGACTCACCGCAGGCGCAGTCCTGCCCCGTAGGAGCGAACTTGTTCGCGAACCCGGGGTGCCGCTACCACTAATGGGTATGTCCCTCTGCATGCCCATGCCCTTCGTCTTTAGCCACTTCCACCGCCCGTCGCTGCTGGCTACCAATTGGCGATAGCTGTCGGCATCGAGCTGCGGCAATGGCTGGAGGAAGGCCACCATCCCCCAGATGTGCTCGTCGCCCATGCTCTTGCCCCACGGGGCATGCCGTCCGGCGCGATGCCGGCGAAACTGAAACCCGGCACGCCGTATTGCCACATCGGAAAACGGCGGGTGATTACATTTCTGTCAGCTTCTCCGGCCTGCCGACCGTGGCTGGTCTATCGTTCCCAAACGGCAGCGGTAGGGCGCATGCCTTTGCCGGGTTCAAGGACAACCACTCCGTTTGCGGGAGACGCAACATGCCCAACCGCACCCGTTTCAGTGCCGTTCTGCTGGCCCTGCTGGCTTTCCCCCCAGCCTTCGCCGCCACGGACGCCGGCATCTCCGCCGCTGAAGATGGCGATGGCCCAAGCGCGGGTGTTTCCGCCGCGCCCGAATCCACGCCCGAAGCCGCACCTGCCCAAGCTGCCGCACCGGCCGCCCAACCAGCCGCGCCCCAGGCGGTGTTCAAGACCGAAGAGCTTGACCAGATGATGGCGCCGATCGCCCTCTACCCGGATTCGTTGCTGGCTCAGGTGCTGATGGCTGCCACCTATCCGGGCAATGTGGCCGATGCGGTCGCCTGGTCCAAGGCGCACCCGGACGCGAAGGGTGATGACGCCGTGAAACAGGTGGCCAACCAGCCATGGGACCCTAGCGTCCAGTCACTCGTGGCCTTTCCTCAGGTGCTTGCCACCCTCGGCCAGGACCCTGCCTGGGTGCAACGGGTGGGGGATGCCTTCCTCGCCCAACCCAACGACGTGATGGATTCCGTCCAGCGCCTGCGTCGCCAGGCCCAGGCTGCCGGCAACCTGGAGTCCAACGAGCAGCAGAAGGTCACCGTCCAGGAGGCGCCAGCGCCGAGCACCTCCACCACCACCGTGGTGCAGCCTGCCTCGAGCAACCAGACAATCGTCATCGAGCCCAGCAATCCGCAGGTGGTCTACGTTCCCAGCTACAACCCCACTGTGGTCTATGGCACCTGGTCCTATCCGTCCTATCCACCTCCCTACTATCCGCCGCCGCCCAGTTACGGCTATCCAATCGCCACCGGCCTGGCGACTGGCCTGGCCTTCGGCGTCGGCGTCGGCATTGTCAACTCACTCTGGGGCGACTGTGACTGGGGGGGCGGCGATGTCGACATCGACGTCAACCGCTACAACAACATCAACTCCAATCGGCAGATCAACCGTAACCAGAACAAGTTCGTCCACAACCCCATCAACCGTCAGGGCGTGCCTTATCGCGACAACATCAATCGACAACAGAACGGCCTGCGCCTGAATGGCAGTCAGCAGCGCGAGGCCTTGCGTGGTTATGACGCCAACCGCACCGCCGAACGCCAGAAAGCCCGCCAGAGCCTTCAGCAACGCGGCATCGAGGCTCCGGCCCGTACCAACCAGCAGGCTCGCGAACGCGCCCAGGCTGCTACCCGTGACATACGCAACGATCCGCAGGCTCGCCAGCGCGCAGAAGGTGCCGTGCAGCAGCGTCAGCGCGCCGATGCAAATCGGCAGCAGCAGCGCCCGCGTGCGCAGAACAACCAGCAAGTGCGGCAGCAGGCACGGCAGCAACATGCCTCTGCCCGGCAAGGACCGCGCAATAACGCTTTTGCAGGAGCGCGACAGCCGTCGCAGACGCGCGCAGCGGCAAACCGGGGGCAGGTCAGCCGGGCTTCCGCTTCGCGTCCGCACCAGTCGGCCGCAGGCCGCCAGGTACAACGTCCAGCCCACGCACCGTCCCGTGGCGGTGGTGGCCGTCGGCGCTGAAAGGAGACAGCACATGATTCGTGCAATCCGCATCTTTGCAATGCTGTCGCTGGTCGCCTGCACCTTCGGCGTCAGCGCCAACGAGTACTTCAAGACCCCGGACGCAGCGGCCGAATCCTTCGTCGCTGCCCTTGGCACCGAGAAGGCCGACGCAAACCGCCTGGCCGCGTTGCTGGGCGCCAACTGGCAGGAATACATCCCCACCAAAGGCATCGAACGCAAGGATGTTGATGCTTTCCTCCGCCACTACCGCGAAAAGCACAGTATCGACACCGCCACCAAGGGGCGCGCGCATCTGGTGGTCGGCAACGATCCCTGGACCCTGCCCATTCCCATTGTCCAGGGCAAGGAAGGCTGGAGGTTCGACGCCAAGGCTGGCGGTGAGGAAATCCGCCTGCGCCGCATCGGTCGCAACGAGCTGTCGGCCATAGAGGCTGCGGAGGCTTACCACGACGCGCAGATGGACTATGCCGAAGTCGATCGCAATGGCGACGGTGTGCTCGAGTACGCGCAGCGGTTCATCAGCAGCGACGGCAAGCACGACGGCCTTTACTGGGCCGACGAAGACGGCACCGATGAGAGCCCACTTGGACCACTGTTCGGCGGCCAGACCAAAGGAGATGACTGGCACGGTTATCACTTCCGCATCCTCACTGCGCAAGGGCCCTCGGCACCTGGCGGCGCCTACGGCTACATGCTCGGCAAAGCCATGAGCCGCGGCTTCGCCCTGGTCGCCTGGCCGGCCCAGTACGGCGACAGCGGCGTGATGAGCTTCATGATCAGTCACGAAGGCCAGGTGTTTCAGAAGGACCTGGGCCCCGAGAGCGAAAAACTTGCCAAAGCCATGAAGACCTTCGACCCGGACAGCAGCTGGGATGAAGTCAAGACCGACGATACGCCTTGAAGACATCGGCCGAATCGGCTTGGAAGTGAGGCCATTTTCAGTCGCCAGGATTCAGGCAAGAAAAGAAAAAAGCCGCAGGGGCCTGATTGGCCCCTGCGGCTTTTTCAATAAGGTCGGGCGTCCTTGCCCGCCCACGCTCAGCAGGTAGCGAGCGCGGGGGTCATTCCAGCCGGAGCGCGAGTGGCGGTCCGGTTGGCGGCCCACTTCACCAGCAGGCTCATCGCGACGAAGCCGAGGCAGATGAGTACCGGGTAGGCGACCATGATTTCGGTCAGGGAGTATTTCCAGCTCAGCGGACGGGCGATACCCAGCATCGCGCCATAGAACCAGGACACCCCGGAAACGACACCCGAGAACAGCGCGAGGCTACGGGCATTGATGTCGAGCTTGAGCAGGCTGCCGGCCTTGTCCATCGCAGGCATCACCACGCTGTGCAGTACCCAGCCGTTGAGGGTCAGCAGCGCGACGACCAGGATCTTGGCCTGCAGTTTCGGGTTGAGGAAGTACATCGCGCCCTTCTGCGAGTAATCCAGCGCCAGGATGCCGATACCGGTGACCCAGAGCGCCGCCAGTGCGAGCAGCACGGTCTTCTTCAGCGCATGCAAATGTTCTTTGTCGGCAGCAGTTGAGTCACGGCCCTGGAACAGTTGCTTGATCATGGCGATATCGCTGGTCAGCACCATGCCGATGGCCACGCAGCAAGCGATGAGGTGGGCGTAGACCACGCCCATGCGAGTCAGCTCCATGGTTGCCGGCTGTTGGAACAGGGAAGCAACAAGATGAAAAAGCTCCATGGTTTACCTCTTTCTAACGATTTGAGCGGCTGTACTGATGCAACAGCGGCATTGGAATTATGGATTCGAGTGTTCGCCGTTAACCGCGAACGAGGGCCTACCATTGGCCTTTTTCAGGGACGAAAAATCCCCCGTACATGAACTCTCATGCACTGTGGAGTCGTTCCGAATTTATGTAGAAGTCAGGCGCGCCATCAGTGGTGTTGATGGCAAGTCGTGTCCTGATCGCCGGGGCATAATAATCGCAACATCCGGTTTTTGTTCAAAAAACGATCAAAACCCCGACCGGCGGCAGCGCGGGCGACGGTTATAACAGCCCTACGAAAAGTGAGGGATCGCCTCTAAACCGGTGTTTTCCGATGCACCCGAAACCCCTCTGGACACCGGCGAAATTTCCAATGTGGATGGATGGCAAACTAGTCATCTGGTGGCTGATTTGCCGCTTATCAGCGCCGACAGGATGTGGTGGCGCGACGCGATACCCGCCAATTCGTCGCTCGGAAAATTGAGCTTCGTGTCGACACCGAATGGTGGATAGGAGGAGCGCTTAATCCCGTAGGCTGCATATCCCCAACGCCCAAGCAGCTAGCCTTGCATTTCTGCGGTCTCCCGCCGCATTGCGCCCATCTTGGTGCACCGCCAACATCAGGCTTCGATTCCGGAGGCTCAATATGGAAGACAACGGATGGTTGCTGTTGGCTGCTGCGGGCACCTTGCTCGCCGCCGCCCTGCATTTCGGCTGCATCGTTTTCGGTTCAGCCTGGTACGACGCCATGGGGGCCGGTGAAAGGATGGTCCGCCTGTCGCGCGAGGGCCGGTGGCAGCCGACCCTGATCACCGGCGCGATCACCCTCGTGCTTGTGATCTGGGCGCTGTACGCACTGGCCGGCGCAGGCATGCTCCCCGCCCTGCCGGCTCCCCGCTTCGTATTGTTCGCGATCACTGTCGTCCTGCTGTTGCGCGGGGTGGCAGGCCTGGCCATTGCCCGGTTCAGACCCGGCTACAACGGTGCCCGTTTCTGGATCGTCAGTTCGGCGACTTGCCTGATGCTCGGCGGGCTGTACCTGACCGGGACCCTTCAGGCCTGGCCTCGGCTGTAGGTGCAAGCCGAATCCGGTAAACCCCTCACTTTTCCGCCCGCCTCACAACTGGTGGCGTCCAAGTGCTGCGTTTCATTCACGATGGTTGGCGTTCGACGCCATGACCCGCTGATACATCCGCATCATGAAACCCAACTCGAATGCCGCCCTGGCCCGCTCGCCGCGCCACTGGCTGCGTCCTTCCGCCAATGCCGCCCAAGGCGTCGCGTTCGCGCCCTGCGCAAGACAGGCTTCGGCTGTTGCCATCCCAGCCAACACTGTCTGCCGATGCTTCCAGCGCCAGCCAACCAGAGGCAGTTCCCGGCAATGCTCAGTCGATGGAATACGACGACTGATGGGCCGTTGCAGGGCCTCCAGCAATGCCTGGTCCTCCTCGGCAACCTGCGCCGACAGCTCGATCATCTGGTAGGCATCCAGCAGCAGGTGTTGCAGGTACCGCAGGTAGGGCTCTCCATCGGCCCGGTTCTCGGGCGTGAGCGCCGCGAGCAGGCTGTCGACGGCTGCGCTGGCTTGCACCAATCGATAGCAGCCCAACTCTCGAAAGTCCCCCGGAGGCGAACATGCGTTCACCTCCTGCACCTGCTCGCTGAAGTCGGAAAGCAGCGGAAAATAGGCGGTACGGCTCACGTCGCCGCCTCCCTGTCGCCCGGTTTGATTACCCGCTCATGCGCAGCCTCGTAGAGCGACCGCGCATCTCCCAGCAACAAACCCACCGCAAAGGACAACCGCGCGGCCTCACGCTGCACGAAATCGCCGTTCTCCGCTTGCTCCACCAGTTGCAACAGATCCAGCGCTGCGGACATGCGCTGGTGGGCGGTTTCGAACAGGTGGGCAGGACTGGCGCCGGCGTTGAAGAACATCACGTCGGAATAGGGCTGGGAGGGAGGAGCAAAGGCCTTGAAGTCAGGCATGGCGCACCTCCAGGGCGGAGGTGGTAATTCGGGAGGTGGCGCGGAGGTGCGCGTGGGTAAAAGGTGGGTATCTGCTATCCATGGCAAGCACCTTGGTTGGGCCGTCGTTACCTGCCTGCAACCTTCCTACGGGTTGGGTGGCGGGGCCGTGCAAGGGTAGGAATACCGGCAACCAAGAACCGGATAGGCCAGGAGGCCTCCTCGCACGGCCCGCCATAGGTGTACTGGACAGCTTCAACGCCTGTTCCAGCAGCCATGTCGCGACCGTGTCTTGATTGAGTTCCGGGTTCCTACGCCCAGGTCACGGGATTGACCGTGACGAGGCGGGACTCTAAGCGGCGCGTTTGTAGGCGCTCAAGGCTAAATGTCTGTGGGAAATTTCTCTGTAGGACGGCGGGCTAGGCGCACAGGAAAGGCTGTAGGAAATGGCCTTCACCGTACGTCGCCGGGGTCAGGTCCGCCGACGCAAGGTAGTGTCCGGCCCGGATTGAAACTGGTCAAAAACTATACTGGGAGTGCGGGGGTGAAACGTGGGGGGACCATGCAGGAGGGCTCGCCATGCGTATCCTCAAACCGTTCATCTTCTTCCTGGCTTGCGCTGCCAGCGGGCTGGCCCTCGGTCAGCAACCCTGGCCAACCCCCAGCAGTTCTGGCGAAACCCTGCTTGCCTGGAATGGTGGCGGCCACGGCGGTGGCAAGCACTTCAAGGGCAACCGCCACGGCTATGGCCACAAACACTTCTACCGTCACCGCGCCTACCACAACCACGGCCCGCGCGTTATCTACGCCCCCCGCTACTACGGTGGCTACTACCTGGGCGAACGGCCCTATTACTACCAACACTACGGCAGCCCACGGATCGTGATTCAGTATTACGACCCGAGGCTGGGGATATTCATCGGGTCGGACATCGGGGGGTATTGAGCTCATACCTGAACTGCTGGTCGGCACCCGCTGGCCAGCAAGTCGTAAAGCGCAGAAATTTCGTTCGCTGAAGTTACTTCGCGGCAGCCAGGTAATGCGCAACCAGCGCATTGGCATGCCCGTGGCCCATGCCATGTTCAGCCTTGAGCCAGGCCACCATCTCCATGTGCTTCTTTCCGTTCACCGTTTCCAGCAGATTCAGCCAGTGGGCAATCGGCTGTCCGTATTTCTTTTCGATGGAGGGGAAGTACGAGGCCGGTCCTTTTACCTTGGTGTCTTCCGACATGGTGAAACTCCTTTGAATGTTTTCGGGCGTAACTACGTTAGTTCAGGACTGAACGTGCCGCTGGAAACATGACCGGGCCACTTGCTGATCGAGGCAGGAGGAGAACGATGCGGGGGGGCGGGGGAGAGCGGAGAGAGTGGGCGCCACCGAACGGCGGCGCCTTGGAACCATCAGTCCTGGCGGCTGGTGACTTCCAGCAGGTGATAACCGAACTGGGTTTTCACCGGGCCTTGCACGACGTTCAGCGGGGCGCTGAATACGACGGTGTCGAATTCCTTGACCATCTGGCCACGGCCGAAGGAGCCGAGGTTGCCGCCATCGCGGCTGGAGGGGCAGGTGGAGTGTTGTTTGGCGATTTCAGCGAAATCGGCGCCGCCTTCGATAGCAGCTTTGAGTTCATTGCACTTGGCTTCGGTGGAAACCAGGATGTGGCGGGCGGTGGCGCGTGCCATGGTGGGTACTCCTCATAACATTGAGGGGGCAGAGCCTAGCGGAATTGGCGGCTGATTCAAGGTGCTTGGTCGGGGGTGGGGAGTGGATAGGTCGATCCTGCGGATCGATTGGCGAATGAATTCGCCCCCACAGGTTGCTTCCCCCACCCCCGGCCCCTCTCACGGAGGGAGAGGGGAAATCGCAGGGGGAGTTGGCCGGACCCCGGTCAGGCGAAGGCGAAGTCGTCTCCCGGGGGGCCGGGGAATGTAGCTATGGGTCAACCCTCCCATTGTTAGTGGAAAGAGCAAACCTGTAAGGCTGGCGGGTGGCTGGAGTGGGCGGACACCCGGTGCTGCGCCGGGCGGGCAAGCGATATGGCGCTTCATGTCAACGCGCCCAATGGGTTCGGGCGTTGGTGCTCGGCATGTGCTCTTTTACGGTGCGGCGGCTTTGGCATGCCTTGTTATGTTTGCCCGGCTTGAGCCTCGGCGACCAGCCAGTCCACCAGTTCGAGCAGCTGCGGGCTGGGCGCCGGGCGCTCGGGGTAGACCATGAAGTAGGCGCCGCCGGTGGGGACCTTGAGGTCGAAGGGCGCCACCAGACGGCCGGTAGCGAGGTCTTCACCGATCAGCGCCCAGTCGCCCAGGGCTACGCCATTGCCTTGGGTGGCGACGGACAGGGCCAGGTCTAGGGTGTCGAAGTGGTGCCCGCTCCCAAGTTTGTCGAGGGTGGCTCCGGCGGCCAGAAGCCAGGTTTTCCAGTCCTGGTCGTCACGGGTGGGGTGAAGCAGGGTGTGCAGCACCAGGTCGGCGGTGCTGGCCAGTGGTATGGGGCCATCCATCAACTGCTGGGAGCACACGGGCGTGAGCTGTTCATCGAACAGGTGGTGGGCGACCTGGGCGCTGCCGGGCTGGGTGCCGTAGATCACCGCGGCGTCGAATTCTTCCCGGCGAAAATCCACGCCATATTGCACGGTGGTGGTCAGCTCCACCGGCACGTCCGGGCGCTCTGCCTGCCAGCGCATAAGGCGCGGCAGGAGCCAGCGCATTACGCAGGTGGGGGCCTTGAGTTGCAGGGCTTCGCGCTTTGCGCCGACTTGTTCGACGGCCTCGTCGATCAGGATGAAGACCTGCTGAATGCGCGGCAATAGCTCTCGCCCCTGGGTGGTGAGGCTGAGCCCGCGCGCCTGGCGTTGGAACAGTGGGTAACCCAGATGGCTTTCCAGCCCGGAAATCTGCCGACTCACGGCGCCCTGCGTGAGGTGCAGCAGTTCGGCTGCACGGGTGAAGTTGCAGCATTGGGCAGTGACCAGGAAGGTGTGCAGCGCAGGCAGGGGTGGGAGGCGTTTCATCAGGGCAGCCATGACGTGAGGACATGGCAAGTATGACGAATTTTGCCTTGTCATGGCCGCCGCCCGACGGGTCCAATTACGCATCCTACCTGCCCCAGCTCTTGCTGCCGCGCATTCAGCGGCAAGGCGCTCACTGTCACCCGCGCCGATTGCAGGTTCGGCGGCCAGAATCGACGGAATTACGCAATGCAGAACACTCTCCCGACCTACACCGAAACCCTCGCAGGCGTTTACATCGATGGTCAGTGGCTGACCGGTGGCGCCGAACTGGCGGTGATAAACCCGGCCACCGAAGCTCCACTGGCGACTATCGGCAGCGGTGATGCCACCAGTGTCGAGCTGGCTGTACAGGCCGCCAGCAAAGCCTTCCCAGCCTGGGCCCGCAGCAGCGGTGCCGAGCGCGGTGCTGTGCTGCGCCGTATTGCCGAGGGCGTGCGGCAACGCCGCGAAACCCTGATTCAGCTGCAGTCCGCCAACAACGGCAAACCGCTTTTCGAAGCTGCCATCGATGTTGATGACGTGATCGGCACTTTCGAGTACTACGCCGGCCTCGCGGAGGGTCTTGATGCCCAGCAGGACCGCCCGGTTGAGCTGCCCACCGAAGACTTCGCCGCACGACTGCGCCGCGAACCCTATGGCGTGGTGGGCCTGATCGTGCCGTGGAACTTCCCCATGGTGACCACCGCCTGGAAACTCGCCCCGGCCCTGGCCGCCGGTTGCACCGTGGTGCTCAAGCCCTCTGAAGTGACGCCGCTGCCGGAACTGGAACTGGCGCGCATCATCCACGAAGCCGGCCTGCCGGCTGGCGTGCTCAACATTGTGTGCGGCACTGGCCTGGCGGTTGGCGCGCCGCTGTCGTCCCATCCGAAGGTGGCCAAGGTGTCCTTCACCGGAAGCAATGCCGTGGGTGTGCAAGTGATGCAGCGTGCGGCGGAAACCGTGAAGGGCGTCAGCCTGGAACTGGGCGGCAAGTCGTCGCTGCTGGTGTTGCAGGACGCCGACCTGGAGCTGGCCGTGGAATTGGCGTGTGGCGGTGCCTTCTTCAACGCGGGCCAGATGTGCTCGGCTACCAGCCGCGTGCTGGTCGCCGCTCCCCTGATGGCGGATTTCCTGGCGCAGGTGCAGGCTCGCGCCGAGGCCACCAAGGTGGGTGACCCCTTCAGTGAGGATGTGGAGATGGGTGCTCTGGTGAACCAGGCGCAATACCAGCGCGTGCGTGGCCATATCGAGCGCGGCATCGCGTCCGGTGCGCGCCTGGTGTGCGGTGGCGAGCGTCCGGCGGAGCTTGCGCGCGGTTACTTCCTGCGGCCTACCGTGTTTGCCGATGTACCTCGAGACAGCGCCCTGTGGAACGAGGAAATCTTCGGCCCGGTGCTCTGCGTACGCAGCTTCGCCACCGAGGAGGAGGCTATCGAACTGGCCAACGATAGCGAGTTCGGCCTGGTGGCCAGCGTGGTGAGCCGCGACCTTGATGCCGCCGAGCGCGTGGCCAATGCCCTGCAGGCCGGCATGGTGTGGATCAACTCGCCGCAGGTGATCTTCCCGCAGACCGCATGGGGTGGTTACAAGCAGAGCAGCATCGGCCGCGAGCTCGGCCCGTGGGGGCTCTCCGCCTTCCAGGAAATCAAGCACGTGGTGCGGGCGGTCTGACACCTGCCTTCGTTGCGGGAACGATTTCGATCGCGAATGAATTCGCTGTGCCTTCCCCTGTAGGGGCGATTTCAATCGCCGAGCAGGCCGAAGGCACTGCCCCACAGTGGGTTGAGAGGCCGCTGCGAACCCCATCGCGAATGAATTCGCCCCCAAAACGACCCGCATGAAACCCAACAAGGCCGCCCTCGGGCGGCTTTGTCATGTCTGCTCTCCAGCCATGCATGGAAGACATGGCTCCGATGACGAATTTTCGATTGTTGCGCTATGCGGTGCGCCGCAGGATGACCGCGCCGGGCACTTCGCTGCCGCAGCTCCATACAAGAACAAGAGGAGTCCTCAATGGGCGAGCATGATCTGAGCAGAAGAAATTTCATCAAGACGGTGGGTGTCGCTTCGGTGGCCGCCGCCACCCTTTCGATGCCCTTCATCCGGGCCAGCGCCAGCGATACCCGCTTCCAGGGCAAGACCCTGCGACTGCTGACCTGGTCGGACGACACCGGGCTTGCGGCATTGCGCAATATCGCGGCCACCTTCGAGGCCAAGACCGGCGCCAAGGTGATCGCCGACCGCACCGGCAGCACCTCGGAAATGGTCGCCAAGCTGAAGGCCGGTGGTGATCGCCCGCAGTACGACATCATCACCCTCGCCGGGGTAGGTGCCGAAGGCCTGGCCAGTGCCGGGCTGCTGGAGAAGCCTGACCTCAACCGCATTCCCAACCTCAAGGATGTGCCCGCCCAGTACCAGACTGGCGCCAACGGCCACGGCATCGGTTACCTGCTGTGGTGCAACAGCCTGGTGTACAACACGCGCACCGTGAAGGACGTGCCGGACAGCTACGCCGCGCTCTGGGACCCGACCTACGAAGGCCGTCTGTTCCTGCCGCCGCCGAACTGGACCGAGGCCATGGACCTGATCATCATCGCGGCCAAGCTGGCCGGTGGTGATGTGCATAACATCGAACCGGGCTTCAAGAAGCTGGAAGAGCTGAAGGACCGCGTGATGACCCTGGGGGAGAACCCCAACCAGATCGCCGAGCTGTTCCGCACCAACTCCCTTGACATGGGCGGCCTCTACGCCCCGGCCTTCTTCCCCAAGCAGATCCGCGATCCCGCCTACAGCCTGGGCGCCACCTTCGGCATGAAGGAAGGCTTCTACACCGACCTGATGCTCTCGGTCATGCCCAAGCACCGTCCGGGTGATACCGACCTGGCTTACGCTTTCCTCGACCATTCGCTGGACCCGCTGGTGCAGGGCAAGATGGCCGAAGACATCTTCAATGGTCCGGTCAACTCCAAGGCGATCATCTCCGCCGAGGCGCGCAAGAGCCCCTTCATCCTTACGCCGGAGCAGATCGCAGAGAAGGCGATCATGCACGACAACGCCTTCCTCGCCACAGTCCACGACCAGTGGATTCGCCGCTACACGGAAATCTTCTCTTCCTGATGCAGCCACGGCGCCTGCCGTGAGTCGCGCCGGGCGGCTGGCCTTCGGCCGCCTGCCCGGGCGCGTGGTTTCCCTGTTCTGACGAGACGAGCGAAATGGAACACATTGATCTGACCGAACCGGTCGGCGCGGCACCGCTGCGTCCGGCGAAGGCGGTTTCCCCTACTGTTCGGGCCTGGCTCTTCCTTACCCCTTCAATGCTCTTTCTGGCCGTGCTGGTGGCCGCCAGCTTGCTGGTGCTGCGCATGAGCATCGGGGATAAGGGGGCCGAGTGGAGCGGGTTCAGCCTGGCCAGCTATGCCCAACTGGCTGAGCCCTACTATCTGAAGTCCCTGTTGCTGACCCTGCGCCTGGCGCTGTTCAGCGCGCTGATCGCGGTGGCCCTGGCGATTCCGGTGGGCTATTGCATGTCGCGTTTGCAGTCGCCTTTCCTGCGCCGGGTGTTCCTGGCCGCGGTGCTCCTGCCGTTGCTGGTGAACCTGCTGCTGCAAAGCTACGGCTGGCTGGTGATCCTCGGTCCGGCTGGCATGCTCAACCAGGCCCTGATGGGGCTGGGGCTGATCGACCGGCCGGTGATGCTGCTCTACAACCAGACCGGCGTGTTGATGGGGCTGGTGCAGACGGCTTTCCCGCTGGCGGTGCTGCCGATCGCCAGCGCCATGCGCGGCGTGTCGCGCACCTACGAAGAGGCTGCCGCGACCCTGGGCGCCAGCCGCGTGCGGGTGTTCTGCCAGGTGGTATTGCCGATGAGCCTGCCGGGCATCTTCACCGGCGCCACGCTGGTGTTCGCTTACAACGCCAGCAGCTTCGTGGTGCCGCTGCTGCTCGGTGGGCGGCGCGTGCCGATGCTGGCGGTGATGGTGCATGACCAGATCGCGCCGCTGATGAACTGGCCCGCGGCCTCCGCCGCTGGCGTGGTGCTGATCGTCACCACCTTGGCAATCATGACCTTCTCCGAGTACGTCACTGGCCGTCGCCGCCGCATGCTGGAGGCTTCGCAATGAGCAATCCGTTCCGTTCCCACGCAGCGCTTCCGGGGGAAACCGGCCGCTTCGCGATGATCCTCTCCGGCGTGATCCTGCTGCTGGCGGTGCTGCCGATCCTGACCATGATCGTGATGTCCTTCAGCGGCGCGTCGAACCTTGACTTCCCGCCGTCGAGCTACAGCCTGCAATGGTACGAAGCAGCCTGGCGCACCTTCGTCTCGCCTGATGCCAGTGATGTGCTGAGCCTGGGCCAGGCGCTGACCACCAGCCTGCTGGTGTCCTGCCTGACCATGGTGCTGGCCACCCTGGTCGCGGTGCCGGCGTCCTACGCGCTGACCCGCTGCGAGTTCCGTGGCAAGGCCGTGGCGCTGCAGCTGATGTCGCTGCCCCTGGTGTTCCCCATGGTGGTACTGGGGCTGGCTCTTTTGCTGGTGTTCGACAGCCTGCCGTTCCACATGGATACCTCGCGGCTGGTGATCGCCCACGTGATCCTCGCGCTGCCCTTCGTAGTGAAGAATTGCACGGCGGCCATGGTTTCCATCGGCACCGAAGTGGAGGAGGCCGCGCAGATGCTCGGCGCGTCGCCGCTGCGAGCGATCCGGGATGTGGTGGTGCCGTTGATGCGCTCGGGCATCCTGGCCGGGATGCTGCTGGCCTTTATCGTGTCGTTCAACGAGTTCACCGTTACCTACTTCCTCTACAACATCGATGTGATGACCGTGCCGATCTGGATGTACAGCCGCACCGTGTCGTCCCTCGATCCCACCGTATTTTCCTTTGCCGTGCTGATCGTGCTGATCGACTTCGCCCTGATCTGGGCGCTTGAGAAGCTGGTTGGCGATGGCGGCGTGTCTTTCTGAGTCGAGGTGAAGCATGTCTGGACTGATTCTGCAAAATGTCGAAAAACGCTACGGCTCCATTTGCGCCGTGACCGACGTCAACCTGCACCTGCCGGAGGGCAAGCTGGTGTGCTTCCTCGGCCCCTCGGGCTGCGGCAAGACCACCCTGCTGCGAATGATCGCCGGCCTGGAGAGCCTGAGTTCCGGGCATATCCACCTGGATGGCCAGGACATCGGCTACACGCCGGCGCACCAGCGCAACTTCGGCATGGTGTTCCAGTCACTGGCGTTGTTCCCGCACATGACGGTCGGCGAGAACATTGCCTACCCGCTGCGCCTGCGCAATGTGCCCAAGGCTGAGCAGCAGGCGAGGGTGGCCGAGCTGCTGCAGATGATCCAGTTGCAGCAAATGGTCGACCGGCCGGTGTCTCGGCTTTCCGGTGGGCAGCGCCAGCGCGTGGCCATCGCCCGCGCCATCGCCTCGCACCCCAAGCTGCTGTTGCTGGATGAACCCTTGTCGGCGCTGGACGCCAAGCTGCGCGAGTCGATGCAGATCGAGATTCGCCAGCTGCAACAGCGGCTGAACATCACCACCATCATGGTCACCCACGACCAGCGTGAAGCCATGACCATGGCCGACATAGTGGTGGTGCTGGGCGAGCATCGGGTGCAGCAGGTGGGCACGCCGATCGAGATCTACCGCAATCCGGCCAATGAGTTCGTCGCCGACTTCATCGGCACCGGCAACATCTTTGCGGCCACTGCCCTGGGCAGCGGGCGAGTCGGCCTACCCGGCGGCGCAGCGATCCAGGCGCCGATCTGCAACAGCATCCAGGCCGGTGCGCCGATCAAGCTGCTGGTGCGCCCGGAGGACCTGCAGCTGTCGGCACCCCAGGCCGGCGGCGCCAACAGCGTGCCGGGTACGGTGACCTTCGTACGGGACATCGGTGCCACCATCGAGACCACGGTGGAGTGCTCCGGCGTTTCCCTCACCGCGCTGACCACGCCTTGCCAGGACATCGGCCTGGCCATTGGCAATCCGGTGTCGGTGACCATTCCAGAGCATGCCTGCCGGGTGCTTTCGGCATGAGTCAGCAGGCTTCGGCTGCGCATTGGCCTGCACCGCTTCCAGGCGCACACTGGCGGGTGAATCTGGAAGTGGAGTACTGACCATGGACCTTCAACTTGAAAACCGCAGCGCCCTCGTGTGCGGTGGCAGCTCCGGGTTGGGCTTCGGCGTGGCCGAGGCCTTGGCCAGGGAAGGCGTGCGGGTCTGCCTGCTGGCGCGCAACCTGTCCAAGCTGGAACTGGCGGTGGAGCGTATCCGCAAGGCGGGCGGCGAAGCCCAGGCGGTGGCGGTTGACCTGAACGACCTGGGCGCTGTGGACATGGCCATCGAACAGATAGTGGCGGCTGTCGGCGCACCGGACATCCTGATCGCCAACAACGGTGGGCCGCCGCCGGTCAACGCGGTGGATTTCGATCCGTCGCTCTGGCATCGCCAGCTGGATGCCATGTTGCTGAGCACCATGGCGCTGGTGAACGCTTTCCTCCCCGGCATGCGCCAGCGACGGTTTGGCCGCATCCTGATGATTTCGTCCACCAGTGTGGTGGAGCCCATTCCTGGCCTGGTGCTGTCCAGCGCCTTACGCAGCGCCTTGGCCAATTGGGGCAAGACGCTATCGGCAGAAGTGGCCGCCGATGGCGTGACGGTGAATACCCTGATGCCCGGTTCGTTCTGGACCGAGCGCACCGAAACCCTGCTGTTGCGCGCCGCAGAGCGCAGCGGCACGTCGGTATCCAGCCTCATGGCCGAGGAGCAGGCGGCGATTCCGGTGGGCCGCTATGGCGCGGCGGAGGAGTTCGGTGCGATGGCCGCGTTCCTGGCCAGTCCCTTGGCCAGCTATGTGACCGGAACGCTGATTCCGGTCGATGGCGGCGTGCTGAAAGGTTGATTGGGTAGGCCTTCGGCCGGCTTGATTAATGAATTCGCCCCTACACGAGGCACGTCCATTCCTGTAGGGGCGATTTCAATCGCCAAGGGCCGCGAAGCGGCCCCACAATTCTCACCACGCGCACGACGGCTCGAAGCTGTCGGCCCGCGCCATATCCCACATGCGTTCGTAGAAGTCCGCCTCGATCTTTTCCTTGAGCAGGTCGCCTGGATTGAGGAAAAGGTGAATCTGCGAGAACAGGCGGATTTCCTTGTCCGAAACGCGTCGCACCAGGTGGCGGGGTTCCAACTGGTTGGGGTGATCCAGGCCGGCGGCCGCGAGCATTTCGGCCAGGGCTTTCAAGGTATTGCGGTGGAACATCTGCACCCGCTGTGCCTTGTCTGGCACCACCAGGGCGCGCTGGCGCAGCTTGTCCTGGGTGGCGACGCCGGTGGGGCATTTATTGGTGTGGCAGGACTGCGACTGGATGCAGCCAATGGCGAACATGAAGCCGCGTGCGGAGTTGGCCCAGTCGGCGCCTATGGCCAGCACGCTGGCGATGTCGAAGGCGCTGATGATCTTGCCGCTGGCGCCGAGCTTGATCTTGTCTCGCAGGTTCAGTCCCACCAGGGTGTTGTGCACGAACAACAGCCCTTCACGCAGGGGCACGCCGATGTGGTCGGTGAATTCCAGAGGCGCCGCACCCGTGCCGCCTTCCTTGCCGTCGACGACGATGAAGTCGGGGAGGATGCCGGTTTCCAGCATGGCCTTGGCGATGCCCATGAACTCCCAAGGGTGCCCCAGGCAGAACTTGAAGCCCACTGGCTTGCCGCCCGAAAGCTCTCGCAGTTTCGCGATGAACTGCATCATTTCGATGGGGGTGGAGAAGGCGCTATGGCGTGAGGGGGAGACGCAATCTTCGCCCATGGGCACGCCCCGGGTGAGGGAGATTTCCTCGGTGACCTTGTGCTTGGGCAGTATGCCGCCGTGCCCTGGCTTGGCGCCCTGGCTGAGCTTGATTTCGATCATCCGTACCTGCGGACTGCGCGCCTGGGTTGCGAAACGCTCCGGGTCGAACTGGCCGTCGCTGGTGCGGCAACCGAAGTAGCCACTGCCCAGTTCCCAGACGAGGTCGCCACCGTTCTCACGGTGGTAGGGGCTGATGCTGCCTTCGCCGGTGTCGTGATAGAAGTTGCCGAGCTTGGCGCCACGGTTGAGTGCGCGGATGGCGTTGGCGCTGAGCGAACCGAAGCTCATGGCCGAAACGTTGAAGACCGAGGCCGAGTAGGGCTGGGTGCATTGGGGCCCGCCGACCACCACACGGAAGCTGGACGGGTCACTGAGCGGCGCCGGGCGCATGGAGTGGCCGATGAATTCGTAGCCGGCGCGGTAGACGTCGATCAGGGTGCCGAAGGGCTTGTCGCCGCCTTCGTTCTTGGCGCGCGCATAGACCAGCGAGCGCTGGGCGCGGGAGAACGGCAGGCGGTCGTCGTCGGCTTCCAGCAAGTACTGGCGGATCTCCGGGCGGATGCCCTCGACCAGGTAGCGGATGTTGCCGAGGATCGGGTAGTTGCGCCGCACGGCGTGGCGCGATTGAAGTAGGTCGAACACCCCCAGCGCGCTAAGTGCCGCACCCAGTAAGGTGAAAGGCCATACCCATTCGTGACCGATGAAGGGCAGGCTGAAGAGAGTGAACAGGACGCAGAAGGTGAAGAAGGCGTAGCGGCTCAGCAGCGAAAGGCTCATGCGGACTCCTTGATTGCAGGTACCGGCACAGCGTAGTGCGAATGCGCGGTAATTGCCTTGCCGGGGCTCAGGGACAAGACCTTAATCGATGTAGGTTGGTGCTGAGCCTGCGAAGCCCAACGATTCGGGATTCCGCTGGCTTCTTGTGTTGGGCCTCGCTGCGCTCGACCAGCGTGACCCGGACCAACCTACGCATTGCATTCACTTGCTCCCAAAAACGAAAAGCCCGGCATCTGCCGGGCTTTGAGGGTTCGAAGCGAGTTTTTGATCAGCTTACGCGCTGGGCTTGCAGCAGACGGTCGGCACCACCTTCGGCAACGCGGAAGGCATTGGTGCGATCGGAGCCGCTTTCGGCGACGCGGTTGGCACCAGTGCGGTCGGAACCACCTTCGGCGATGCGGTTGGCACCAGTGCGGTCGGAGCCACCTTCGGCGACGCGGTTGGCACCGGTACGGTCGGAGCCACCTTCGGCGACGCGGAAGGAATTGGTGCGGTCGGAGCCGCCTTCGGCGATGCGGTTGGCGCCAGTGCGGTCGGAGCCGCCTTCGGCGATGCGGTTGGCGCCGGTACGGTCGGAGCCACCTTCGGCGATGCGGTTGGCACCGGTACGGTCGGAGCCGCCTTCAGCAACGCGGTCCAGGACCATGAAGCTGCCTTCAGCGGCAACCGGGTCGATGGCCTGGGAGGAGGACTGCAGAGCGAAAACAGAGCTGCTCAGGGTGGCGATGAACAGTGCGGCGATGGCTTGAGTTTTCATGATCTGGGCTCCTCGAAGGGGGGGCTGGAAACTGGGTACGGAGCCAATCTTACGGATGGGGGGGTGATTAAAAAGTGATCACGCCCGATAGCGATCATTAACGCCATTGATGGTTGATTAAATTTATAAATATCAATGACTTGTGTTGTTTTGTGTCGCTCTCGAAGCAATCGGGTTCTGTTCGGCGCGTCCACAAGGGGTTAGGCAGCAGCAGGGGGCTTGGGTAGGTTGGTGCAGGGCCTGCGAAGCCTAACGATTCGGGATTCCTGATCCTATGTTTGTACGGCTTGCAGTCGCGAATGCTCCCGAATGCCGGAAAAAGAAAACGGCCCGCGAGGGGCCGTTTCTTGTACCGCGAAGTCGTCAGCCGCCGAGGTAGGCGTCGCGGACCTTGGGGTCGTTGAGCAGGTCGTCGCCGCTACCCTGCATGACGATGTGGCCGTTCTCCAGCACATATCCACGGTCGGCCA
Organism: Pseudomonas sp. DY-1; assembly: GCF_003626975.1. Taxonomy (NCBI): domain Bacteria; kingdom Pseudomonadati; phylum Pseudomonadota; class Gammaproteobacteria; order Pseudomonadales; family Pseudomonadaceae; genus Pseudomonas; species Pseudomonas sp. DY-1. The sequence continues at coordinate 2,422,469 of NZ_CP032616.1, read as the reverse complement.
GCTTGAGCGCCTGATTGGCGTTCTGTTCCACCAGGAAGATGGTCACGCCGTCCTTACGCAGCTGTTCGATGATGTCGAAGATCTGCTGGATGATGATCGGTGCCAGACCCAGCGAAGGCTCGTCGAGCAGCAGCAGCTTGGGCTTGCTCATCAGCGCGCGGCCGATGGCGAGCATCTGCTGTTCGCCGCCGGACATGGTGCCGGCGCGCTGCTCGAAGCGTTCTTTCAGGCGCGGGAACAGGTGCAGCACCTTGTCCATCTGCTCCTGGAAGTCGCCCTTGGCGGTGAAGAAGCCGCCCATGGCCAGGTTTTCTTCGACGGTCAGGCGGGCGAACACGCGGCGACCTTCCGGCACGACGGCGATGCTCTTGCGCATGATGTCGCAGGATTCCTGGCCAACGAGTTCTTCGCCTTCAAAGCGAATGCTGCCGCTGGCCGCGCGCGGCGAGCCGCACAGGGTCATCAGCAGGGTCGACTTGCCGGCACCGTTGGCACCGATCAGGGTGACGATCTCGCCCTTTTTCACATCCATGCTGACGCTGTGCAGCGCCTGGATCTTGCCGTAGAAGGTGGAAACCTTGTCGAAAGTAAGCATGGCTCAGGCCTCCCCCAGATAGGCTTTGATCACGTCGGGGTTGTTGCGGATCTGCTCCGGCGTGCCGTCGGCCAGGGGGGTGCCCTGGTTGATCACGTAGATGTGGTCGGAAATGCTCATCACCAGCTTCATGTCGTGCTCGATCAGCAGCACGGTCACGTTGTGCTCGTTACGCAGCATGGCGATCAGCGCCTTGAGGTCGTCGGTCTCACGTGGGTTGAGGCCGGCGGCTGGCTCGTCGAGCATGAGGATGCGCGGGCGGGTCATCATGCAGCGGGCGATTTCCAGGCGGCGTTGCTGACCGTAGGCCAGGGTGCCGGCCGGGCGGTTGGCGACTTCGGTCAGGTTGACCTTATCCAGCCAGTGGGCGGCGTAGTCCATGGCCTCGCGTTCGCTCTTGCGGAAGCCCGGAGTCTTCAGCAGGCCAGCGAGGAAGTTGGTGTTGAGGTGGCGGTGCTGGGCGACCAGCAGGTTTTCCACCGCCGTCATTTCCTTGAACAGGCGTACGTTCTGGAAGGTCCGCACCACACCTTTGCGGGCGATCTTGTGGCCCGGCAGGGCTTCGATCTGCTCGCCATCCAGACGGATGCTGCCGGAGGTCGGCTGGTAGAAACCGGTCAGGCAGTTGAACACGGTGGTCTTGCCGGCGCCGTTCGGGCCGATCATGGAGACGACTTGTTTTTCCTGTACGGTCAGCCCCACCCCGTTGACGGCCAGCAGACCGCCGAAGCGCATGGTGAGACCGCTTACTTCGAGAATCGGGCGGCTCATTGTTTCAGCTCCAGGTGGGGACGTTGCATCGGCAGCAGACCTTGCGGGCGCCAGATCATCATCAGCACCATCAGAGCGCCGAACATGAGCATCCGGTACTCGCTGAACTCACGCATGAGTTCGGGGAGCAGGATCATCACGATGGCCGCAAGGATTACGCCCAACTGGGAGCCCAGGCCACCGAGCACCACGATGGCGAGGATGGTCGCCGACTCGATGAAGGTGAAGGACTCAGGCGTCACCAGGCCCTGGCGCGCGGCGAAGAAGCTGCCGGCAAAGCCTGCGAAGCAGGCGCCCAGGGTAAAGGCGGAGAGCTTGATCACGGTGGGGTTCATGCCCAGCGCGCGGCAGGCGATCTCGTCCTCGCGCAGGGCTTCCCAGGCGCGGCCCAGCGGCATGCGCAGCAGGCGGTTGATCACGAACAGGGTCAGCAGCACCAGCAGCAGGGCGATCAGGTAGAGGAAGACCACCTTGTTCACCGAGTTGTAGGCGAAACCGAAGTACTCGTGGAAGGTCTGCAGGCCTTCTTCGGCACGGCGCTCGAACGACAGGCCGAACAGGGTTGGCTTGTCGATGTTGCTGATGCCATTGGGGCCGCCGGTCAGCTCGGTCATGTTACGCAGCAGGATACGAATGATCTCGCCGAAGCCGAGGGTCACGATGGCCAGGTAGTCTCCGCGCAGGCGCAGTACCGGGAAGCCGAGGATGAAGCCGAAGAAGGCCGCCATCAGGCCGGCGATCGGCAAGCACACCCAGAAGCCCAGGCCGTAGTAGTGCGAGAGCAGCGCGTAGCTGTAGGCGCCGACGGCGTAGAAACCGACGTAGCCCAGGTCCAGCAGACCTGCCAGGCCGACCACGATGTTCAGGCCAAGGCCGAGCATCACGTAGATCAGGATCAGCGTGGCGATGTCCACGGCGCCGCGGGAGCCGAAGAACGGCCAGACCAGGGCCAGCACGATCAGGCCGAGGATGAACCAGCGCTGGGTCGAGGGCAGGGTCAGGAAGTTGCTGGTCTTCTTCGACATGCCCGGCAGCTTGGGCGCAGCAGCCCAGGCGCCCTGGACTTTTTCACGCATCAGTTGCCAGAAGAACATGGCCACGGCGCATGCCGCGATGGCCAGCAGGGTGGGGGTGTCGGCACCGGTGACCACCAGGCCCACGCCAACGACGCTGAGTTTCAGGCCGAGGATGGGGTAGGCGACGGCCAGCACCAGGAGGGCGCTGAAGAACGCCGTTTTGAGTCGAGTGTTCATACCTTCTCCACCTCCGGACGGCCAAGGATGCCAGTCGGCCGGAACAACAGGACCAGAACCAGCAGGCTGAAGGCCACGACGTCCTTGTACTGGTCGCCGAAGATGTCGGCGCCGAAGGCTTCGGCTACACCCAGCACCAGACCACCGAGCATGGCGCCCGGAATACTGCCGATGCCACCCAGCACGGCTGCGGTGAAGGCCTTGATACCGGCGAGGAAGCCGATATGCGGGTTGATCACGCCGTATTGCATGCCCAGCAGCACCGCGGCCACGGCGGCCAGGGTGGCGCCGATGACGAAGGTCAGGGCGATGATGTTGTTGGTGTTGATGCCCAGCAGGTTGGCCATGCGGATGTCTTCAGCGCAGGCGCGGCAGGCACGGCCCAGGCGCGAACGGGAGATGAACAGCGTGAGACCGTACATGACCAGGAAGGTGACGACGAAGATCAGGATCTGCATGTAGGAGATCACCACGCCATTCATGGTGCTCTCGCCGAACACGAAGTTGCCCGGAATCAGGTTGGGGATGGCCTTGTCCTTGGAGTCCTGAGTCAGCAGTACTTCGTTCTGGAGGAAGATCGACATGCCGATCGCGGAGATCAGCGGGATCAGGCGGTTGCTGCCGCGAAGGGGGCGGTAGGCGACCCGTTCGATGCTGTAACCGTAAGCGCTTGCAACGATGATGCTCGCGGCGAAGGCCGCGACGATGACGATCGGAAGGCTTTCCAGACCGAGCATGGTGAGCCCGGCAATCACGATGAAGGCTACGTACGAGCCAATCATGTAGACCTCGCCATGGGCGAAGTTGATCATGCCGATGATGCCGTAGACCATGGTGTAGCCGATGGCGATCAGGGCATAAGTGCTGCCAACGGTGAGACCGTTAACCAGCTGTTGCAGATAGTGGTAGAGATCAGGCATTCCCTAACTCCTCGGGCATCACGAAAAGCGGCGCTTGTGGCGCAGCGGAGCCCGTAAAACACGGATAAACAAAGCCCACTGCCTAAGCAGTGGGCTTTGCGTTCAGGCGGGAAGCTTATTTAGCTTCGGTTTTGGTGCCGTCCTTGTGCCACTCGTACACCACGAAGCTGAAGTCCTTCAGATCGCCCTTCTCGTCGAAGGCCAGGTTGCCGGTCGGGGTTGCGAAGGAGTTGGCGCGCAGGGCGGCAGCTACCTTGGTGGTGTCGTCTTCGCCGGCTTTCTTGATGCCTTCGGCAATTACTTGTACCGCGGCGTAGGCCGGGAACACGAACGGACCGCTCGGGTCTTCGTTCTTGGCCTTGAAGGCGTCTACCAGGGCCTGGTTCTTCGGATCCTGGTCGAAGGACTTCGGCAGGGTTACCAGCAGACCTTCGGAAGCCGGGCCAGCGATGGCGGAGAGCTCCTTGTTGCCCACGCCTTCCGGACCCATGAAGCGTACTTTCAGACCTTTTTCAGCCGACTGACGCAGCAGCAGGCCGAGTTCCGGGTGGTAGCCGCCGTAGTAGACGAAGTCCACACCGGCCTGCTTCAGCTTGGAAACGATGGTGGAGAAGTCCTTGTCGCCGGCGTTGATGCCTTCGAACAGGGCGACTTTCACGCCTTTGCTTTCCAGGGTCTGCTTGACGGCAGTGGCGATGCCTTCGCCGTACTGCTGCTTGTCGTGGATGACGGCAACGGTCTTCGGCTTGACGTGATCGGCAATGAAGTTGCCGGCGGTCGGGCCTTGCAGGCTGTCCAGGCCGATGGTGCGGAATACCAGTTGGTAGCCACGGGAGGTGATGTCCGGGCTGGTGGAAGCCGCGGTGATCATCAGGATGCCTTCGTCTTCGTAGATGTCGGACGCGGGCTGGGTGGAGCTGGAGCAGAGGTGGCCAACTACGTAATGGATACCGTCGTTGACAATCTTGTTGGCTACGGCAACAGCCTGTTTCGGATCGCAAGCGTCGTCATAGACCACGCCTTCGAGCTGAGAGCCGTTCACCCCGCCGGCCTTGTTGATCTGCTCGATCGCCATCTTGGCGCCGATGAACTGCATCTCACCGTACTGGGCAACCGCACCGGTCACCGGGCCAGCCAGGGCGATCTTGATGGTGTCAGCTGCTACGGAGTAGCTGGCGACACCGGCGAGAGCCATGGCGGCGAACAGTTTGGAAATCTGCTTGGTAGCCTTATTCATAGTGCTCCACTCTTGTGTTTTTCATTGTTGTTGTCCTGATTGCCGAAGCTACGGGACAGGGAATTGCACCCCGCCAACACCCCCCCGGCAACTGTACCGGAACAGTGTAGATTGCCGATTTGCGGCTTGAAAAGTCGGGTTTTGATGGCGGAATGATCTTGTGTCGCTTAATCGAAACAAACGTATAGAAATACGGCGTGTCTCGGGTGTAGCTGGCGTCGTCAAGGCGTGCTTGTCTGAATGTTGCTCGACGCTATCATTGCGCCCCCCCAAATCCATTCGTTACCAACCAACACAAAACAAGCCATGAACGATAACGCTAGCACCCTCTATGCCAAGCTGCTTGGCGAAACCGCCGCCATTACCTGGGAAGAGCTACAGCCCTTCTTCGCCCGTGGCGCGCTGCTCTGGGTCGATGGCGCCGAAGACCTGGTGGCCGTTGCCCTGGCCGTGGCCGAAGACGACAAGGCGCAGGTCGCGGCCTTTTTGGCCGCCGGCAAGCTCAGCAAGGTGGAGGAAGACCGTGCCCAGGACCTGCTGGCCCGCGATCCGAAGCTCTGGGCTGTGGTGGTGGCCCCCTGGGTTCTGATCCAGGAGCGGGACGAAGCGCCGACCCGTCACTGACGGAGCACGGATGGAGCCCAGGGACGGGCTCCAGGAGTGTGCCGCATGCCCGGTACTGCACCGGTCAGGGGCAGCGGCGAAATCGGTGGGGCGAGCTAGACTCAACCCACCTTCTACTTCTCTTTGATATCCACAGGGAGTGTCATCATGTTCGAACCAGGCCATGTACACCGGGCCAATATTCCCGGTATTCCTGGGCAGCAGGAATTCTCCATCGACCTTTATTACGAAGCTCGTCCTAACCCCAAGGAAGGCACCATGCTGCACTTCCGCATGGTGGGCGAGATCGCGGGCAAGCCTTTCGAGGAGGAGTTCGAGATGCACCGCGACACGGCATTCAACTTCGCTGCCGTGGTTTCCAAGGTGGCGGTCAAGAATGGCCTGAGCCCCAACAACACGCTGATCATGCGTAATCACAAGGAATACGACCTGATCTTCGAAGATATCCGCCGCGTGCTGGGTGCCGAACCCGGTGAGAAGGTGAACTTCGACCATCTCGAGAAAGACGGGTTCTGATCCTTGCTCCGGATGTAAGCCGCCTTGCGGTTTACACCTTTCCATCAAGGAGGCCTTTGGCCTCCTTTGTTGTTTCTGTGGGGGTGGAATCGCCCCCACAAGGCATCCACTTTGTGTTCGCACTATCTATGCACTGACCCAGCGTTGGCGCATCCAGCCGCTCAGGGCATCCACTCCCAGTACCAGAATCAGCATTGCCAGGATCACGCTGGCCGCCTGGGCTTCCTGGAACAGGGACAGGCTCATGTAGAGCATCTGCCCCAGCCCTCCGGCGCCGACGAAGCCGAGCACGCTGGCCATGCGGATGTTGTTCTCCCAGCGATAGAGCATGTAGGCCACCAGTTGCGGCCAGACCCCCGGCAGGGTGCCGTAGCAGAAGGCGGCAACTCGTCCGCCGCCATTCAGGCGGATGGCTTCGGCGGGTTCGGGCGGGGTGTTTTCCAGGGCCTCGGCGAACAGCCGGCCCAGCACGCCGGCGGTGTGCAGGGCCAGGGCCAGGGTACCGGCGTTCGGACCCAGGCCGGCAGCCAGGACCATCAGCGCAGCCCAAACCAGTTCAGGCACCGCACGTAGCGCATTCAGCAGCAGGCGCGCGGTCCCTTGGGCCAGGCTGCCGAAGCGGCCGGCGGCAGGCAGGGCGATGAGCAGGCCCAGCAGCGCCGCCAGCAGCGTGCCGAGGGCCGACATCGCGAGCGTCTCCAGGGCGCCCCAGCCGATGGCCTTGAGGTGTGCGGTGGAAAAGTCCGGGTGGAGGAAGCGCATGGCGTAGCTGCCCATCTGGTGCAGGGCGTCGCCACTGACCAGGGCGCCAAGGTCGACGCCCAGCCACACGAAGGACGCGACTGCCGCCGCCAGCAAGGCGACGATCACCAGGATATTGCCCGGCCTCACGCGAATCTCCCGCGCAGGAAGCGGCTGAGTTGGTCGGCCAACAGCACCAGGGCGAGGAAGGTCAGCAGCATGCTGGCAACTTCGCCGCCGGCGAACATGCGCATCGACAGGTCCATCTGCTGGCCCAGGCCGCCGGCGCCGACGAAGCCCATCACGACTGAGGCGCGCACTGCGCACTCCCAGCGGTAGACGGTGTAGGAAATCACTTCTGCCGCTGCGTTGGGCAGTACGCCATAGGCGAACGCCGCCAGACGTGGGCTGCCGGCGGCAAGCAGTGCGCGGGTGGGGCGTGGGTCGACGGACTCGAAGATCTCCGCGTAGACCTTGCCGAGCATGCCGCTGTAGGTGATGGCGATGGCCAGCACCCCGGCGGTGGGGCCCAGGCCCACGGCGCGGACGAACAGTAGTGCCCAGACGATTTCCGGAACACTGCGCAGGAAAATCAGCAGGCCGCGCACCGGCCAGCGCAACGCCTGCGCCCACCAGGCTGGGCGCCCGCCGCGGTGCAGGGCCGACAACGAAAGGGCTCGACTGGCCCAGAGGGAGGCGGGTAGGGCGATCAGCAGCGCCAGACTCATGCCTGCGGTGGCGATGGCCAGGGTTTCCAGCGTGGCGCGACCTAACAGATGAAGGAACTCCTCGCCGTGCTCGGGTGGCCAGAAGGCCGACAGGAATTGCCCCATGGTGCGGGCGTTGCCCTCATCCAGCAGCACTGCCGGGTTCAGTTCGCTCAGTTCCAGCCCAGGCCAGAGCAGCGCCAGGGCCAGTAGGGTGAGCAGTAGGCGGGGCAGCGCGGCGGGGTCGCGTGGTGTGGCTTTCAGCATCGCGGAATGTGCAGCACGGGGGCCGCTATGGGCGGCGAGGATGGGGTGTCGCCGTGCAGTTGCTCGTTGGCGTAGAGGGTATCCAGGTCAGCCTGGCTGACAGCTTCCCGCGGGAGGTCGAAGGCAACACGGCCGTCGCGTACGCCGATGATGCGCGGAAAATGTTTCAGTGCCAGCTCCACGGCGTGCAGACTCGCCAGCAGCGTGACGCCACGGCGACTGGCGTCGGCGCAGAGTACGTCGAGGGTGTGATCGGCGAGCACCGGGTCCATTGCGGAAACCGGCTCGTCGGCGAGGATCAATTCGGGTGCCTGGTAGAGCACGCGGGCGATGCCCACGCGCTGCAATTGGCCGCCGGAGAGCTGGTCGCAGCGCTCGAAGAGCTTATCGGCCAGATCCAGCCGTGCCAGGGCGGCCTGGGCGCCGGTGCTGTCCAGGGGATGCACCAGGCTGAGCAAGCCTTTGCCCAGGGACCATTGGCCGAGCTTGCCAGCCAGTACTGCGGTGACCACCCTTTGGCGTGGTGGCAAGGGCGGCGCCTGGTGCACCAGACCGATGCGCGCCCGCAGGCGCTGGCGCTCCCGCGCGGAGAGCGACCAAGGCGTCGCGCCGAGCAGTTGGAACTGCCCGGCGGCGGGTTTCAGGTTGGTGGCGAGCAGGCGCAGCAGGCTGGTCTTGCCGGCGCCCGATGGGCCGATGATGGCTACCCTTTCACCGCTACCGACAGTGAGATCGATGCCCCGGAGTGCAGGTTGGCCGTTGGCGTGGACCAGATCCACGCCATGCAGCGACAGGCTCACTTCAACAGGCCGGCCGAGCGTGCGGCTTCCTCGATGCCTTTGTAGTTCTCGGGCTTGGTCGGAATGAAACGGCTGGCGGCCTGCAGGTCGAGGATCGCCTTGTGTTCCGGATTGGCTGGGTCGAGCGCGAGGAAGGCCTGTTTGATTTTCTCGGCCAGGGCGGGGTCCAGGGTTCCGCGCACCGTCCAGTTGTAGTCGTAGTAGGTCGGGGTGGTGGCGAATACCTTCACCTTGCTGGTGTCGACCTTGCCGGCGTCCACCAGTTTCTGCCAGACGCTGGCGTTGAGCACGCCGCCATCGACCTTGCCGGCCTGGACCCAGGCCACTGTGGCGTCGTGGGCGCCGGAGTAGGCAACTCGGGAGAAGAACTGCTCGGGCACGATGCCGTCCTTCTGCATGAAGTAGCGCGGCATCAGGCTGCCGGAGGTGGAGGAAACCGAGCCGAAAGCGAAGGTCTTGCCCTTGAGGTCCTGCAGGGACTTCACTGCCGGGTCGGCGCTGATGAACTTGCTAGTGAACTTCTCGTCCTGCTCGCGTTGCACCAGGGGGATGGCGTTGCCGGTCTTCAGGCGAGTCTGGACGAAGGTGAAGCCGCCGAGCCAGGCCATGTCCAAACGGTCGGCCGCGAGGGATTCGACCACGGCCGCATAGTCGGCCACGGGAACGAACTCTACTTTCATGCCCAGTTGTTTTTCGAGGTACGCACCGAGCGGCTTGAACTTGCGCAGCAGTTCGGTTGGCGCTTCGTCGGGAATGGCCGAGACCTTGAGGACGTCGGCGGCCTGGGAAACAACAGCGGAAAAAGACAGTGCGATGCCTGCCACGAGGGCGAGAGAGCGTTTGAACATAGGATTCTCCGGTTCAATAGCGGAAAAGGCAGGCGGATTATAGTGAGCGCCCGGCGGCTTGGTAGCTTCACGTTGCTGGCCAGGCGTTTAAGATGTGCGTTTCGCTAATTGCCTGGAGCTTCGGCATGACCGATTCCCTGCCTTCCATCGCTTTCGCCGGCATCGGCCTGATGGGCCTGCCCATGACCCGCCGCCTGCTGGCCGCCGGTTACCCGCTGACCGTATGGAACCGCTCGCCAGAGAAGTGCGCGCCTCTGGTTGAATTGGGTGCACGCCGCGTGAAAGCACCGGCCGAACTGTGCGCCGAGGCGGACATTGTGATGCTCTGCCTGGCGGACACCCGCGTGGTACGCAAGGTGGTGTTCGGTGAGGGCGGCATTCTTGAAGGCGCTAAGCCGGGACAATTGCTGGTGGATTTCTCCAGCCTGGAACCTGCCGCCACCCGCGAGATGGCAGCCGATCTGGAGGCTCGTACCGGCATGCGTTGGATGGACGCGCCGGTATCCGGTGGTACGCCCGGTGCCGAGGCTGGCACCCTGGCGATCATGGCCGGCGGTCATGAAGACGATGTGGAGCGGGTGCGGCCGATCCTCGCCCACCTGGGCCAGCGACTGACCCGCATGGGTGCGGTCGGAGCCGGCCAGGTGACCAAGGTCTGCAATCAGATGATCGTGGCCTGCAACGCCCTGGTAATTGCCGAAGTGGTTGCCCTGGCGGAAAAGGCCGGTGTGGATGCGAGCCTGATCGCCACGGCGCTGGCCGGTGGCTTCGCGGATTCCAAGCCGCTGCAGATCCTCGCGCCGCAGATGGCCGCGAGCCATTTCGAACCCATCAAATGGCACGTGCGCACCCTGCTGAAAGATCTGGATACCGCAGTGCGCCTGTCTCGCGAGCACGACTCGGCAACGCCGCTCAGTGGCCTGGCGGCCCAACTGATGCGCCTGCACGGCAGTCAGGGCAATCTGGAACGCGATCCGGCTACGCTGGTGGAAATGTATCGGGAGAATCATTGATGAAGATCGCCGCGAACTTGTCCCTGCTGTTCACCGATCGCCCATTGATTGAGCGTGTCATAGCCGCCCGCGTCTGCGGATTTGACGGCGTCGAGGTGCAGTTCCCCTACGAGTTGCCGGCGATCCGCATGAAGGAAGTGCTGGAAGCAGCCGGCCTGCCGCTGGTCCTCTTCAACCTGCCGGCTGGCGACCTGATGGATGGCGGCCCTGGCCTCGCGGCCGTGCCGGATCGACAGGAGCAGTTCGACGATGCGCTGGCGCAGGCACTGAGCTACGCCGCCATGACTCGCCCGCGCTTCGTCAATGTGCTGGCAGGGCGGCAGGCCGAGGGCGTCAGCCGTGATCGAGCCTTGGCCTGCCTTGCGGCCAACCTGCGCAAGACAGCTGAAGCCTTTGCGGTGCTGCATATTGGCGTGGTGTGCGAGGCGATCAACCCGCTGGATATGCCTGGTTTCCTGATCAACACCCCGGAGCAACTGGACCGGTTGCTGCGCGATGTCGACCACCCCAACCTCAGTGCCCAGTACGACCTCTACCACATGGCCCGGCAGGGCGTGGACGCGGCGGCGGGTATTCGCCTGCTGGCTGGTCGCATCGGCCATGTGCAGTTCGCCGACTGCCCCGGCCGCGGTGAGCCGGGCACGGGCAACACCGACTTCGGCCCTGCCATGCGTGCCCTGCAGGAAGATGATTACCCCGGGTGGCTGGGAGCCGAGTACAAGCCCACCGGCGTCACTGCCGACACTCTGGGCTGGCTGCCGGACTGGAAGGCCAGGCTGGCCTGAGCCCACGAGAATCTATGTGGAACGTGCGCGAGTGGGAGCGAATTCATTCGCGATGCGAGTGGGCTGCCCGCTGGTGAACGCCTACGGGACTGCTGTGCAGTCCTTCGTGACTGAAGTCGCTCCTACAGATACCCCGATCGAATTGTTTCAGAGAGAGAACCATGACCGACCCCATACGCCTCACCCAGTACAGCCATGGAGCTGGTTGCGGCTGCAAGATTTCTCCCAAGGTGCTGGAAGTGATCCTTGCCGGCAGCGGCGCACAGAACCTCGACCCGAAACTCTGGGTAGGCAATGCCTCCAGGGATGATGCGGCGGTCTATGCGCTGGATGATGAGCGCGGCGTAGTTTCCACCACTGACTTCTTCATGCCGATTGTCGATGACCCCTTCGACTTCGGCCGTATCGCTGCCACCAACGCCATCAGTGATATCTACGCCATGGGCGGCGACCCGCTGATGGCCATTGCCATCCTCGGCTGGCCGGTGAACGTGCTGCCGCCGGAAGTCGCCCGCGAAGTGATTCGGGGTGGTCGTTCGGTGTGCGATGAGGCGGGAATCCCGCTGGCCGGTGGGCACTCCATCGATGCCCCCGAGCCGATCTTCGGCCTGGCCGTCACCGGCGTGGTGGACAAGCGCAACATGAAGCGCAATGACACCGCCACCGCTGGCTGCAAGTTGTACCTGACCAAGCCCCTGGGCATCGGCATCCTCACCACGTCGGAGAAGAAGGGCAAATTGCGCGAAGCCGACGTGGGCCTGGCCCGCGACTGGATGTGCACGCTGAACAAGCCTGGCAGTCGCTTCGGCAAGCTCGCCGGCGTCAAGGCGATGACCGACGTCACAGGCTTCGGCCTGCTTGGCCACCTGGTGGAAATGGCCGACGGCAGTGGCCTGACCGCCCGTATCGATTACGCCAAGGTGCCCAGCCTGCCGGGCGTGGAGTACTACCTGGAACGCGGCTGCGTGCCCGGTGGGACCCTGCGCAACTTCGAGAGCTATGGCGACCGCCTGGCGCCGCTCGCAGAAGTGCAGAAACTTCTGCTCTGCGACCCACAGACCAGCGGCGGCCTGCTGGTGGCGGTGGCGCCGGAAGGAGAGGCGGAGTTTCTGGCCGTGGCCGAGGAGCTCGGCCTGCAACTGGCGCCCATCGGCCAGTTGCACGAGCGACAGAGTCTCGCGGTCGAGGTGTTCTGATGCGTCCGGACACCTCGAATTACCGCGAAATCTTCCTCGATGACCTGCCGATGATGGATGCCCGCGCCCCGGTGGAATTCTCCAAGGGCGCCTTCCCCCATACGGTCAACCTGCCGCTGATGACCGACATCGAGCGGCAGAAAGTGGGGACGTCCTACAAGCAGCATGGCCAGCAGGCGGCCATTGCCCTGGGCCACCAGCTGGTGAGCGGCGCGACCAAGGCGGAGCGCATCGAGGGTTGGGCTGCCTTCGCCCGCGCTAATCCACAGGGTTACCTCTACTGCTTCAGGGGCGGTCTGCGTTCGCAGCTGGTGCAGGAGTGGTTGAGGACGGAAGCGGGGATCGAGTATCCGAGGGTGAGAGGCGGCTACAAGGCGATGCGGACCTTTCTCCTGGAAACGACCCAGGACGCAGTCAACCAGTGCGATTTCGTGCTGGTGGGCGGCCTGACCGGCACTGGCAAGACCGATGTGATCGCGCATCTGGCCAACAGCCTGGACCTCGAAGGCCACGCCAACCACCGAGGTTCGAGCTTCGGTAAGCGCGCGACTCCCCAGCCCGCGCAAATCGATTTCGAAAACGCACTGGCCATCGACATCCTCAAGAAGCGCGCCGCCGGCCATGAACAGTTCGTGCTGGAAGACGAGGGGCGCATCGTCGGTAGCTGCTCGGTGCCGCTGGAGTTGTACCAGGGCATGCAGCAATACCCGCTGGTCTGGCTCGATGACAGTTTCGACGACCGGGTGGAGCGTATCCTGCGGGATTACGTGGTCAACCTCTGTGCCGAGTTCATCGCCACCCACGGAGACGAACACGGCTTCACCCGCTTCGCCGAGCGCATGCGCCAGAGCCTGGACAATATCCTCCGGCGCCTGGGCGGCGAACGTCACCAGCGGTTGTCGGCATTGATGGAGGCTGCCCTTGCCGAGCAGGAAGCCACCGGCAATGTGGAGCTGCATCGTGGCTGGATCGAAGGTTTGCTGCGCGAGTATTACGACCCGATGTATGCCTTCCAGCGCGAAAGCAAGTCGACCCGGATCGAGTTCGCCGGCGAACAGGCAGCCGTCCTCGAGTATTTGCGTCATCGCCAGTCGGCGCGCCGCTGACCGCGACTTCAGGCCGGGCTGGAGTCCTTGGGGCGCAGTGGCAGCACATTGCTGCCGCTCAGTCCGTAGGAGCTACGCAGGAAGGCTTCGATGGCCTCCAGCGACTGTGGGCGACTGAGCAGGTAGCCCTGGATGTAGTCGCAGCCTTGGCCATGGAGAAACTCCAGCTGTTCGCGAGTCTCCACCCCTTCGGCCACCACGTGCAGATGCAGGGTGTGGGCCATGCCGATGATGGCCTGGACGATCTCCATGTCGGCATGGCTGCCGGGGATGTCCATGACGAAGGAACGGTCGATCTTGAGCGTATCCAGGGGCAGTCGCTTCAGGTAAGCCAGGGATGAATAGCCGGTGCCGAAGTCATCGATGGAAATGCTCACGCCGAGGCTGCGAATGCGCTCCAGCAGGTACAGCGCCTGGTTGACGTTGCACATCAGGGCGTTTTCGGTGACCTCCAGCTCCAGCCTTTGCGGCCGTAGCCCGCTTTCCTCCAGGACACGCTGCACTTCGTCCGCCAGTTCATTGCGGCTGAGGTTGAGCGCCGAGCAGTTCACCGCCACTCGCAAGTCGTGGAATCCCTTGGCGGCCAGGCTGGCCAGGTCGCGACAGGCGCGGCGCAGCACCCAGCCGTCCAGTTCGGCGATGAAGCCATTGGCTTCGGCCACACCGATGAAGCGGTCGGGAGAGAGCAGGCCAAGTTGTGGATGCTGCCAGCGCACCAGGGCTTCCAGCTTGGTTACCTGGCCGCTGTTCAGGTCCAGGATGGGCTGGTAGTTGAGGAACAGGCCCTGATCCCTGGCCAGCGCCAGGTGCAGTTCTTCCTCCAGTTGCAGCTCGAATGTCGCCTTGTGCTTCAGGTGGTGGCTGAAGAAGTGGAGGTTGTTGCGACCGCTGCTCTTGGCCTGGTAGAGCGCGAGGTCGGCGTGCTTGAGCAGTTCCTCGCAGGTCTCGCCATCATCCGGAAAGAGGCTGATGCCGATGCTGGTGGTCATGGTGACATTGCGCCCGGCCAGGGTGATGGGCTCCTTCATGCGGTGCATGATGCGTTGGGACAGCGCCTTGGCTTCCATCAGGCTACCGAGGCTGGCCAGCACGCAGAACTCATCTCCTCCCAGGCGCGCGATGACATCCTCCCGGCGCAGTACGCTGCGTACCCGCTCTGCCACGACCTTGAGCAACTCGTCTCCGGCGTCGTGGCCGAGGCTGTCGTTGACGCGTTTGAAATGGTCCACGTCCAGGAACATTACGGCCAGCGGTTGCTTGTACTGGGCGTGCTGTTGAAGCTTCTCGACGAAGAAATCGTTGAATGCACGACGGTTGGGCAGGTTGGTGAGGGCGTCGTAATGGGCGACGTTCTGCAGTTTGACCTTAACCTGCTCCAGTTCCCGCAGCAGGTTGTTGACGTGTTGCAGGTCACGTTCCTTGCGTTGCAGCTTCTTGTCGGCCCAGGCCACGCACAGGGCGAACACCAGCACCATGCCAGCGATCACCGCGAGGCTGAGGCCGAGCTGTAAGGCATTGTCGGCTTGTTTGAGGTGAAGTTCGGTGCCCGCGGGAACCGCCAGTTGCAGGGCCAGCATGCCGGTGAAGTGCATGCTGCAGATGGCGCCGCCCATGGCCAGGCTGGCGGGAATCTTCAGCAGTTGGTGGCCTTCGCTGCGCTCACGGAAGAATGCGGAAAGCAGCATGGCAGCCAGGCTGGCGGCCACGGCTACACCCACAGATACGACGACCATGACGGGGTGATAGTACTGGGTCGCCACCGAGCGGATCGCGGCCATGCCGCTGTAGTGCATTAGGGTGATGCCAAGGCCGATTGCCAGTGCCGCCGCGAGGTAGTGGCGGGGTTCGACGTTGGTCCGGCCGAGGGTGTACATGCCCACCAGTGAGGCGGAAACCACCATGACCAGCGAGAGCGTGGTGGTGGGGATGTCGTAGTCGATGGTGATAGGCGCTTCGAAGGCCAGCATGGCGATGAAGTGCATCGCCCAGATGCCGCCCCCAAGGCACCAGGCCCCAAGCCAGCACCAGCGCCGCCGGGTTTCCGGTTGCTGCGCATGGGCCACTCGTTCAGCCATGTCGAACGCGCAGTAACCGGCGCCTGAGGCGACGAGGAAGGCCAGCAACACCAACCAGCTGTTATGGGTGCAAGCCAGGAGGATCTGGCCGTCCGCAGGAAGATCGGTACCGAAGCGCAGACCCAGCCAGTCCATAGAGGGCGTTCCCATGCAGACTATTGAATATTCGGGGGAGGGAGTGCTTGCTGGCACCGTGCCTTCAGTATAGCCAGCGGTTGGCCGCTTCCTGAGACGATCGTACCTTGGCGCTGAACGGTAGTTCGCGAGGGATGACCGGCCAGCAGGGCTGTTCGTCCCGGCAGCATCGGGTTACATAAATCCCACGAATTTTCGCAGACAGTGGCCGGCCGCACGCTCTAGATTGCAGCCTGGACCCCGGCTTGCGGTTATCCGGGCGCCTTACAACAACAACGAGACCGACTCATGCAGCAATCTCTTCAAGCGGCCAATGCCTGGCGCGTGCTCTTCCTGCTTTTTCTGGCCAACCTCTTCAATTTCTTCGACCGGACCATCCCGGCCATCATCATCGAGCCGGTGCGCCACGAGTGGAGCCTGAGCGATTTCCAGCTGGGCTTGATCGGCACTGCCTTCACCCTGGTTTATGCGATAGCTGGCGTGCCGCTTGGACGCATGGCCGACACTGGCGCGCGGAGGAAGATCATGGGCTGGGGCCTGGCGGTGTGGAGCGGCCTGACGGCCGTGAACGGCCTGGCCTGGAACTTCTGGAGCTTCCTGCTGGTACGCATGGGGGTGGGCATTGGCGAGGCCAGCTACGCGCCGGCTGCCAACTCGTTGATCGGTGATCTTTTCCCCGCCCACAAGCGTGCCCGTGCCATGGGCATCTTCATGCTGGGCTTGCCGCTGGGGCTGGTGCTGGCGTTCTTTACCATCGGTGCGATGGTGAAGGCCTTCGACAGTTGGCGTGCGCCGTTCTTCATCGCCGCTGTGCCAGGGATCATCCTGGCGATCTTCATGTTCTTCATCAAGGAACCTGCCCGTGGCGCCGCCGAGGCTGTGCAGGTGTCCACTGCAACCCCAATGGACAAGCCGCTACGCCGGGTGCTGGCGATCCGCACATTCTGGTGGCTGACCGTTGCGGGCCTGACCTACAACTTCGCCACTTACGCCACCAACTCCTTCATGGTGCCGATGCTGCAGCGCTACTTCCTGATGCCCCTCGAGCAGGCGGCAGTCGCCACCGGCATCATTACCGGCCTGACCGGATTGGTTGGCCTGACCCTGGGGGGCTGGGTGGCGGATAAAGTGCATCAGAAGTCTGAACGTGGCCGTCTTCTGCTGGCGGCATTCAGCATGGCGGTGGCGGCTGTCTGCACTGGCTATGCCCTGTTCGCCGGACGCATCGAGATCGGCCTGTTCGTAGGAGTGTTCAGCCTGGGCTGGCTGTTCGCCTACAACTTCTATACCTGCGTCTACACCGCCATCCAGGATGTGGTGGAGCCGCGCCTGCGGGCTACCGCGATGGCGCTGTTCTTTGCCGGTCTCTACCTGCTCGGCGGCGGTCTCGGCCCGGTAGTGGTGGGGCTGCTGTCGGACCATTACTCCCAGGCGGCGATGCTGGCGGCCGGTGCCAGCGAAATGAACGAGACGTTCAAGGCCGTGGGGCTGCATAACGCAATGTTCCTGGTGCCGGTGGCACTCACCCTGACCATGCTGGCGCTGTGCCAGGCGGCACGCTGCTTCGTGCGCGATGCGGCGAACATGCGCCAGGGGATGGTGGCAGCCGCGGCCTGACAGTACTCCGTAAGCAAGAAGGCCCGCATTTCTACGGGCCTTCTTGTTAGTGGGGTTCTCTCCTGTGGGGGAGTGGACCGGCCAATTACCCCGCTACCAGCACCCGGATCGACTCCAATCGCAGCGCGGCCTTGTCCAGCAGTTGCTGGCCTTCGTCACGCTGGTGGCGGACGGCTTCCAGCTCGCTGTCGCGCACACTCGGGTTGACCGCCCGAAGTGCGGTGAGGCGGGCCAGTTCTTCGTCCAGTTCGGCCTTCAGACGGCGCTTGGCTTCGGCAACGCGCTCGGCATGGCGCGGGGCGATCTTGGCTTCGGCGGCGTTGATTTGCGCTGCGAGCACGTCGCGCTGGGCCTGGACGAATTTGTTGGCGCTGCCGCGCGGCACGCTTTCCAATTGGTCGTTGAGGGTGTCGAAGGCCACCTTGGACGCCAGGTCGTTACCGTTGCCATCCAGCAGGCAGCGCAGGGCCTTGGGTGGCAGGAAGCGGCTCAGTTGCAGGGCACGCGGGGCGACGGCTTCGCTGACATAGAGCAGTTCCAGCAGCACGGTGCCGGGCTTGAGCGCCTTGTTCTTGATCAGCGCCACCGCGGTGTTGCCCATGGAGCCGGAGAGCACCAGGTCCATGCCGCCCTGCACCATGGGATGTTCCCAGGTGAGGAATTGCATGTCCTCGCGGGACAGGGCCTGGTCGCGGTCGTAGGTGACGGTCACGCCTTCGTCGTCGCCGAGGGGGAAGCCGGCGTCCAGCATCTTCTCGCCAGGCTTGAGCACCAGAGCATTCTCGGAGTGGTCTTCACTGTCGACACCGAAGGCTTCGAACAGAGACTCCATATAAAGAGGCAGGGCGAACTGGTCGTCCTGGTCGAGAATGTCCTCGACCAGGCGCTCGCCTTCGCCGGCACCACCGGAGTTGAGTTCCAGCAAGCGGTCGCGGCCGTTGTGCATTTCACCTTCCAGGCGTTTGCGCTCGGCTTCGGCTTCGCTCACCA
Organism: Pseudomonas sp. DY-1; assembly: GCF_003626975.1. NCBI lineage: Bacteria > Pseudomonadati > Pseudomonadota > Gammaproteobacteria > Pseudomonadales > Pseudomonadaceae > Pseudomonas > Pseudomonas sp. DY-1. The sequence continues at coordinate 2,404,273 of NZ_CP032616.1, read as the reverse complement.
GGGCATCCCAGGCGCTGTCATCACCCCCTTCGAGCATCGGCAGCAGACGCGGTCCGAACTTGTGCTGGATGGCGCTGCCGGTAGGGCAGGTGGCGAGGAAGGCGTTCAATGCCTGGTGGTACCACTGGAACAGGCGCTCCTGCGGACTGGTTTCCAGATAGGGCACATGGAGTTGGATGGTGTGTTTCTGGCCGATCCGGTCGAGGCGGCCGATGCGTTGTTCCAGCAGGTCCGGATGGGCCGGCAGGTCGAACAGCACCAGATGATGGGCGAACTGGAAGTTGCGGCCCTCGGAGCCGATTTCAGAGCAGATCAGCACCTGGGCACCGAATTCCTCGTCCGCGAAGTAGGCGGCGGCGCGATCGCGCTCGAGGATACTCATGCCTTCGTGGAATACGGTAGCCGGGATGCCGGAGCGCACGCGCAGCGCGTCTTCCAGGTCCAGGGCGGTTTCCGCGTGGGCACAGATCACCAGCACCTTGAACTTCTTCAGCATCTTCAGGGTGTCGATGAGCCATTCGACGCGCGGATCGAAGCGCCACCAGCGTTCGGTTTCGTCGCTGTTGTCCTGCTGGGACTGGAAGCTGACTTCCGGGTAGAGATCAGGGTGCTCGCCGATAGGCAGCTCCATGTACTCGACCGGGTTGGGCAGCGGGTAGGGGTGCAGCTGGCGCTCGGGGAAGCCCTGCACGGCGGCGCGGGTGTTGCGGAACAGCACGCGGCCAGTGCCATGACGGTCGAGCAACTCGCGCACCAGGCGTGGTGCGGCTTCTTCGTCGCCACCGGCAAGGGCGTGCAGCAGACCTTCGCCTTCTTCGCCGAGGAAGCCCTTGATGGTTGCTTCGGCCTTGGCGCTCAGGCGGCCCTGGTCCAGCAGTTCCTGGACGGCTTCGGCCACCTGGCGATAGTTGGCGCTTTCCGCACGGAAGGCCTCCAGGTCGTGGAAACGGCTCGGGTCCAGCAGTCTCAGGCGCGCGAAGTGGCTTTCCAGACCCAGCTGTTCCGGGGTGGCGGTGAGCAGCAGGACACCGGGGATGACCTCGGCCAATTGCTCCACAAGACGGTACTCAGGGCTGGCCTGCTCCGGATGCCACACCAGGTGGTGCGCTTCGTCGACGACCAGCAGGTCCCAGCCGGCGGCAAAGGCTGCATCCTGGGCGCGGTCGCTGCTCTTGAGCCACTCCAGGGACACGAGAGCCAACTGGCTGTCTTCGAAGGGGTTGCTGGCATCGCTCTCGGCGAAGCGTTCGGCATCGAACAGGGCGACCTGCAGGTTGAAGCGACGGCGCATTTCTACCAGCCATTGGTGCTGGAGGTTCTCCGGTACCAGGATCAGTACCCGGCTGGCGCGGCCGGAGATGAGCTGGCGGTGGATGACGAGGCCGGCTTCGATGGTCTTGCCCAGGCCTACTTCGTCGGCCAGCAGTACGCGCGGCGCAACGCGGTCGGCTACCTCACGAGCAATGTGCAACTGGTGGGCGATCGGCTGGGCGCGGGCGCCGGACAGACCCCAGAGGGAGGATTGCAGCAGGCGCGAGCGGTGTTCCAGCGTGTGGTAGCGCAGGGCGAACCACTTGTGCGGGTCGATCTGCCCGGCGAACAGGCGATCGTTGGCCAGGCGGAACTGGATGAAGTTGTTCAGCTGGGTTTCCGGGAGGATGCGAGGTTCGTTCTGGGCAGTGATGCCGTGATAGATCAACAGCCCATCGATATCTTCGACTTCCTGGACATTGAGCTTCCAGCCGTCGAAGTGGGTGATCTCGTCGCCCGGAGCGAAGCGCACGCGGGTCAGCGGCGCATTGCGCAGCGCGTACTGGCGGGTCTCGCCAGTGGCCGGGTAGAGCACGGTGAGCAGCCGGCCATCCGATGTCAGGATGGTTCCGAGCCCAAGCTCTGCTTCGCTGTCACTGATCCAGCGTTGCCCCGGTTGATACTGCTGCGCCATGCGTGTCTCCCTGAATTGAAAAAAGCCGCGTATGTTAACGGAACCGAAGGCGCAGGGCGACGCCGGATACGGGCCGTATATCCGCAGAAGTTTAGCGAGCGCCGGTAAAGAAACCCCCCAAGTGGCCGACAGACTGACCAAAGGAGGGCGCGATCATGTTGCCACCCATTCCGCAGGGCCTGGTCCCCGTCACGGCCCAACAGGACGTGGTCAAGCCGCGTCCTGACATCGCGCCCGTCACTCCCATGCAGGAGAGTGCGCAGGAAAGCGCCGTGGGCCTGGACAAGCGCCATCCCCAGGAGGCCGAGGAACTGCTGCGCGAAGAGCAGCGTCGTCGTCAGCGGAGAGGTTATTCGCCCCAGGAACTGGCGGCCGGAGAGGTCGCCGAGGAAGATCAGGCCGTTCTCCAGGAGCTGCCACGTCAGGGGCTATGGGTGGATGTGGAGGTCTGAGGCGCGCAAAATGAGGCGTCTTGATTCCTGAAGCCTATACCGGTGGATCTGTTCGACGATATTCCCCTTCAGTTGCCAAACGCCGAGCTGCACTACGAGCCACACTTCCTTTCTCCGGACGTGGCCAGTGACTGGCTGGCGCGTTTGGTGGCCGAGACTGCCTGGGAGCAGCCACAGGTTCATCTGCATGGCCGCTTTTATCCGGTTCCCCGATTGGTGGCCTGGTACGGTGATGCCGAGGCCAGCTACCGCTATTCCGGCCTGACCCACGAGCCGCTGCCCTGGACGCCGTTGCTGGCGGAGATTCGCGCGCGGATCGTGGCGGCGGTGGGGCAGCCCCTGAATGGCGTGCTGCTCAACTACTATCGTGACGGTCAGGACTCCATGGGCTGGCACAGCGATGACGAGCCCGAGCTTGGCCGCAATCCGTTGGTCGCCTCGCTCAACCTGGGCGGCACCCGTCGCTTCGACCTGCGGCGCAAGGGTGGCAATCGCATCGAACATTCCCTGGAACTTGGCCATGGCGCACTACTGGTCATGAGTGGGCCGACACAGCATCATTGGCAGCACCAGGTGGCGAAGACCCGTACCGCTTGCGCCCCCCGTCTCAACCTCACCTTCCGATGGATTCGCTGATGAGCAACGACGACAACCTGATCGATTTCGGCGCCGAGCGCGACAAGCGCATCCATGACGTCCACGACAAGCGTCTGAACGACATGCGCAAGGCCTTCGAACAAGCCATGCCACTGTCCAAGGGCAAGAAGCCGAAGAAACCGAAGAAACGCTGAGAACCGCTCCTTTTCCTGCCCATTGTGGGAGCGAATTCATTCGCGAATGAATTCGCTCCCACTGTTCGTTTTGCCCCTCCCGCTTCCTGCCAGATGCTCCGAAAATTGACTTGGATCAGTGCCCTGGCAGGCTTGCCGCGGGCGCTCCAGGGCTATTGATCCAGATCAATTTCTCCTCCCTGCCGTGCGGGTAACTTGAACCCATCGAAGCAACAACGCCACAACGCAGGAGGCAGATCATGTTCGTCGATACAGTGGTTCTCGCCGGTATAGGCACCGTCGGTCTCATGGTCGCTTTCTTCGCCGGTGTTGGTTACTTCATCTGGAAGGACTCGCACAAACGCAAGCCGCGTTGAGTTTTCTGGGTTTACAGGCACGCAAGGCACCTCGGGCGACTTCGGTCGCCCATTTTTTTGTCCCCACTTTTCTTCCTCCGCAGCCCGCGCCAGACTGGCGCCATGTCGATCCAGCCCCTTTCCCGCCTCAATGAACTCGACCCGCAGCAGTGGGATGCCCTTCTGCCGGACGATCAGCCATTCGTGCGCCACGCCTTTTTATCCACCCTTGAAGAAAGCGGCAGCGTGGGTGGTCGCAGCGGATGGCATCCTGCCCACCACTTGCTGCGCGGATCGAAGGGCGAGTTGCGTGCCGCGTTGCCGGCTTACCTGAAGAGCCATTCCTATGGCGAATACGTATTCGACTGGGCCTGGGCCGATGCCTGCCAGCGCGCGGGCATCCCCTATTACCCCAAGTTGTTAGCGGCCGTGCCCTTTACCCCGGTGGGAGGCGCGCGCGTGCTGGCGGTGAATGACGCCGCAGCGAGCGAACTGCTTGATGCGGTAGTCGTCGATGTAGCCACTGACAATTTGTCCGGACTGCATATCAACTTCACCGACTCTTTTGCCGACCACCATTTGCGCGGGCGCGAAGGCTGGTTGGAGCGCTTGGGTTGCCAGTTTCACTGGCGCAACCACGGGTACCGGGATTTCCAGGATTTCCTCGACGCGTTGAGTTCACGCAAGCGCAAGCAGATCCGCAAAGAGCGCGAACAAGTAGCGGGGCAGGGGATCGAGTTCCAGTGGCGC